>DHJP01000036.1:327-23195 GCA_002404395.1 Clostridiales bacterium UBA4717
TTGCCGAACAGCGTCAGCACCAGAGCTTCCTGCGGCTTGAGAATCCGCAGTCCGATAAACGGAAGCCAGCCGATCAGCAGCCACAGTCCGCCGAGGACGGTGAGAATCACGCCGGGAAGGAGAGCTTGCGGGTTTTCAATGAGAATACAGCCGTAGACCAGCAACACGACGGCGCACAGATAGAGTAAAGCGGTCAGAAGCAAAGCCGCCATGCCGTGTTTTCGGTTTTCGAGAATTTTTTCTTGCATCAGTCATTCCTCCTTAGTTGATATTAAAATGATATCATAATACTACCAAAATGTCAAGAAAATTTTTTTCAAAAACTCTTGACATTCGCGATTTGATGTGCTAAACTAAACGCATACTAAAAAACCCAAGACGGAGAAGAGTAGCATAGAGAAGAAGTTTTCAGAGAGCTGCGGCAGGTGGAAGCGCGGTAACGGATCTTTGTGTGAATGGACTCAGGAGGGCGGCTCGAAAACCGAAAGGTGAGTAGTGGCTGACGGGAAGCTCCCGTTACAGAGCGTACCGCATCGAAGGTGCGGGAAGTGGGCGCTTCGGCGCCAATTTGGGTGGTACCGCAGGATTTTTACAGTCTTGTCCCTTTTTTGGAAGGGATAAGGCTGTTTGTTTTTTATAGGAGTGATGAATATGCGGCTGCGTGAACGATGGCGACGCAAAAGAGAAAGAATGACAAAAAATGAAAAATGAAGGAGAAAGAAAAATGAAAAAGTTTGTTTGTATGATGTTGGCGGCGCTGCTGCTGTTTGCGTGTGTTTCCTGCGGAGAAAGCAAAGATACGATCGGAATCATTCAGTTCGGTTCGCACGGATCGCTGAATAACTGCTATGAGGGCGTGATCAAGGGTCTGGAAGAAAGCGGCATTGATCTGTCCAAGTATAATGTCGAATATCTCAACAGCAACTTCGATGCGGGCGTTTCGCAGTCGCAGGCGAATACCCTGGTGAATAAAGGCGCCAAGGTCATTATTGCCATTGCCACTCCGTCTGCGGTTGCCGCCGCGAATGCCGCTGCCGATAAGGACGTGCCGGTGGTGTACTGTGCGATTACCGATGCTTCGGTCATGGCGAATTACCCGAATGTTACCGGATCGTCCGATATTCCGAATTTTGACAAACAGCTTCAGGTCGTGACCGCGTTTATGGGAAAAACGGATCTGAAAATCGGTGTGCTGTACTCCACCGAGGAATCCAGCTCCCCGATCCAGGTCGAGAGCCTGAAAAAAGCCGCTCAAGCCTATGCCGGCATGGAAATTCTGGACAGTGCCGTGGCGGATATCACCACGATCGACGCCAAGACCAATGAACTGATCGAACGCGGTGTGGATTGCTTCGTGAATCTGCTGGACAATACGGTGGTCGGAAAGCTCCAGACCAACATCCTCCCGCTGACTGACGAAAAGAAAATTCCGGTGTTCGGCTCGGAAATCGAGCAGGTCAAGGTCGGCTGCGTGGCAAGCGCATCAATTGAGTATGTCGAGGTCGGCAAACTGTCGGGCAAAGCCGCGGCGGAAATCCTTAACGGCAAAAAGGCGTCGGAAATTCCCGTGCAGACCATCACCGAACCGAATAACTACTATAACAGTGCCGCCTGTGCTGCGTTGGGACTGACCGTGCCGACCGACATTGCGGCGACGGATGTGGCGGAGAGTAAATAATCATGAATCTGTTTTTCGCAACGACGATCGATGGCGTGCAGATGGGGCTTTGCTTCGCGATTCTCGCGCTGGGTGTGTATATTTCCTATTCGATTCTGGATTTTCCCGATCTTTCGGTGGACGGCACCTTCCCGCTGGGAGGCGTCGTCTGCACGATTCTGATGCTGAGAGCGGGCATTCCGCCCGTGCTTGCTACGGCGCTGAGCTTTTTTGCGGGATTTCTGGCGGGTACGGTCACGGGAGTGCTGCACGTGAAATTCCGCATTTCCAATCTGCTCGCGGGGATTATCGTGATGACGGCATTGCTGTCGGTGACGCTGGCACTGACGGGCTTTTTGACCGACGGCGGCAATACCACCACCATTTTTTCCTACCGAAGCAAAAACCTGACCGGACTTTTCGGCGGGAAGCTGCTCGGCGGACTGACGAGCGGGCAGAAGGATCTTGCCATCCTGGGAATTCTGCTGTTGATTGTCGTCGGCGTAAAACTGCTGATTGACCTGTTTTTGAAAACCAAACTCGGCTATATGATCCGTGCCACGGGCGATAACGAAGGTCTGGTGTCGGTGCTCGGCAAGGACAGCGGACAGTATAAGATTCTGGGACTTGCGCTTGCCAACGGCTTTTCCGCCGTGTCCGGAGCGGTGTATTCGCACCTGTATATGCAGTACGACAATACCTGCGGAAGCGGCAAAGTGGTGCTGGCACTCGCATCGGTCATTATCGGAACGGCGGTTTTCTCGCGGATTCGGATTTTCAAAGATACCACCGCCGTCATCTGCGGTGCGATTGTGTATTCGCTGTGTCTGAACTATCTGGTACTTGTGGATACCAATGGAATTTATCTGAAGCTCCTCAACGCGGTGCTGTTTGCGCTGATTCTGATTTTCAACGAAAAAACCGCGACGCTTTTCAAACGCCGTGTGACGCAGAAACGGGGAGAAACGGTATGATTGAACTGAAAAATATCACGAAAATCTATAACCCCGGCACGGTGACCGAAATGTGCCTGTTTGACCGCTTCAATCTGACGATCGGCGACGGAGAGTTCGTTTCGGTGGTCGGCAGTAACGGCAGCGGCAAAACGTCGATGCTCAATATTCTCTGCGGCAGTATCCCGACCGACAGCGGCAAAGTACTGCTCGACGGAGAGGACATCACCCGTTTTCCCGCCTATAAACGCTATCGCCGTATCGGTCGGGTCTACCAGAATCCTTCGGCGGGAACCTGCCCGTCACTGACCATTGCGGAAAATATGGCGCTGGCGGAGAACAAAGGCAAGCGCTTCGGACTGACGCCTTGTTTAGATCATCGTCGGATCGGGGCGTATAAGGAGCTGTTGTCCAGTCTGCATCTCGGATTGGAGGACAAAACCGACGTGCGTGTCGGTTCGCTTTCGGGCGGACAGCGGCAGGCACTGTCCCTGCTGATGGCGACGATGACCCCGGTGGATTTTCTGATTCTGGACGAACACACCGCCGCGCTGGACCCCAAAACGGCGGAAACGATCATGGAGCTGACCGATCGGGTAGTGAAGGAGAAAAAACTGACCGCACTGATGGTGACGCACAACCTGCGTTATGCGGTGGAATACGGTTCGCGCCTGCTGATGATGGACAAAGGACACGTAATTATGGACAAGAGCGGCGAGGAGAAAAAATCGCTTGCCGTGGAGGATATTCTGGACGTGTTCACAAAAATCAGCATTGAATGCGGCAACTGAGGCTGTTTTTTCGTCGTTTCGTCGAAAAAATACGCAAAGGCTTTACAAACGCAGAAAAATACGGTATAATAGTAACGGTGTTTTCCGTAAGGGCACGAATATGCAAAGTATTCGTGCAATTTTGCGTGGAAAAAGACGCGATTTTGTGATACACTGAGATCGGAAACCCGTTTTCCGCCGACGACAGCGGTATAAAACACGAAAAAGGAGTCCATCCTTTCAGTGTGCAGCGTTTGTCGGCAAAAAAATTGCTATCCTCCTCCCAATCAGGTCTTGTTATAGAAGACAAACAAAGAAGCATCGCTTGAAAAAGCGGTGCTTCTTTGTTTTAAAGCGGCGGCGGTCAAAAGACCGCCGCCGCTTTGCCGATTTTATCATTTTTTGCCTGCTTGTGAGTCAAAGTGCTTGGAGCGCGTCGATCATTTTTCCTGCATCGGGCAAAACCACATCCGCCTGCGCACCGAATTGTTTTTGCGCCGCGTCGGTTTCCGCGCCGCTTTCGACAAAAATTGTGTACGTCCCTGCCGAAATGCCGCTTTCGATGTCCGTTTCCACGCGGTCGCCGATGACCGCGGTTTTTTCTTTCGGGGTTCCGACCAGCTTCATGGCAAGCTGTGCCATCAGCGGTTCGGGCTTGCCGATGATCTGCGGCATTTTCCCGGTTGCCGTGTACAAAAACCGCGCCAATGCGCCGCAGTCGGGCATTTTTCCGTATTCGGTCGGGCAGCTTTCGTCCGGATGCGTCGCCAGATACGGCACCTCCCGCGTGCAGAGAACGCGGCAGATGTCGTCAATTTTTTTGAAATTCAGCTCGGTGTCGCAGCCGAGAACAATCGCGTCGGTTTCTTCGGGCGAATCGGTCAGACGAAGCCCCTCTGCCGCAAATTCCGCCTTCAGCGACGCCGTGCCGCACACGTACAGCCGTTTTTCGGGAAAGTGATCCTTGATAAAATGCGCGGTCACCAATCCGGACGTAATGAATTCCTCCGGTTGTGTCGAAAGTCCCAGCCGCGCCATTTTTTCGACGTAATCCTGTGGATTTTTGGAGGAATTGTTGGTGATGAAGCGGTATTCTTTGCCGTGCTTTTTCAGTTCCCGCAAAAGCTCCGCCGTGAAGGGAAACAGCTCGTCGCCGAGGTACAGCGTGCCGTCCAGATCAAACAAAAACAATTTCGTTTTTACGATACGCTGTGCGATGCTTTTATCGGTTTTCATATATCACAACCTCTCACACAGCTTTGCTACCGCATATTCCGCATATCTTTCAAGCGCTCTTTGGTCACGCAAATAGAATAATATCGTATATCTGTCACGCAGGTGCACCGCGCGTCTGATACCGGCGAGCATTTCATCGGGTCTCGTTACGGGCAACGGCAGCTTCATCTGCCGACAAAATTTTTCCACGGAGTCGAAATAAGGCAGATATTTTTCAATAAGCGTTTTTAGATGCATATCCTCGGTCTCCGCATATAAAAGCCTGTACATATAAGCGACGAGCAGGGTCGCTTCACTCACCTCAAGCCCGTGCAGATTCGGCTTTTCCCCTCTCTCCACACAGTCAAGCTCCCAGGAATGTGCAATTATATGTTCGGAGCCGGAAGCGGGTCTTGAATTGCCGGTAAACGCCATTCCGAGTCCCGTCACCATAAACCCCTGCATTATATTTTCAATACATTTACAACTGCGCGCTTCAAGCTCGTAGCCGTTCTCAAGGCACAGATCTGCGGCAGCTATAACTTCAGCTGCTATAGTCTCACAGAAATATTCGTTATTGTAATCGCGCGCCAGCTCCCAATCGAGGATCCCTGTATATTTTCCGAACATATCGCCTATACCCGCAAGCAACATCTCATACGGCGCGCGGCTCATCACTTCGGTGTCGGCGATAATATATTGCGGCGTAGTGCATTTTATCGTCGCCTTGGTTCCGTCAAAAAGTGTAGGCGAACCTGCCGAAGCGTATCCGTCCATTGACGGTGCGCTGCCGCATATACCGTAAGGAATGCCTAAACGATAAGACACAAGTCTGCATACGTCGTTTATTACTCCGGAGCCGACCGCCAGAATAAAATCGGGTTTAGGAGAATATCTGAAAATATCTGCTTCCGCCTTAGGATCATTCAGGTGGATAAGCACATTTCCGATACTCTCTGAATTCGGAAGCACATCTCCGTGCAAAATGCATTTATGCGAAAATTTTCCGACCTGCAAAAGCAACTCTTCCGCCCGCTTACCGAGCGCTTCATAAGTGTTGTCGTCGCAGACCATATATACGCGGGAATATTCTCCGAGGACCTCGGGCAGACTTTCGATTGCACCTTTGCGGATAATATATTTTTCAAGCGGCGCTCTGTGCACACCCATTTTGCAGTTACACCTGTGTTCTATCATAGCAGTATCTCCTTGTCGGCGCCGCCGACTCAAAAAGCAATCGGTATTTTCGGCGTATCAATCAATATTTTTCGTAGCAACAACATTTGCACCGAAAGCATCGGCAATAATAACATCGCCGATATGCACGGGAGCTTCCACCGTTTTTGCTCTGATAAGCTTCATAACATCAAAAATATGCGCTTTTTTGATCGGCTTATCGGTTTTGACGCTCACCATAACATTTGTACGGTTTGATACACGCACAATTGAAGTAACGGTTCTGGTCGGATTCGTACACTCGTCCGTCGCGTATTGTTTGCCTTTAGGACAGCCGTTACCGGTCACCTTCACGTTATTTCCGTCAAGCTCGACTTCAAGCTCACAGCCGCGCGGGCAGATTATACAAGTAAGCTTTTTCTTTTCCATACTCAGTCAATCTCCTCCACACAAACGGACAGCTCATGCTTTGCAAGTTTAAGCTTATCTGCCTTTACCGTGATCTTTTCCATCTCGCCGGGCGCCGCCTTAAGCCTGAGTGCAGATGCGAGCAGCTCGTCGCCTGACTTCACGCTGAACCTCACTTTTCCGAGCGGAGTCCTTACGCGCATAAACAACGCAACCTCATTTTCTCTTGAATTTATGCGTTGCGGCAAAACATACCTGACATTCCCCTCGGCTTTCACCGCAAGGGTATCGGAAGCGAGCCCCTCGTTAAGCACATATTCGGCGGCTCCGCGTCCGGCGATCTCGGCTTCATCCGAAACATAATCGACCAGATCATGGACCTGAAGCACGTTACCGCAAGCAAAAACGCCTTCAAGCGCGGTCTGTCGCTTTTCGTCCACAACCGCACCCCCGGTAACCGTGTCCATAATAACGCCGAGCTTTCGTGTCAGCTCGTTTTCGGGGATAAGTCCTACCGATAAAAGCAGCGTATCGCACGGTATATACCGCTTTGTGTTCTCTATTATCTTCATTTTTTCATCGACTGCGGCTATCGTAACGCCTTCAAGGCGCTCTTTGCCGTGAATTTCGGCAACAGTAGTTGACAGGTAAAGCGGTATGCCGAAGTCCTCAAGGCACTGAACAATATTCCGTTTAAGTCCGCCCGAATACGGCATAATCTCGCAGACCGCTTTGACCTTTGCCCCCTCAAGCGACATACGTCTTGCCATTATGAGTCCGATATCACCCGAACCGAGAATGACCACGTTTTTCCCGACCGAATAGCCCTCGCAGTTCATAAGCTTCTGCGCGGTACCGGCGCTGTAGATACCCGCCGGACGCGATCCGGGCGTATTCAGCGCCCCGCGGCTGCGTTCGCGGCATCCCATTGCAAGCACCACCGCTTTAGCTCGGATCTTCAGTATACCGTGTGTGTTCTGCGCCGTAACGATCTTCTCTTTCGATATGTCGGTCACCATAGTTTCGGTGTACACCTTGAGCTTCCTTTTAACAACTTCGGCTTCATATACCGCCGCATATTCGGGCCCTGTAAGCTCGCGCCCCAGCTTATGCAATCCGAATCCATTGTGGATGCACTGCTTAAGAATGCCGCCGGGAGCTTCCTCGCGGTCAATAATTACGACGTCATGCACCCCGGCATCATATGCCGCAACTGCCGCCGCCATGCCGGCAGGTCCGCCGCCGACGATCACTATATCATGCTCGACCATAAATACTTTCCATGCCGCCGTAGGCGGCTCATAAAATAAACTGCAATTTTCGCAGGCGAAGTCTCGGAAATTGCCGAGCGAAGTCGTAGACTCCGCTTATTAGAGTCTGTATCTTCGCGGTCCATGCCGCACAAGGCGGCTCATAAAACAAACTGCAATTTTCGCCGCTGTCCGCAACAGCGTAGAAATAATCGGTAATTCTAACAGTGCGCAGAAAATATCCGCCTCAAAGCCTGCCTGTCACAAGTTCCGAACCCTTGCCTTTTTTGGTCACCGCTTCAAGCGTCGTACCGTTTTCTTTGGCTATCAGATTCATTATATACGGCGTACAAAAGCCGCCCTGACATCTGCCCATTCCCGAGCGCGTGCGGCGTTTTACGCCGTCAACGTCAAGCGCGCGCGGATTTCGGCGCAGCGCGTCAAGTATCTCACCCTCGCTCACCGTTTCGCAACGGCAGATTATTCTTCCATACTCACTGTTTGCTTTAATATATGCGTCCTTTTCCTCATCGTTCATTTTTGAAAAAGCGTGCGTATCGGCGCGTCTGCCGTCAAAATCCGGATTTTTTTCAAGCGCCAGCCCACCCTTTTCAAGCAGCTCCGTCACATACTGCGCGATCGCCACGCACGATGACAGACCGGGAGAATCGATCGCCGCAACGTGTATAAATCCGCGGACTTTATCAGATTCATTGATTATAAAGTCTCCGCGCTTTTCTGAGGCGCGCACTCCCGAAAATGAAGTAATAACTGCGCGGGTATTTACTGTCGGCACGCTCTTTTTGGCGTATTCGGCAACCTGAGCAAGCCCGAGTGCGGTAGTTTCGGTATCACACGGCGCGCCGACCGTCTCGGCAGTCGGACCTAACAGGAGATTTCCGTCCGCCGTCGGCGTTACAAGTATGCCCTTACCGTTTACGGTCGGCACTTGGAAGATAGTATGCGCTACCGTCTTGCCCTCGTTTTTATCAAGCAAGAGATATTCTCCGGCGCGCGGCAGTATCTCATAAAACTTATCCTGCAGCATTTCGGCGATCCGATCGGCATATCCTCCGGCGCAGTTTACAAAATATCTGCCGCAGATGCAGTCTCCGTTTTCGGACTTCACATAAAACAAATCTCGCTTTTCTACGTTTGTAATTCTAAAGTTGCGAAGCAGCGTCACGCCGTTATCCATGGCATTGCCCATCGCAGCTATCGTCAACGCGTACGGGCAGATGATTCCGGAGTTTTTTACAAGCAATGCTTTCGTGATCTTTTCCGAAAGCGTCGGCTCAAGCTTCCGCGCTTCATCCCCGGAGATCACTTCAAGCGCTTCAACTCCGTTTTGCTTCCCCCGCTCATATAATGCGTCGATGTGCGCGCTCTCCTCATCGGAAAACGCCGCCACCAGCGCACCGTTGTTACGGCAGGGTACATTCAGCTCCTTTGCCGCCGCGTAAAGCAGGGGTACTCCGCGAACATTGAGCTCGGCTTTCAGCGTCCCCGGTTCGGGATCATATCCCCCGTGAATAATCCCGCTGTTCGCCTTTGACGCTCCCATCGCAACATCATTTTCTTTTTCAAGCACGCATACGGAAAGCTTGTATTTTGCAAGCTCTCTCGCCGTCATGGCGCCGATCACTCCGGCACCGGCTATAACTACATCGTAAATCATTTTTCCACCAAATACAAGTGCAAAACGAATATATTTCAAACGTCAGATACGAATGACGTTTCGCACCTTTCCACATATAGTAATAAATATCCGATACGTTTTTATACTCCCGACCACAGCTCATGTCTGCCGGTAGAAATTGCGATCGCACCGTTTCCGAGCGCGGCGGTCACCTCGTTTTTGCTTTCGATCAGTCCGCCCGCGATCACCGGTATATCCTGGGTTGACAGCAACCTCACCGCCTTCGGTATCACTCCGGGCATTATTTCAACAAAATCGGGTCTGGCACTTTCTATCATTCCGAATATCGAATTCATACCCTTTGAGTCAAGCGCAAAAAAGCGTTGCACCGTAAGCACCCCGAATTCTTTAGCGCTTTTTATCAGTTTCTCGCGCGTGCTGATTATCCCATCCGCGCCGATACGCTTCAGCCAACAAATTCCGACTTTATCCTTGCCGATTCCGTCCGCAAGATCAATATGGATAAAGACCTGCTTCCCCGCGTTTTTTGCCGCGCCGATCTCATCGGACGCTGTCAATATATTCGCGCTCAGATGAAACAGCACCTCTGCTTCCGAATTTAACGCTTCACTCCAACCGCTTGAATCGGTTGCGGCGATTATCGGATTGTTTTCAAGCACATCTTTTATTTTATTAAGATCCACAAGCTCCTCCTTAAAAAGCAAAAAGAGATGCAAAGCACCCTTCTACTTTACATCTCTCATCTCTTGTGACAGTATACCATCAAAAGCCCCAAAAGTCAATACCCGCACCAAACTTTTTCGCAACTGCCGCGCATATCACGGAAAGCTCCAAAAGTCAAACATTTTCCGGTATTCAAGGTAAAAATGTGCAACCGTCCGAAAGACAAAAGGATAAAGTATTAACAATGCATCGAAATTTTCATAACCCCAAAAGCGTCGGCGTCTTATGGTGCCGTATGTTTTACACGCTTATTTACCTGAAATACTTTAAAGCAACGGCAAACAAAATCGACTCAAACTCTTTGTCTGCCGATGTCGGCGCTGTGACCTTTGTTCCGTCGGAAAACTTCAAGGTAAAATTATACTCGGTTTCATCAAGCGCCTCCCATTCGACTTCGTATTTTTTATAATTGATAACTCGCTCGATCACTTTATAATCATCAACAGCCGTCAAAAGCATTTCAACGTCCGCTTTATCGAGCACTTCGGACTCTAATTTCGTCCTTACAGACTCTTTTCCCGACTCCGACTCAAAATCTGCCGAGATCAGCCATGAGTTCCCCATTTTTTCTATATCAAACGAGTAAGACGCGGCATAGTTTGAAGCAAGGCACGAAACCGAAAGTCTGACAAGATCTTCGGACTGACGGGATGTGCTTTTGCCGCAACCGAACAAGCCGAATGAGCCGCAAAGCAGCAACGGAATCGTCATTATCAGAACCGTTTTCACAAGCTCAATTATTTTTTTCACATTGATATTTCCGTCGGCGTTGCCGACTCATAACATACACCGACGTTCATTCGGATTTGTGTTTTTGAAGATGACCGTCTTTCGTTCAAGCGCCGTCACCGCTTGAAAACTTCTTCCATGAATCTTCAAGCACATCATACGAATATATCGACTCACCCGATACCGCATAAAACAATTCATTTACAAAACTGTCATCGTGATCCGTGCCGAGCGCAAAGATCATACACTCTTTCCCGTCAATATTCTCTTTGTTCTCGGTATACACGAGACTCATGCCAAGCTCAAGATATTTTTGGATCTCAGGATTTTCGCAAAGTAATTCATATGCGTAATATGCATTGTCGCCGTCCGAGACCGAATATGCCGAAAAATCAAAAACTCCGGCAGTCTCGGCTATATGTCCGTCTTTCAGCGACAGCATGGGTCTGAATTCAAAAGCTTCTCCGACGCCCGAAACCGAGATCAATACATCAGT
This sequence comes from Clostridiales bacterium UBA4717, assembly GCA_002404395.1. Classification (GTDB taxonomy): domain Bacteria; phylum Bacillota; class Clostridia; order Oscillospirales; family CAG-272; genus UBA4717. The sequence goes on from DHJP01000036.1 coordinate 11,365, forward strand.
AAAAAGTTCACTGACGTTACAGCGGACAATTACACATTGCCCGACCTCTCCCGTAAAAATCGGAGATGAGCGATCTTCGGAGTATTCTCCGCTTTCCGATAACTGCGAAGCATATACGGTGACAATTGCGTCTGCACTTGACGGAACGACTGCGTAGACTTCGGCTCCGTCGCCGTCAACGAATGCGGCGCTTTTAAGAAACGGATACTTTTCCTCGTAGCCGCTGTTATTCACAAAATCATAAAGCGCGTCAGGGGCATCTGCATAATTTATATATCCCACAAAGGCAAGACCGACATTGCATTCCGCTTCAACGATCTGCGCTCTGAGCGTTTCAAGCACCTTATCGGATTTGTCATCCGATGCGGTATCGGAGCTTGACTCAGTCGCACTTGTACTAAGCGAATCATAGCCCGAGCTTTCTTTTGTCTCGGAGTCTGCGCTTTCGCGACAGCCGACAAGCATGATAGCCATAATGCCTAAAAGCAGAAACGCAACGATCGCACGGTAAAAACATGTTTTCATTTGATCCTTTCCGTCGGCGTTGCCGACCCAATAAAGCAATACTTATACGGACTTACAATATAAATGCAGATCAAATACAAAAAATATCGGAATTTGTATCTTTTCTCATTGCACAACCGCCGCTTTCATGCTATAATTATTTAAAAGTAATCCATATGCAGGTGAAATCATGGAATATACCAAACTGTTTTTCATTCGTCACGGTCAAAGTGATGGCAATCTCAAAAAACTTTGTTACGGCCAAAACCCCGGTATGCTCACCGAACTCGGACACCGCCAGGCAGAAGCGGTCGCCGACTATCTTTCAAACGTCCGCTTTGATTGCATTTACAGCAGCGACCAAAGACGCGCGTATGAGACTGCCGAACCTACCGCCGACCGTCAAAAACTTCATATAATATCCGATCCGGGGCTTCGCGAGATCAATGCCGGAAAATGGGAGTGTATGTCCTGGTCGGATATCGAAACAAACTATCCGGAAGAGTTTGAATTATGGATCCGCAGTTTTTCAAAAGCAGGATGTCCGGACGGTGAAAGCATAGGCGAGCTGTATGAGCGGATCTCCAAGCACGTCAGGCAGCTTGCAAAGGAGCATATCGGCGAAACTGTTGCGGTGTTCACTCACGCGGCGGCGCTTCGCTCCCTCGGATGCGATTGGGCGGGTTTGGGACTTGAATACACCGACACTGAAAATTGGTTTGAAAACGCCTCCATATCGGAAGTAGACTATTACGAAGACGGCAGTATCAATCCGATATCGGTCGGCTTCACCGGTCATCTAAAAGCGCTTTCATCCGTTTCGGAAGCATGAGCACGGCTTTCCGCCTCCGCCTTTGAAAAGGAACATCCGCAATAATTCTGGCGGTACAGCCCGTATATCCGGGACAGCTCGACCGAACGCTTATACCCGTTTTTCTTTTTGAAATCCGAAAACAAATATTCAAGTCCATACTCTCCTGAAAGCGATTCTCCGAGCGTGTTGAGCACCCGACTGTTTTTGAGCGGACTTATCGACAGTGTGGTGGTAAAGCAGTCAAACCCGTTTTCGACCGCATATTTTGCGGTTTCACGAAGGCGCAGTTCAAAGCATTTTACACATCTTGCCCCACCCTCGGGTAGCTTTTCAAGACCCTTTACCGTCTCATAAAATTCCCTCGGGTCATACCTTCCCTCAACAAACTCCGGCTTGTTTGCAAACTTCATTTCACAGAGCAGCCTTTGCTCTTCAGCCGCACGGCGGCGGTATTCGTCGGCATCGTCTATATTCGGATTGTAAAAAAATACAGTGATGTCAAAAAAACCGTTCAGATATTCAAGCACATAGCTTGAGCAAGGGGCACAGCACACGTGCAATAACAGCCTTTTGCGCGCCTGTCCCCCGCAGACCGCCTTAATGGCATTTTCCGTATACAGGCTGTAATTTATATTGACTTTTTTGTTTTCCGTGTTATAAATCATACTCACACTCACCGAAAGGTCGCATAAATTATGAAACAAACAATTATTCTCGCGGCATTGCTTCTTCTGACCCTGCTTGCCATTATACTGTTCATACCGAGCTTTGATATCTCGGACAGCGTGCAGGAACCGCTTTATGTCATGACCTCAGCCGCCGTCCGCAATGTTTCCGAGGACGTAATGCTGCCTGTGGCGCTCACCAAAGTCGACGAAAGCACCGCGCCGGTAGCGATAACCTTTGAAAAGGTCATCGCCGACTATGATTTCAGTCTGCCTGTGCCCGAAAGCCGAAATGTCGGCGATTCATATTTCAAACGCTGTGTGTTCATCGGCGACTCACGTATGCTCGGACTGATCCGCTATACAGGGATCGAACCTGTCAACTATTGCGGCGTGGGGCTTTCGATCGCCACGCTTGATTCAAAAGCTTTTGTCAAGCAGGGAGACGATTATGTTACCATACTTGAAGCCCTCAGACAAAATACCGACTTCGACGCTTTGTATATCTCAACCGGCATCAATGAACTCGGTTGGGGAGTGCAGGCGTTTGAAAAGAAATACGACAGCACGATCAAAGAGATCAAAAACATTGTCGGTAGCAAACCCATATATATTCAACTTATAATGCCGGTGACCACCGAGTTTGAAAACTCTGCGGTAATGAATCCTTTCGGACTTTCAAACAACTCGGTCGAGTCTTTTAATAACGCGCTTATCCGCACCGCCGAAAACAATCGGATATTCTATCTTGACTGCAGTCATATGTTCACGCTTGACGACGGCTCGCTTGACCCGTCAAAATCCACCGACGGTGCTCATCTGACCGTAGATGCATACAGCGAACAGCTTGAATACTACAAGACTCATGTTGCCGGCGCCTGAGCGCTCCGATGTGAGTCAAGATAATTCTGAAGTATTATCTGCGCCGAAAGCGTGTCCACCACGTTCTTTCGGCGTTTTCCTTTTGTATCGGTAAAATTCAAGATCTGATGCGCCGCCATCGTACTGCAACGTTCATCAAAAAATTCAATGCTTGCTCCGACGCCGAGCTGATCCTCCACAAGTTTGGCAAATTCTCTGACGTGCTCCGCCATAGGTCCCTCTGTACCGTTCATATTTATCGGCATACCTATAACGATCTTTGCGGCGCCGAGCTCGACCGCTTTTTCCGCAACCTTTTTTGCAGTTTCGACGATATACGTGCTGTACACGGTCCCTGCGGGAGTGGCAAGCAGTCCCAGATCATCGCTGACGGCAAGTCCGGTCCTGGCATCTCCGAAGTCCACGCCGAGAATCTTTGCTTTTTTTTCAGTCATTTTTTCCGTATTCCTTTATGAATTTTTCAACTTCTTCCTCTGTCGGAACAGATGACGAAGCTCCTTTTTTTGATACAACCATCGCCCCGACGGCATTCGCATATCTGCAAGCCGCAAGTATGTCGGCGCCGCGCATATATTCAAGTGTCAACGCCGCCGTAAACGCATCTCCCGCCGCCGTGGTATCAATTACGCTTGTCTCATACGGCGCACAAAGATTCTGGTATGTACCGTCATAAACAAAACAACCGCGACCGCCGAGTTTAATAACGATGTACTTTACTTTCATTCGTTCGTAAAGCGCAGACGCCGCCCTCAGGCAATTACCTAAATTATCCGGCATAATACCGGTAAATCTGTAAGTCTCGCTCTCATTCGGTGAAAACACCTCGATCTCGGGCAGTTTTTCAAGCGGGATCGCGTCGCTCGCAGGTCCCGCGTCAATAAATATCGGGATATTCTGAAGAACGGCGTATTCGCAGGCAGTAAGTACGGTATCATATGGTATTTCAAAATTCAGATATACCGCATCGGGATAGCAGAGGAACGCTTCATCGACCTCATTTTTTCCGATTGCACGGTTAGCGCCCGGATATACAACGATCCGATTCATTCCGCTTGATTCGACCATGATCACCGCAAGCCCGGTCGGGTATTTTTGACTGCGTGAAACAAATCTGGTATCAAGCGAATTTTTGTTGTAAAAGTCAAGCAATGTGTCGCCGTGCGCATCACGTCCGAGCTTTGTGCAAAAAACGCAATCACCGCCGAGTCTTGAAAAAGCGATTGCCGAATTGGCTCCCTTGCCGCCGGGCAGGAATGCATAGCTGCCGCCGTCGATCAGCGTTTCTCCGGCAGACGGAAGCCGTCTGACCGTCATTGCCATATCCATATTTGCGCTGCTGATAACAAGTATTCTTTTTTTCATAGTCCTTCCTCCCGAACAGATTTTTATGGATCACTCAAGCCGCGATCTGCGGCTTGCTTACGAACACGTACTGATCCGTTTCTTACTCATTTCGCTTTTTTCCGAACAAAACTACCATTATCGTTACTGTAATCAACACCGCGAGCAAAGAAATGAATATTAAAATTACCGTCATGTCGTTGCTTTGCGCAACATCTCCGCCGAGCCTGAGCAGCGAGATCTTTTCCGCCAATTCCGAATCGTCATATTTGGCGGAATATCCGCATATATTATCCGCATATATCTGAGCGTCCGAAGCAAGACTGTCATAAAGCAGGATCTGAACCGAAGTAAAGCCGCCGTGAGCTTCAACACCCGAAAAGTCAATATACAGCGTTTGCTTTTCCCCGTATACAAGCTCGGCGGTACTGTCGAACACCGCTCCGTCTCCGATAAACCTTACAACTATATCGGCAGTCTCGCCGGTCGAATCGCCCTTATCAACAAGCAGATCAAGCGATAAATACGGAGTCAATGAAAAATCGTTCGGATAGCCGAAGCTGCAACCGATCCCCATAGGCTCGGCGTAGTTGTCGTTTGAACGTTCAAGCTGGCCGAAAAGCTCGGCATTTTTTACGTTTACCTCTTTTGCATTGTACGAAGCGCACCAATTCCCGATACCCTCATACGAACCGAAACCGTAATACAGGTACGTGCCGACGTAATCGGAATCAAGCCCGCCGAGCGTCGGCTTGACGGTCCTTTCGGTCGCAGTTCCGACCGAAAGATTTTTAAGCATCCAGACAAGCTCTGACAGCGTTTCGGTCTCAAGACGATATATATATCTGCCGGAAAAACCGTTTTTTTCCGCCCTCGACGCGCGGTTTGCCGTTTCCGGTTCGGATTCAAGCGCACGCTTACTTACTCTGTCAATAATTATCACGCTCCGACTTGTGCTTGCCGACTGTGCGGGCGCAAAAAAGGCTTCCTCCTCCGGGTGCGAAGCTTCGTTTCCGTATCTCCACAAACTTTCAAGTTCTTCAATGCAGATCCCGTAATCAAACTCGCCCTCGTCGCAAATGTATTCCTTAAGCGCCTCCATATACAACAGAGTATCATAAATGTTTTCATTCTGCGCAAGCAGTTCGTACTCATACACATCCCCGAGAGACGCATATACGCGCACCGGATATCCTACCGCCTTTGATGAAGTCGATACCAGCCTCAGTATATCCGAATACGATTCGGCGTGCTCGGTAACAGACATCAGCGGCGCACCGTTTTGCGGCGGCACAGCATTGACCGCATTGCCTACTATATAGCCGTCGATCTTGCCGCCGCGACTTCCCGCCTTATATCGCGAGCTCAAAAATCCGACCGACGCACGCAGCAGATCGTATCCCTGTTCATTATGAATGTTCAAAAAATATCCTTTTGAAAAACGGTTTCCCGCGCCCGAATACAACAGCTCGGGAATCGCTTCGCCCGACACTTCGAGCCTGAGCGTAATACCTACACCGGCATCCGACAATGCCGATATGCGTCTGTCCAATTCATCGGTGTACTCGCGGTCAAAATAATAATATCCGCCGATATTTTCGTGAATATACCCGCTTCTTTCCGCACTCAGGAGACGATCAAGCGCTACGTCTATCACTGTCGCTTTGGCAAATTCGGTGCCCACTGCAGCGTCCGAGTCGGCAATGATACCCACAGCAAAGCGTTCGGTCGCTCCGGTTTCGGCTTCGCCGAAGCTGACATAGCTCGGAGTGTCGATAAGCTTAGGCACCGTGTCATCGGTAACTACGACATATTTTTTGTATATTTCCTCGGGATTATGTTCGCCCACGTTGAGAACGAACCTGAATTTTGTTGACATTCCGTGGATAGCCAATGCATTTTCACGGTCAAACACATATTTGTCGGTATTCTCGTTAAGTTCAAGAGCATAAAGCAAAAGCTCGCTGTCGGCATTTTCCGAAACATATTCTCGCGGAACCGTCCCGCTCACGGTGATCATACCGCTTTCTTCATCATAACGGCAGGTCTCGATCTTGCCGTAGACCGTACCGGAATTTTTATCATAGACCGACGCGGAGGTTATGGAATGGATGATATAGCTTCCGGGGGTGTTTTCAAATTCAAGCGTTATACCTACGATCCGTGCGGCGTTTTCATCATTCAGATAATAAATTTTCGCTTCTGATCTCGGCGTTGTCTCAAAGCCGGTCTCGCGCAGACCGCCGTCCGAATAAGTCAAAAACACCTTTACGAATTCCGAATCGGTACGATTTTCAAGTCTGAATCTGAGCGCGTTTGAGAACGGCGGAATATACGCCTCGGGCGTGAACATAAATACCGCCGAAGTGTGCGCACCGTCGGGTGTGACCGAAAACGAGGTCATATTCTCATCAAAGCTTACCGTCGCTCCGTCACATTCAAAATCTTCAAACATAAACCGCTCGGCCTTGCCCGCGTCCGCGCTTCCGTGCGCCGATATATCATCAATGCAGAAACCGCCGTCCCAGATACCGGTAGATACGCGATCGGGGATCACTCCGACTTCAACCGCACAAATCGAATCCTTTCCGCCAAAATCCGATATGTCAAGCGTGATCTCCGACCATTCGCCCGCACGCACGCTGGTTATGCTTTCGATCGAAGCAAGTTCGGAGTCATACAGCGTGATCCGCGCATAACAGATCCTACTCTCGCCATCGGGCAGCGGAACTACCTTTATCCTCATTTTGATCGCTCGGTAAGCCGAAAGATCGCGCGCTTCTTCAAATGTACCGACGGCGGTGATAATACGGTCCGACTGCACCGAAAAAGCGGAAAGCTCAAGGTATGCTTCGTTTCCTGAGCGCACCTTATCTATTCTGCAATCGGCATCCGCCGCAGTCCATGAAATTCCGGAATCATTCTCGCCGAAATCGTCTATTATCATATATTCGTCGGCTGAAACCGAAAGCGCCGACGCGGTGCAAAGCAATACCAAAGCAATTGCCGCCAACACTTTTTTTAAAGTGCCCATAACAATTCCATATCGGCGTAGCCGACTCACATTTTTGAAAGATACGTTCTGTCTGATCTCAGACAAACGATAAACGCATTTATGTATTTTCGCAATATATCCATATTATATCATCATTTTGCTCCTTTTTCAACATAACGCCGAAAAAACCTTGATTTTACTTGACATTATATTTTTATTGAGCTATAATAGTCGGGTCTCACGTATTTTTTTGAAAGGAGCAAAAAGCATGGCAAATATCCAACTTTCGGAGCATTTCACTTTCGGGAAGCTGCTCAGATTTGTATTTCCCTCCATATGCATGATGGTGTTCACCTCCATATACGGAGTGGTGGACGGTCTTTTCGTGTCAAATTTTGCCGGCGACACTGCATTTGCGTCTATCAATCTGATAATGCCGTTTTTAATGATCCTCGGCGGCGTGGGATTCCTGTTCGGCACGGGAGGAAGCGCGCTTGTCGCAAAAACGCTCGGTGAAGGCGATAAGGAGAATGCAAACAGATACTTTTCTATGGTGCTTATGCTTACGGCGATAACCGGAGCGGCATTATCGGTTATCGGAATAGTATTTTTAAGACCTATATCGTATTTTCTCGGCGCAAGCGAAGAGATGATATCCGACTGCGTGATCTACGGCAGATGGATCCTCGGCTTCAATGTTGCATTTATGCTTCAGAACGTATTCCAAAGCTTCCTTGTAACCGCCGAGCGCCCAAAGCTCGGCTTGGTATTCACCGTAGCGGCAGGTGTCACGAATATGGTGCTTGACGCATTATTTGTCGCTGTATTCAAGTGGGGCGTGGCAGGTGCGGCAATCGCCACGGGACTCAGTCAGTCTGTCGGCGGCATAATACCGCTCATATTTTTCATGCGCTCAAAGACCTGTGCAATCAAGCCGGTCCGCACCAAAATCGAAGCGTCTCCGATGATCCGAGCTTGTATAAACGGCTCTTCCGAGCTGATGAGCAGTATATCTTCTTCTATCGTCGGTGCGCTGTACAACTTTCAACTGATGCGGATAGCGGGTAAGGTCGGAGTTGCCGCTTACGGAGTTCTGATGTACGTCCAATTCATCTTTTTGGCAATATTTATCGGATACTCGATCGGAATGTCACCTATAGTCAGCTACCACTACGGAAGCGGAAACAAAAAAGAGCTTAAGAATCTGCTTCTGAAGGGTCTTTGCTTTATGGCAGTTTCCGGCATGGTAATGTTCGCGCTTTCAAGAGCGCTTGCCGCGCCGCTGGCGTCGATATTTGTCGGCTATAATGAAGTAGCATATGAAATGACTAACCACGGGTTCATGATAATATCCTTTGCATTTTTACCGGCAGGCTTCAACATCCTCTCCTCGGCATACTTCACCGCGCTCAACAACGGCGGTGTGTCGGCGGCAATCTCATTTATCAGAACCCTGCTGTTCCAGACTTTGTCGGTCATAGTGCTCCCGATTCTGTTCGACCTCGAAGGCGTGTGGTGGTCGATTGCCGCCGCTGAAGTATTCGCTTTCGTCGTGTCGGCAGCGTTTATAATCGCAAAGCGTAAAAAATACGGATACCTTTAATATTTGATAATTGTCGTCAAAAGCCGAGTCGGCGGATAAGCTTCCGTCGGCTCGTTTTTTCACAGCTCATTATTCCAGAATCGTCTGAGCAATTCACCGAGCGCACGCTTGTTGCCGACCCGCCTGAGCGGTTTCCAATGCTCCGGATAAAAACGACTGTATTCACGCGTCGAATAGCGGTCGTCGATCAGCAGTACAACTCCCCTGTCATTCTCGCTTCGTATGACTCTGCCCGCCGCCTGCAACACCTTTATCATCCCGGGAATACGGTATGCGTAATCATATCCGCGCGGCATATCGTCGTCCGCGCGTCTGTCGTAATAGTCTCTGATAATGTTTGAAAAGTCATTAAGCCCGGGAAGCCCTACGCCCACTATCGCACAGCCGATCAGCCTGTCGCCGAGATAATCCACTCCCTCGGCAAACGCTCCGCCGAGCACTCCGAAGGCAAGCAGACTTTTTTCATTCGTGCTCTCGTCAGTCTCTGCATCGTCTCCCTTACCGAAAAGAGCGCTGCCTCTGACAAGTCCCAAGCCCGTCAGTGCGTCGAGCTTGCTTTTCGGTTTTTCGGGCAGGGGCGCATCAGCGCTCTCAAAGCTTTTCAAAAAAGCCTTCCGCTCTTTTTCGGACATTCCGCTTTGCTGAACTATCGTTCTGACCGACTTGTACTTTTTGTCAAAGATTTCATACACCTGCATCATGTATTTGTACGACGGGAAAAACGCAATGTAATTTCCGCTTTTTCCTCCGACCAGCTCGGCAAGCATATCGGCAACCGCGTTCACGGTCACCGTGCGGTCCTCAAAACGCGTGCTGAACTTTCCGACGGTGCATACGCAGAGATTTTCACGCGGGAACGGCGAATCAAGTACAAGCGTAAGATCGTTTTCCCCGCCTCCGAGCAGATCGACAAAATAATCCGACGGCGAAAGCGTTGCCGAAAACAGCACCGCCGAGCGTCCTTTGGAAAGGCAATGGGAAATTACCCCCGACGGGTCAATACAAAGCTCGCCGAACGAAAGCTCGCCGTTTTTATAGGTTATACGGCTCAAAAACCTTTCATCGAAAAATTCGGATATTTTCAGATAATCCTTCAGCTTACAGTACAGATCGTCAAGCTCCGTGCGCTCATAGCCCACAAAGCGAAAATATGCTTCAAGTGCCGCCGTAAGCTCCTTAAGACGACGGTTCAGTATTCCGAGCGGCTTCGGCGTCAGAAAGGTCCCGACCTTTCCGAGTCTGCGTTCTTCTATCTCCACAAGCCGATCGGCGGTCTTCATATAAGACAGCACCTCGTAAAGCTTCGGAAAAATATATTTATCCTCGGGAGAGATCCGCATAAGCGCAGATTCAAACTCAGCGGTCGAAAGCTCGCAGGTGTACATATCCCTCGCGCGGTCGGCAAGATTATGCGCCTCGTCGACAAGAAATATATAATCGCCGCGTCCCGAAAAATACCGTCTGAAGTACACCTTAGGATCGAACAGATAGTTGTAATCACAAATCACAAGCTCGCAGTATTCTGAAATATCAAGCGAAAGCTCGTACGGACAGACATTGAATTGCTCAGCGTACTTTTTTATCGTGTCGGAGGTAAAGCATACCGCCCCCGACCCGCTGTTTTCGGTCCGGACGGCATTAAGCACCGCCTCCCTGACGCGCTCGAAATGCCCCCGCGCCTTCGGGCAACTGTCCGGGTCGCAACAGTTCGGTGCATTTTTACATATACGTTCCTTCGCACTGACAGTTATACATAAGGCTTTCAGACCGTTTCGGCACATTAAACGATATGCCGCCTCCGCCGCCTCCGCTATCGTGGTTTTTGAAGTAAAATAAAAGATCTTTTCCCCGAAGCCGTTGCCGAGCGCCTTGATTGCCGGAAAAAGCACCGCCATTGTCTTGCCTATGCCGGTCGGCGCCTCGGCAAACAGCTTTTTTGAAGTGCACATAGCCTCAAAGGCATACTCCACAAACTCACGCTGACCCGCTCGGTATTCTCCGTACGGAAATGAAAGTCTTTTGGCACTTTGAGAAAAAGACCTCCGAAGTGAGAGTTTTTCAGACTCCAAAACGACAAATTCCTGAAGCAGACCGTCCACAAATGCTCCGAGCGCTTCGGTCTCGTGCTCGGCTCGGAATCTTACTGTGTCCTCGTTCACGATATCGCAATAGGTAAGCTGCGTTCCGATCCGGTCAAGTCCGTGATCGCAAGCATATATATACGCATAACACATCACCTGTGCGGTATGTGTCGGGCAAAAATTTTCTTCGATCTGAGAGATCGGCAGATTGATACACTTTATCTCATCTATAAAATACAGCGCTTCTTCCTGAATAACGCCGTCTGCACGTCCGACAAGCGAGATCTTCATTCCCGCGATCTCAAAGTCTTTTTTTAAATTCACCTCCGGTGCGTATACTGCACCGCCTTCCTTTTGCAGCTTTTTATGAAGTCGGAGGCTTTCTATAACCCTGAACGCGCCGCGCCGGTTATCAATATCCCCATACGGTACCAGCTTTTCGGTCAGTTCGCGTATTCCGAGTGTATACACGTATTCATTTGCCGTAAAAAACGCCTCCTCTCGTAAACTACGGATATATTTTATAACAAAAAAGCGAAATATGCAATACCGCCGTTTAAAATCGCTCAAAGCCGACGCGCAAAGAGCCGGAATTAAACAAAAGTTTAACATACAAACACTTGTAAACGCCGTATCTGTTTGATATAATATGTATTTGATATATTATCGGATCGGAGGAAGTATGAAAAAGAACAAGTCGAAACAAATTATAAAAAATACTGCTCCGAGCCGCGAAGAGCTTGAATTTGTTCGCGACCCTGAGAGCGGCAAAAGCGATTTTGTCAGATCGCTCGATGAGCTGACTCCGGAAATGCTGCCTCAGTCGATCAAAAAGAAAGGTCGCCGTATGCAAAAGCTTATCGGCGCGTCAATAACTGCGGTCTGCCTGTGCGTGCTTTTGCTCAGTCTGGCGACAATACTGAAAAGTGCGCTCGGATATGCAAAG
>DHJP01000026.1:0-12646 GCA_002404395.1 Clostridiales bacterium UBA4717
GGACGGCGATAAATTAGTATTTTTGATCAAGTGCCCGAGCGGAGACGCATATGCGGAGCTTGACGTTGACTACGCGGAATTTGAAAATTGCAAGGATAAATCATTGATCAACTATGTCAACGATTATGCAAGCGGTAACGGTTGGCATTATGTCAAGGTTTCGGGAAGCGATACCGAGGGCTATACATTCTCGTCTACCGAGGGCGGAAGCAACTATTCGGACTTCAAAAAAATGAACGGAATTTTCTATACCGAGGACGGAAAATTCTGGGAAAGCCTTAAGAGCGGCGAATATTCGGGCGAGCTTGAGCTTACAGTGTTTGCCGGTCGTGAAAGCGCTTTTGAAACACTTGACAACTACAGCAGAAAGTATAATGTAATAAAGGTCGGAACTTCTACCGATTGGTTCTCAAGCGAACGCTATCTGCTCCGAATTGCCGGCAATACCGAGAATTACGGTACGATCACGCTGGAGGGCGAGGATTCGCTCTTTGCGGTCAGTAACGGTTGGCCTTGGCTGACGGCGAATGAAACTATTCCGGCAACGCTTGGGCAAAAAGTGCTCACGCTTACTTTCGGCGAAGACAAGAACGGCTGGAATTATGAAGATATAGATGTACACGGCAGTTACATTGAAATTGTCAATACCACCGAAAACGAAACATATAAAGTTCCGATCGCGCCCGTGACCGCGTCAACTGCATCGCAGCCAATAACATTGCCGAATAAAGATTATAAGACCGGAGTATATAAAATCACCGCGCACATCGAATGCCGCGCCGGAATCAACTATGATATCAGACTCAAGCATAACGGCAAGACTTCCGACGTTCTCGTAGATGCGACGGTACCCGATTCCGAGTTTTCGATCGGCAGCATAATCGTCGATCCCGATCCGAATGATCGGAATGTCTACAATATCGGCGATTACGGTGAAATATCGCTCGATGTAAACTCGTCGGTTATATATCTGCCTATGTATGACCTGTATGAAAGCACGGATTATAAGCTTACGGTGAGCTCGAATGCGGACACTTCAAATGTAACTCATGTCGGCGACGGATATGCAGGGCAGTTTGTGGTTGTAGTGAAAAATACCGACCCCGCACTTGAAAAGTATACTCTTGAGATGGCTACATACGAGTTTGATCAGTCGGAAATATCAAATGAAGATTACGGCTCAAAATATCTTCAGTTTATTGATGACGCCGATTCGCTTCCGTCCGACGACTCGAAAAATATGCTCTATCTGTACAAGGGACGCGAAAACTATATCACGGTCCAAAAGATATACAGCAACGGCGGAAAAAGTGATATAAAGCATTACACATTATTCCCGGATGACGATTTTATTACCGGAAGCGCGGAGATCACCGACGACAAATTTATATTCACCCCCGAGTCTGATGCAAACCTCATCGGCGCAGAGGTATATATGTCGCTGTATGATCATGCTTCGTCTAAATACACGCGCTATGAAATGACTGAGCGCGCCGACGGCACCTATGCCTGCGATACTGTAGAGGGCGGCGGAGGCTATATGGCAGTGACGGTGAACGCACACGGCTCGGCGGCTTCGCCTGCATACGTAGTTGAACGTTCACCGTGGTTTGAAGAAGGTGTGCTTGTCGTAAAGCCCGATGAAGGACTCGGCGGCTATAACTTGAACTTCCATATATGCGATGACCTCGGCGATATTGAAAAATACGGCATTAAGTTCAAGCTTGAGTTTGACGAGGAGTATTCAAAGCTGCTCGGCACCGATTCTCTGGATCTTGAGTTTGCACCCGGCGAGACGTATATAACATATGAAATCGATAACGGCGATCCGACAACGGGTGTGTATTATGCTTATATGCGTCGCAGCAGCGAAGAAAGCAGCAATAGCGCATTCGATTCATTTGATTACCTCAGCGTTGCCATGTTTGGATACACCGCGTATGTCGATGAAGTGACCTCGCGAGATATTACCTTTAAAGTGACCGCGACCGACCGCTTCGGTCAAAGCACGAGTGTTTCCAAAACGCTTACGGATGTTCCTGCAAGCGCGCCCGAGCCGATCATGTCGGGGAACTCGGCGCCGAAATTTGAAGACGGAAGTCTGACGATAAACTTCACAAAGGCTATAAGACCCGCCGACTCTTGGGCATGGAACAACGCAGCCAACGAACACAGCGTTATCAGAAAATACTACAATACCGAATGGGAGGATGCTTTCCCGATTGCCGTAAACGGTGAACATGAGATCAGCTATACCGATATATTCGGCAACCTCTATACCCGTACCATAGATCTCGGTGACATATTCGTGGTCGACGGTGTGGACTACAGTATAGATCTTGAGTTTTCCGAGACCGAGCCGACCGCAGAGGCGATCTACATTAGGACCGATGCGATCAACGGAACGGGCGGTATTGTGCTTTGGGAACATGAGGGTGCAACCGTTACAACGATGGACCCGACAAGCGGTGAGTCTTCGCGTTATGCAACGACGAAACGCGAGACCAAGCTTGAGCATAATGCAGAGATCTTTGTCACTCTTTATGAGAACGAGCATTATATTACCGACTATAATTACGCAAAACGCAGTTTCGACATTTATGTGACCAATATAATTAACGGCGCTCCCGAAGCGGACGTGCGCTACTACCTCGACTCGGCGGGACGTGAGTTTTCACAAACCGAGCTTGAGCAGTATGTCGCCGACTACGGCGAAAACGGGACGCTTGAATCGCTCGGCGGTGTGAGAGCGTGGTACAGGACTTCGCGGAATGTAACGCCGATCGAAGGAAATGCGGAGATATATTACTTTACCGCTGACGGCGAGCGCAGTTACACGTTTGAATACGTTGACGACTTCGGAAACCGCGGAAGTGCTACAGCCGTGCTTCCGAGCGGACTTATAATCACCGATCCCCCCGCGCCTCCTGCGCCGAAGCCGCTTTCGGTCTCCTTTGATATATACTTGAAGCGCAGCGGTAACTACAGCAGAGTATTGAGCCTTATGGCTGCGGATGCGCCCTTTACCGACGATGTATTCGACGGGCTCGGCATTACACAGGCGTATACGATCAAGGTTAAAGCCGCAGGTGAAACCAGCGTGGACATCACACTTGAAGGCGTGAGTGACGAAAGCGCAGTAAAGCTTTCGGGTATGAATGTCGAAGTCACCAAGCCGACGGATTTTACGGTGAAGGTGAAAAACGCAACGGATACAGTCAGCGTTGATTTTACGGCGGCAATGTTTGAGTCGATAGACATGATCGCGCCCGGCTACGAATCCGAGATCGTATACGGCGGACTTTACACAAAGATCGGATACTTCAGACTCTTCGACCGCGACGCTGCCGGCAATGAGATCGCTGGCATGGTAAATCTTGACTATCCGAGTAATATCCCCACTGAGCTCCGCGAGGGCAGAGTGTGGTACAAGGTCGTGTTTACCGACAACGGAAGCTTTGATTTCGGGTTCAGTGATGAAGCCGGAAACAAAGCGGTCGGAAAGCTTGTAGTTGACGGCATCAACACAGAGCCGCCGAAGCTTGAAGTGACTTGGTCGCCTTCATATGTGTATGAAGACGAGAGCGGCAGACATTATGACCCGAAGCATCCGACGACCGCTACTGTCAATACCAATGTCTATGCACATATTACAGGAGACGTACCGTTTGATTCGGCGCTTGTGAAAATAGGCGGCTTATGGCATGATATCAAGGAAGAGAACGGATACAGATTTTATTCGGGAAGCGTAAGCTTTTCACCGAATATGATAACCGTATGCTACGAATATACGTATTACGGTGAGATCGAACTGATAATCGGCGGCGCAAACGGAAAGACTACCTCGCTCGTGCTTCCGGCTATGACTGTAATTGACAAAATAGAGCCCTATGTCGTTGTGGATACCACGCCAATGTTCAAGAAAGGCGCCGCGGCTCCGTATGCCTATGAAGTGAGACTTACTCCGAGTGAGCCTGTAAGATTCGCAAATATGGGCAATAATCGCGTATACAGCGAAAAAGAGCCGCTTGTAATGACCTGCACAAAGGGCGGCGACTACAGAATAATCGCCACCGACCTTGCCGGCAACAGATATACAGTTGAGTTTACACTGACGCCTCCCGATCTGACCGCACCGGTTATCACACTTGATCCCGAGGACACCTCCTCACTCAAGCTTACAAACGGAGAAGTCAGAATTTCGGCAACGGTGAACGAAGATTGCACGCTTACCTGCAACGGCAATACGTATACGCTTGCTTCAAATGAAACGAAGGAGCTGGTATTTGCGGAAAACGGTACGTTCATCATCAGTGCGCGCGACGGCTCCGGTAACGTAAGTGAAAAATTTGTGACTATCGGAAATATCGACCGCACGCTTCCGCAGATAACATTTGATACTACGACAGTACAATTGATGCAGGATTCGGCTGAAAGCGCACTCAGAGCCTTGCTTGACGACGGATACAATGTCTGGGATAATCTGAGTATTGCTCCCGACGTGGTATACGATATCACAAATGTTGAGCTTGATAAGCCCGGACTCTACTACACGGTATACACTGTAACCGATGCGGCAGGGAACACGGTCGAAGCAAAACGCTATGTGAGAGTGATATCAAAGGATCTGCCTTGCATTGAGATCGACGGAAAGATCGTCACGGACGGCGCAACGCTCGTTTGCCGTGTCGGCACTCGCACCGTCAAGGTTCAGAATCTCAAGGAGATAATCCCCGGAGTCAGCGAACCTTATAAGCTCAGACTTGAGCGCGGAATACTCAGCCGCGGACAGATGAAGTATATAAGCGATGACAGTCTTAAAGTTGAAAACGGCAGCGTAAGATTTGAGAACAAAGGCTTCTACACATTGAGTGTGATCACGCAGAGTCGGGCAGTGCTCAGAATTTTGGTCTATGTAGAGAACTGAGAGTTTTACCTAAGCTTAACTGAAGCTTTGAATGTTGTGCGGCAGAATGTCGCACAACATTCAAAAAATAAGCTTGGGATGATCGCGATAAGGATCGGACCGAAAATTCCCGAACAAATGAGAGCAAAACCGGAGCGGCAGCTTGCCGCACGTGAAAATTGAGCGGCAGTTTGCCGCCGCCGGAGGATGATTATGATAAAAAGACGAATCGTAGCAGTTTTGCTGACTGTGACTATGCTTATCGGAATGATGCCGATAGCGGCGATCACAGCCTTTGCCGATGAGCTTTCCGAGCAGGCATATACCCTTACAAACGGGTATATCACGCTTGAAGTCTCTAAAAAGAACGGCGGTTTTTCCGTCCGCACGGCAGACGGTGACATTCTGAAGAAGTCTGACAATAACAAAAAGCTGTTGTATCATGACGGCGAATACGATACCTCCTTCGTTTCATTTCGTGTTGACGACGGAAACAGTGTGAAAGATTATGTTTTCGGCGGCAAATACAAGGATTCAAGCGAGGTTTCGGTATCACAGCTTACCCCTGACAGCGAGATCGTCGCACGCCAGATTATCGGCGGTCTTGAATTTGTGCTTACATATTCGCTTGCCGGCGATAAATCTAACGAGCACGGTATGACGGCGCTCAAGCTTGACGTAATAAACAACGGAAGCTCCGAGTGCAAGGTAAAAGCGCGTGTGCTGCTTGATACTTCGCTCGGCGAACGTGATTTCGGCTACTATGAAGTCACGGCGGGCGGCGGAGCAAGCGCACAGCGTATCACCAGAGAAACGGTGCTTGACAGCACAAGTTTCAAGATTCCGCAGAATTTTTATGCTACCGACGATCCGTATGACCCGTCGGTTACGGCATATTCGGTGAATGCGACCCTGCCTTATTCGGTTGCATTCGCTCATTGGAACAGCTTGGCGGCAAGTCTGTTTGACTTCACTCCTATCGAAACGCTTGACTTCACGCGCGAGGACAACGAATACCTGACCGCCGACAGCGCTTATGCCATGTACTACGATCTCGGCAGTGTGGCGGCAGGCGGAAACACTTCGGCAATGACGTATTACGGCGTGTATTCCCATCATGATGTGCCGTCGAGCAATTCGGTTGCGGTTGATCTTACCGCACCGGTAAGACTTGAACTGAACGGGGATAAAAGCGACTATGTCCGTCTGACCGATGTGGGCATCGCCGATTTTGAGATCGCCGTAAACTTTACAAATATAGATACCGAGGGTGCGATAAAGCTTGAAAATATTGCGCTCGCAGTAACCGGCGGCGCGAATATCAGACCGCTTACCGATCTCGGAGGGGCGGCAGCGGGTTATGACTTTGAGAACACCGAGCCGTTTGTTGTCCCTTATTCCGAACTTGAAGTCGGGGATACAAAGAGTAAAACGCTTTATTTTGAAGCACGCACCTGTGAGCTTGCCGCCTATGAAAAACTGACGGTCGGCGTGTACGACGTTTCGGCTACCGAGGGCAAGATTTCCGAAACTTCAAAGCTTGGAGAGAGAAGCGTTTACATTCTTCTGCCGGGCAACGACGGAAATATCCCGAAGGTAAGCTTTACCTCTATGACGCCGAAGCTCATTTATTCGCAGGGTACGCGCCACCTGCTTGTGGCAGTTACAAATCCCGCATTGCTTGAAGCGCGTGCAAATTATAATATGGTCGCGCATACGGTCGACGGCAAAAACGAAGTCACGATACCTCACGACTCGATCACCGTCAAAGACGGCGTAATGGATATTGCGCTCGGCAATGATCTTGAGCTTGTAAGCGCCGCAGGCAGTTATTATCTCTCGCTTGAATGGACGGACGCGGCGGTGAGGGCGCTTGACGCCATCCTGAGCGCCGAATGAGCCGGAGGAGAAAATGGAAGAAATAACGAGCCGGAAAAATCCGANNAAGAGCGTGACCTCGCCTGAATTATACTTCACGGTCACAGACGATATCAAATACAAAAATGATACGTATGGGTTGCTCACCGTGGTTGAAACTGCAAGAAACAAGTATGAGATCCTCTCGTTTGCCGACGAAAATGAATACATCAAATATGTAAACGCAGGTAACTTTGAGGAAATATTACTTACATTCCGCGGTGAATTTACGCGCGAGAAAACGGTTAGTCCCGGCAGTGAAACTATCGGTACATATTACAGCGCAAACAGCAGTAAGACGCTCGATACATCAACACGCGAATATACCGTCGACAACCGCATAGTGATCAACGATTGCATCGACTTTGAAGGCGGAAAGGTCGCGATTTACTATGAGGACTACGGGAATTACAACAGCTACGCCGATTCGCCTATCTGCGTGGAATTTGACGGCGAGCTTTATACTGCAGTCGAGCGCAGCTCGATCTGGAAAGGAAAAGCGATCTTTACGAAGATCGAACAGGGAGAAGCTTATTCACTTATTCCTTACGACTCGGACGGAGAACGTGACGAAAACTTTTCCGATAATGTAATAAGCCTTGTGTGGAACTCGGCTGCCGGGATCGGTCAGACCCTTGCCGGAATGATCTTCAAGCTTGCTTACGGCGAACTCGGTTCGATCGAAATTGAAGTCGAGGAGACCAAATCCGACGGCAGCAAGGTCACACATACGAAAAACGCAGGCGTCATCGCTTTCTCGGCGTCGCTTGATCTGAGCTTTGCAGGAAAACAGGATCAAAACGATGAACCTTCAGGCAAGGTCACCTATTGGTCAAAGCTCCAAGATCTATGGCAGTATTGGCGCGAGGATATGAGCCTTTACGATTACGCCTACAATTCCGGCAGGATCGACCGTCTGCTTGATATGTCGGAAATCGACGAGAGCGACGATGAGGACGATGAAAAGCGCGGAATTACCGCGTCGGTAATGGTCAAAGATGTGCTTTTCGGAGCCGGCGAAGGCTTTGTCGGAGTCAACTTCACGGTCGGAGTCGGAATAAAGAATTATATCAGCGCTCTGCCAGAGATCGAAGGCGAAATTTCGGTAAACACGATAAACGATTGGTCTTTCGGAGTTGAAGGTAAGATAGAGCTTACCGCTTTCACTGTTGAAGCGGAGATATCTTTCAAGAGCCATAACAATATACCGGTCCCCGATAATCTCTACGTGTTTGTCGGAAATCTCAGACCGGGAATAAATATTGACGGACTCGGAGTTGTCTGGCTCACAGGCGCCGGAGGCGGAATATCGAATATTTACGATACGATATTCCTGACGCAGGCGGTTCCTCCGCTCAGACTGCTTTTGTCGGTAAGCTTCAATATCATACAGATACTTGAGTGCGAAAAAGCTACGCTCTCGCTCGGCCTGACCGGTATTTCGCTTGAAGCCGAAGGTCTCAATGTGCTCGGCATACGCGAGCTTACCATGATAGAAAATATGTCGCTCGGACTTGAGTGGTATCCGGGTATCGACCTTAAAGCGTCGATAGTTGTTGATATGTTCGACAGCCTCATCTACGGCGCCGGATATATCGTGCTTATCAGTCCCGATTATCATGACGTGTTCTTTGAAATGTTTGCACGCGCCAGACTCAACGTGCCGAAATCGATCCCGGTTGTCGGAGGTATGACTCTTGCCGGAATCGACCTCGGTATCAGTACCGAAAAGGTATGGGGTTCGATAAAGGTGCTCTTCGTAACGCTCGGCGTGGCATATTATTGGGGCGAGGGAAGCGTTGACTTCGGAAGCGGCAGTAAAGCCGAACCGAGTTTCCCCGAATTACTCGGATATGACGATATTCCCGTATACTACGACGCGGAAAAGGATCAGACGCTTTATGCCAAGATCGGAACTAATACGCGGATAACTGCCGCGAATAACCGCGCAAACGAGCTTGTGCTCATGAGCGCCGGCGCAAGCGTCAAATCAAACATCGAACGAAGTGCGCACGAGCTTAACTTCGGTACCTACGATCCTATGGGCGCGGCGCTTGCCGAGCTTACCTTTGACATAGAAGGTGAGAGTGAAAACGAGCTTTTAAGTAATGCCGAGAGCAAAGCTTCTGCAATTAAGCTCGGCACCTCCAAGGGACTTGACGACTTCGGTTTGATCCGATTCAACGGTGAAAACTACGACAGCGCAAACGCCAATCTCACGGTGAACACCGAAACCAAAAAAGCTACTTTCGCGTTCAGCGTGACCGATAGTGCAAAATACGGAAAAACTTACTATCTTGAAACTCCCGCAGGCACCGACGTTGTGCTTTACGGCGTAGAGTCAACGCCTTCGCTTGATTCCATCACTGCCGCAATATCGGGAAGCGACGTTCACTTTGAGCTTTCGGGCGAAAAGATCGGTGAGCTTGATAAGGTCAGCCTCTATCTGACCGAAACGACAGATCCCGATAATACCGATGCAGGATATGCGGTTGCGATCATCGACAATCCGTATGACCTTAAGATGGGCTGTGCCGATTTCAAGCTTCCGGGAGATATACCGAGCGGAAACTACTATGTCTGCGCCGTATATTCAAAGGATAACGTCACAAACGGCAGAGTATTCTCAACTTCTCCCATAACGGTAGTAAACGCCAATACACCGGGCAATTCGGTCATTAAAGGTTTCGCTCCCGCAGGCGACTATACCTACTCGCTTGAAATAGGCGACGGCGGTAACACCGACGGTTATCTTGTAAATATATTCGACAAGGACGGCAAGGCTACCGACTTTGCCGGTATCAAGCTTGATATAAGCACCGACGGAAAATATGTCGTCGGCGGCAGCTATGAGTTTGAAGGCGAAAAGCGCGGCCTGTCAAGCGGTGAGTATTACGTTGAGGTCACTCCGTATAAGCTTGCGGACAATGCGGCGGTCTACGGAAAAGCGCAGAGAAGCAATACGGTGCTTTTACCGGAAGCAGTCTCACCGACGCTCACGCTTGCACCCAAAAATACTCCGATAATGCGCACAAGCCGCGGCTACCGTCCGTTTGAGGACGGCAGTGTAGCCGAATGCGATATATTTACCGAGGTATTTACAAGTTCGGACGTGGGCTTCACTTTGACTGCCGATGAAAAGATAAACGGTACAGCGCAGCTTGACGACGGCACTCCCATTGAACTTTCAAATGCGCTGTTTGACAGCACGGATATTGATTTTGTCGGGCTTTCCGAGGGTGAGCATACTCTTAAGCTTCGCATTTATGCGGCAGACGGAGACAGCGCCGCGCTTGACTACACTTTCTGTGTCGATACGCTTGCGCCGAAGTTGCTTGTGGCTTCGCCGATAAGCGGAAGCTTTACCGCCGCAGACGGCAGCTTTGAGTTTGCAGGCGTTTGCGACGCCGGAGCAAAGCTTACCGTAAATATAAACGGAGAGACGGTCGCCGCAGGTATTGATATTGCCGCGCTCGGTGCATACGAACCGACCTCCGGCGTGTTCTCGGCAGCTTTCACTATCAATAATTACAACTCAAAGAGCGAGCATGAAATAAGTGTTGTCGCAAGCGATGACGTCGGAAATACCACAACCTATGAGGCGGTGCTCTCACACGGCGGACTTGCAAAGCTTGATAAGGTCGAGCTTGCCGTTGACGGGGTGGTGTACGAGTTGGGTACGCTTCCGATCCCGTCGAGCGGTCTTGATGCCGAACTTTCACTGATCGGTGTGACCGAAGACAATAACCGTTTTGTGATCTCAGGCAATAATGCAAGTTTTGCGCTCTATACGGCAGAGGGCGACGCCGAAATAAGCGGGGCTAACCTTAAAGCCGCCGCAAACACAAAGGGAATGCTGACCGGCAGACTTCAGGTAGCCGACGGTGCTTGGCTTACGAACACTCTTGTGCTCGGAGTCGGCGGTACCGGAAGCGATCTGACAGTAGCAACCTCGTCTGAGGTCGGGGGTTCGGTCAGCGGCGGAGGCGTGTATGAGATCGGCGATACGGTCGTACTTACCGCAGTGCCCGACGAAGGCTATGAGTTTGCAGGTTGGACGCTTGAGGGCGTTACGGCTGAAACCGATAAGGCGGAGATCACTTTCACAATGCCCGCAAACAATGTAACCGCAAAAGCAAGTTTCAGATACGTTCAGTCGGGTACAACAAAGTATGATCCCGACAGCCTGTTTGCAAAGCGCGGTGAAAAAGTGCGCGTCAGATTGCCGATAGGCAAAACGGGTGCGGAGTTCTTACCCTACTATATCGACGAAAATACGGGAAATATAATCGTTCCGAACAGCGACGTTATAGACGGCTATGTAACCTTTATCGCACCGGTGAGCACAACATATTACTTTACCGAAAATCCGGTAAGTTTTAATGATGTTAAAGCTCATTGGGCAGACGAATACATAAACTTTGTTGCTGAGCGCGAGATCATGCGCGGAGTGGCAGAGAAGAAGTTTGCTCCCGACAGCAATATGACCCGCGCGATGTTTGTGACTGTGCTCTGGAGACTTGCGGGTTCGCCTGCCGTTGAAGGGTCGCTCGGATTTGAGGATGTCAATGACGGTGCATGGTATACCGACGCGTTGGTATGGGGTGTGAAAAACAACATAGTCAACGGCTATGATGAAAAGCACTTCGGACCCGACGATAACGTAACGCGCGAACAGCTTTGCGTTCTTATTGCCAGATACCTCAAAAACAGCGATTACGACATTAATGCGACCGAGGATATCACATGTGCCGATGCCGACAAGATCTCGGTTTGGGCAAAGAATGAAGTAAATTGGTGCGCGGAACGTGCGCTTGTCTCAGGAAGACCCGGTGGAATGTTTGCACCGCGCGATAATGCGACCAGAGCCGAAAATGCGGCGGTGATCAGACGAATGATCGCTAAAATTCTGATGGACTATGAAAAGTAGGATCTGCATTGCAAGTGCCGCTTCGGCGGCACTTGCCCTTATTACAGCAGTTGCTGTTTTACTCTCGTTTGCTTTTTCCGTAAGCGCGGATGCCATAGCGGCGGATGCGCCTGTAAGGATCGCAATAATTGACAGCGGAATTTCAGTAAAGCACTTGGACGCTTCACGGGTGCTTGAGGGTGAAAACTTTGTATTTCCTGATAAGGATACTGCCGATCGGATCGGACACGGCACCGCGGTGGCAGGACTGATCATCGGCTCGGTCGATTGCATGATCCCGAGCGCGAGCCTTGACGCGGTACTCGTGCCGCTTGTATGTGCTGATACTTACCCGTCCGGCACGGTAAAAAAAGCCGACGCCCCGACGGTTGCCGAAGCGATAATTGCGGCGGTGGACAAATACGGCTGCAAGGTGATAAATCTGAGTATGGGATTTACCGAACCTGACGAGACGTTGGCTTCGGCGATCTTATATGCGGATTCTCACGGTGCGGTGGTAGTTGCGGCAACGGGAAACGATAATATCATCGATCCCGACCGCCGCTATTATCCTGCGGTATATGACGGCGTGCTCGGAGTGGGCGCCTCCGACCAAAACGGCAGCATTGCGGAGTTTTCGGGCAGGCACGGTGCAGATCTGCTTGCTCCCGGAGTGAGGATCGCGACAGCTACCAATAAAAACAGCGACGAGGCGGCAATTGTAAGCGGGACCTCGTATGCGTGTGCGTATGTAAGCGCCGCGCTGGCGGAGTTGGCAGACAATTATGAGACCGCGCTCGAACTTCGCACCGCGCTGCTTGAAACAGTTCGGGTCTACGGCACATATCGCGTTATCGGAATAAAGTCTCGTGCAATAATGCCCGACTCATTAAAAAAATACTTGCGGGA
Organism: Clostridiales bacterium UBA4717; assembly: GCA_002404395.1. Taxonomy (GTDB): domain Bacteria; phylum Bacillota; class Clostridia; order Oscillospirales; family CAG-272; genus UBA4717. The sequence continues at coordinate 12,642 of DHJP01000026.1, forward strand.
AATTT
>DHJP01000026.1:12681-18205 GCA_002404395.1 Clostridiales bacterium UBA4717
CTTGCGGGAAATTTCCCGCAAGTATTTTTTTGCTATATTAAGGATGTGCGACGCTGATTGCAGTAAAAGTCAAAATAAAAATTTGACGGAAATCAAATATTTTCAAAATACGTAAAATTCACGACCGTTATCTAGACAAAGCGCACACAGCCCCCGTCCCGAGGCAATTTCTATATTCTTACGATCGTTTGACATTCTGCCGCCCTCTTTGATGCGTGTGTTGCCGATTTTAGTGCAATCTCCTTTGCAACCGGCGGTTTTTCCGTATATCCGCACATGATCCTGAAATTCCTCGGGCAGTGCAGTCTGGGCGGAATGAGTAAGTACATACTTAATATCACCGATCATCACTTCTTCATAAAGCGGCAGATCTGCAAGATACTCAACAAGCCCCTCGCGCAGTTCGGGATCAAGTTTCATAAAACCACGGTGCGTAACCTCGCCGCCTAACTCATACCATTTCTTTATTGCGGGCTGCGGATCGCGTTTTTGCTCAAGCAAAACCTGCGCGGCGGCGTATTCGTGGTTTCCGAGCACCGGAAAAACATTATATCTCATGCTCATATCGTACAGTACTTCAACGCCCATATCTCCGCGATCTATCATATCGCCTACCGGATACAGCTCGTCTGCGTCGGAAAAGCCGATAAGAGAGAGCATTTGTTTATACAGCTTGTAATTGCCGTGAATTTCACCTATGATATATTTCATTATGCCACCGCTTTCAAATACTTTTTCAAAGGTTATGCTTTAGGGTAATTATACAGCTTCAGCCTTGTCGAGAAGAGTCATATCGGCACGATTGCGATGTATTGTTTTGTGCAATAATTTCACGTTTTTTATATTGACTTTGATTTATATTTGTGGTAGACTGAAATCGCAAGGTGCTTTGCACCGATTTTGACAGTCGGCAAAGCCGACGGAGAGGCTCGACTATGAAAAAGTTTCCTATAGGCATTCAATTGTATTCGATCAGAAATGAGTTGGCTGAAAATTTTGAAGCAACGATTAACAAGCTTGCAGAGTTCGGATATGACGCGGTAGAGACCGCGGGACTGTATGACCGCTCGCCCGAAGAATTCCGCGCGGTGTGCGATGCCGCCGGGCTTGAGATCATATCTGCTCACGTGGGACGTGACGAGCTTTATAATGACTCGTCTTGCGGAGAAAAATACCGAAAGCTCGGCTGTAAGTACATAGGCGTGGGTTACGGTCCGATAATGCACGCCGGAGGTCCGGAGTTTGAACGCGGACTTGAAATGCTTCGGAGAATCTCGTCCGATCTGAAAAAATATGGCATCGATCTGATGTATCATAACCACGATTGGGAGTTTGAATATCTTGACGGATATCATAAACTTGATATTTTGTATTCAACACTTGCTCCCGATATACTCAAATGTGAGATAGATACCTGTTGGGCAAAAGTCGCAGGTGAGGATCCTGCAAATTATATTTTGAAATATAAGGGAAGACTTCCGCTTCTACACGTCAAGGATTTTTCGGGCTTGCGTCATTGTTGGGCAAATCCCGAAACATTTGCGATCGAAACCTCATATTATCCGAAAAAGCCGTATGAGTATCGTCCGATAGGTTACGGCGAGCAGAATATTCCGAATCTGTTAGCCGCCGCCGAAAAAGCGGAGGTTAAGTATCTTATCGTCGAACAGGATGAGCCGTCTCTCGGTAAAACACCGCTTGAATGTGCAAAGCTCAGCGCAAATTATATCAAGAGCATTCTTGGCTGAAATATTTGAAAGATCAAATATTATTTACTTGTTTTTTGTTATCAGGCTGCTTTTGTACCCCGAATTCAATGATTGGAGTGACCTACTGTGTCGACCCGATCAACTTTTTTTCGACGGTAAATCAGTGTGAAAAGTGACGACGGAACATTAATGATCTCGTTGCAGACTCAGGCTGCTGACTCACTCATGAAGCTGTAGGTCCCCATCAGAGTCGAAATCGGAAAGGACGTGACCCGCGAGACAAGCGGAACGCTGAGGTAAAAGCTCACGACCGATGTTATTGACGCCATCGCCGATAGAATAGTCAGCCGGTTCTTCCATTGTGCTATCTCCGAGACAGTTTTGTATTTTTTTCGGTGGCTTTTCGTCGGTCGCGAAGTGTCCGCGTCCGGGGAGCGTGAAGAAAATCTCCTCGTCGGATTTCAGAATCAGATCACGTTCGTTGTCACTGTCGAGAAGGTCGAGCGCGTTTCCGCTATAACATAATTCCGTCGATTCCGCAAGACAAAAATCTTTCGGCTTAGTTGAAAAAAACTTGTCCCATGAAAAATACGGTGAGAAACGGGTGTGAGGCAAATGCTTCACACCCGTTTCCGATTTTTAATTTTGCATAAATAAGATCTATTAAGCTGCAACTCAAAGCATCAGCAAAAGCTCAGCTCAGCTTCAGCTGTTTAGATAGCGTGAAAGGAATTCGCGCGTGCGCGCCTGTTTCGGCGCAGTGAACAGCTCGGAGGGGGTTCCGTCCTCGGCTATCACGCCTTTGTCCATAAATATCACACGGCTTGAAACATCGCGGGCAAATGCCATTTCATGCGTAACAACGATCATGGTAAGCCCCGAGTCCGCCAAAACACGCATAACGTCAAGCACTTCTCCTACCATTTCGGGATCGAGCGCACTTGTCGGCTCATCAAAGAGAATTACATCAGGATTCATTGAAAGTGAGCGAGCAATGGCGATACGTTGTTTTTGACCTCCGGAAAGCTGTGCGGGGCGCGCGTTTATGTATGCGCTCATACCGACGCGCTCAATATAGCTTTTGGCAATACGCTCGGCTTCGACACGCGGGCGTTTGAGCACGATCATCTGCGGCTTTACGCAATTTTCAAGCGCGGTCATGTTGTTGTACAGATTAAACTGTTGAAAGACCATGCCGACGCGTGCGCGGTATTCGGTAAGCTTCAGCTCTTTATCGGTTATATCTTTGCCTTCGAAAAAGATCTTGCCTCCGGTCGGTTCTTCAAGCAGATTTATGCACCTGAGCATCGTGCTTTTGCCCGAGCCGGAGGAGCCGATCACACTGATGACCTCACCGCGGTGGACCGTTAGGTTTATGTCACGTAACACCTTGTTGTCTCCGAAAGATTTTTCAAGGTGCACGAGCTCAATGACTTTTTCGTTTGTTTTGCCGACTGATGTATTCATATGCTCATGCCTCCTTTTTTATTTTAATCTCGGCTTCCGGGTCAGACTGCGAACCGCAGATCGTGTAAGAATCGTTACCCGCGAGTTTTTTCTCTACCAAGCGCAGTACGCGCGTGATAGTAAAGGTAAGAATAAAGTAGATCACGCATACAAGCAGGTATGACTGAAATACCTGATAATTGAACGTGGATATCTTTTTTGCATAGAAGAACAGCTCGGTCACACCGATAACGTTGAGCACGGAGGTGTCCTTGATATTGATGACAAACTCGTTTGCGATCGAGGGTAGAATGTTCCGCATAGCCTGCGGAATTATTACGTTAAGCATAGCCTGCGAGTGAGTCATTCCGATCGCGTATGCGCCCTCAAACTGACCGCGCTCTACCGAAATGATACCTCCGCGGACGATCTCCGCCATATATGCGCCGGTATTTATTGAAACAATGAAAATTCCGGAGGGTATAAGCGGGAGGGTGGCACCGCCGTTCATAAATGCGTACCCCCAATATATAACCATTGCCTGAACCATCATAGGCGTGCCGCGGAAAATTTCGACATATACCGAGATAAGTATTCCGACAAGCTTTTGAATAAATCTGACGACAGTTTTTTTGGAAGTAGGGATCGTGCGTATAACTCCGGTCAGCAGACCGATAAGCAGTCCTGCGGCAGTGCCGGTGAGCGCTATCAACATGGTGTACCCTATGCCGGAGAGCAGATACGGGTAGTATGTAGTCAGCAGCGCGATGATATCTTTGAAAAATTGCATTGATATGACTCCGCTTCCGCTTTAAGGAAGCTTCCTTTCCGAAAAAGAGCGAATTATTTCTTGATAACGATTACAAGGTTTGAGTTGTAGTAACATTCGGTAAAGTCTACCGACTCTTCACGCTCTGCAGTAGGGCTCATGCCGGCGATAATACCGTCAACAGTACCGGACTGAACTGCAGGGATGAGCGCGTCCCATTCAAGTGCGTAGATCTCAAGCGACATACCAAGCTCTGCAGCAATGTATTTTGCAACCTGAACATCGTAGCCGTTGGCATATGAGCCTGCCATACCGCTTATTTCGACCGCACCGTTGACATCGGTTGTCTGCGTCCAATTGAAAGGCTGATATGCGCACTCCATAGCGATCTTCAGCGTGCCGTTGGAGGTATCGGTGTTGTCGGAAGAAAGTACAAGCGCTTCATCAAGCGCTTTCGTGACATCGTCGCTTGCCTTGACCATCTGATTCATGAGCGCGGTGCGGGTCTCGGTCGGGATCGTGTCAATAATTGCGTTGACCTTTTCAACCATGTCGCTGTCGGTTTTGAAAGCAACTGCGATTCCGGTGTCGGCATCCGAAGCCGTGAAGCCGGTTTCGTTGTTTACCAGCGGAACAAATGACAATTCGGGATTCTTGAGCGTTACGGCATAAGCGGTCGGTTCTTCGGCAACATACCCGTCGATCGCGTCTGACTTAAGTGCGGTAAGCAGAGCGGTGAAGTCGGAATATTCGCGCTTGGTGATACCCGAAATCTGATCGAGCGCGTCGAGGTGGAATGTGCCGGTCTGAGCCGCGATCGTTGCTCCGGAAAGATCGGAAAGCGTCTTGGCATTTGACAGATCGGTCTTTTTTCTTTCCCCGCATGATGCGAGCAAAAGCGAAGAAAGTACGACAACGATTGCAAGTGAAATTGAAAGCAGTCTTTTCATGACAGCCCTTTCTGCCGGAGTGACCGGCACAGTATATATCGGATCTTCGTTTTTATACAGCGTTTGGAGATCCTTAGTCGAGCCGCCGCTTTGCATCGGCGGAAAAAATTAAACGGTCGAAGCAAGTGCTTCGACCGTTCCGAAATTCAAAAAACGAACCTGTCGATTGAAAGCACTCCGCAATATCTTGCGACAGTCGAGGGGATATTCTCCCAACGCCCAACAGCTCCGCTCTCAAAAACGAAACCGTTTCGGCAAAAGCACCTTTTACACGGTTTTAACGGTATTTGAGTACCTACGCCGCATTCATCATTACTTTTGCGCCTCTAACATATCTTTGTTCCGACTATTTAATTTACGGCTATTGTAGCATTACAATCGTATTTTGTCAAGAGTAATTTTGCTTTTTTTTCGTGAAAATGTAAAATACGTTGAATTTGACGCAAACATTCGAAAAGATACGGAGAAATTTGTGTATTATTTTCATTTGCTTTTTCGTATGTCTGAAGTGTGCGTTAAAAGCACCAAAATATTCAAAAAAATTCAAGGTAAGTACTTGACAAAGCATGACGGTTTTGGTATAATACCATTGTTGCGAAAAATCGGGGTGTGGCTCAGCTTGGTAGAGCGCTTGGTTCGGGACCAAGAGG
>DHJP01000026.1:18257-18734 GCA_002404395.1 Clostridiales bacterium UBA4717
TTCGAATCCAGTCACTCCGACCAAAAAACCGACAAGCACTGCTGTGCTTGTCGGTTTTTGTTTATAACCTTTATTCGTTGGAGCGATCGGAAACTTTACTAACCAAAAATCAACATGAAAAACGCAAAAAAGCACTTCTTGGGAAGTGCTTTTTTATTGAGTTTTGCGGCTGCGCGCCAAAGGGCGAAGTTAGCTGTTAAATATACGCAAAAGCGCACGATTAAACGTAACACCTATCCTGCAGGAACGATTGTTCGATGCTTTGACCGAATAAGGTCTCGAACACGGTGATATTATCCGCAACGATTACATAGAAGAATCAGTTGCAAACTCACAATACCGTCATTATTACGGTGAGAATTATCAGAAACGCAAAATTAAATGCCGAAAATCTGATGATATATCCGCCGACATTTTGCGGATCGCGGCGCGCATATTCTCTGAATGTGATAAGGCTTGCAAGCGAGGAAATCAGTG
>DHJP01000026.1:18761-21294 GCA_002404395.1 Clostridiales bacterium UBA4717
CTCCGATATTTACTCCGATAAGCAGTTCGCGGTAGTTTTCGGTGAATTGAGAAAGCAGGATCGCTGAGGGCACATTGCTGATGAACTGACATGAGATCACCGAGTAAAGAAGGGTATTTTTTTGCATCAGATATGAAAATATCCCGCGCACTGCGCCGATCCGCGCCATATTTCCCGCAAATATAAAGAAAAATACAAACGTGAGCAACAGTCCGTAGTCAACGTCCGCGAGTGCCTTGCGGTCTGAAAATAAGATCGCAAGCGGCACGATCAGTCCAAGCTCAAACGGAATTATCCTGAAAACAATAATAATCGAAAAGGCAAAAAGCGCAAGATAGACTGCACAGCGTATCGGTTCGAACCGAAGCGGCTCGCCTTCAAGCGAAAGCGGCTCGGATTTTACAAAACAGAGCACACATAAAGTTATCAGCAGGATAGAAATTGTAAATGGCGGAGCCATGATTTTAATAAATTCACCGTTTGGGATGTCGAATTTGGTATAAAGATAGAGATTCTGCGGATTTCCGAACGGTGTCAGCATACCGCCGAGGTTTGCGGCGATATTTTGCATAATGAACGTAAAAGACATATACTTCTTCATACCGGATGAGGACAGAACGAAGTATCCGAGCGGCAAAAAGGTCAAAAGCGCCATATCGTTTGCAATCAGCATCGAACCGATGAATGTAATGTAAACAAGCGCGAGCACCGAGTTTCGTGCAGTCTTGAAAACAATAACTACACGGCGCGCGGGCATATAGAAAAAGTTGATGTTTTTCAGCGCGCATACTACAGAGAGGACGCAAAACAAGCAGGTAAGCGTTTTGAGATCAAAGTATCCGAGATAGTTTTTATCCGGCGGTACTATAAAGCTTGTAAGCAATGCGGCAAAAAAGGCAATGCAAACAACCGTATTTTTTTTGAAGAAGCCGAAGAAAGCGCTTAAAAATAAATGGCGCTTTGTTTTGACGGCAGAGTGTGTCATAATAGTTACCATGCCGCCGCAGGCGGCTCAGAAAGTTAATGCAAAATTTCGCGCCGCAGTCGGCGTGAAACCCAAGTATTCGGCGGAGATCGCATTTTCACACTGAATGTTCCGCGTAGCACTGATGCGGCAAATTATAAATATCGATCCATCCGAAACGCTATTATATAACCGTTTCATGATTTTGTCAAGTGCGCATAACAAAGTGCGGCAGTAGTTGAAACAAAGCATAAAGCATTTTGAGAGCAAAGTGCGAAAATATGATTTTACAGCTTGAAAGCGCGGCGGATATGCTTTGGAAACTAAACAGGAGCGAATTTTGCTTTCACTCAAATTCGCTCCTGTTAGCCTGATCGACCGTTATATCTCCGAAGGTCAATTTTTACATAAGCCGTTTGCCGCATGAAGACTCAAAAACAGCAACTGTGTACGGCGTGACCGAAAAATCAATATCTTTGCCGTTTTTGAGTCTGAGCACGCGCCTGCCGCCCTCTGCTGTAAAAAGCGCGGTAATTCCGCCGCCCTCGATTATCTGATCGGGAGAATCGGTGTATATGTGTGCGCCCGCACGTCGGAAAAGCGGGCGCATGACTTCCTGTGAGATCAGCGGAAGCGCGATCCAAGCGTCGTTTTCTTTGATCGCAGAAGCGGGAGTGCCGTCGCCGTAGTGAGCAATTGCTTCTGCGTCAGGGTCGTCAAGGGCAAAGAAGGGCGCAAAAGTACCTTCGGTTATATTGAAGTTCTTATCTTGATAGCAAAGGATCGACGGCTCGGCATTGTATCGCTTGAGCTTTATGCCTACCGTTTGCGAAAGATTATCCGCATCAAGTTTTTCACCATCGCAAAAGCCCTCGGCATACAGCCATACGCGAAGCTTGCCTTCAGTAAGACGACGATATTTTTCACGTGCTTCGGAAGTTAACATATACGCGTTTACGAATATTACGCATTTATATCTGTCAAGTTCGCAGACTGCAAGCTCGTGCGTGTAGATCGTGTCATAAGATACGCCGCTGCGTGCAACCGCTTCGACGATCGTGTAATCGAAATCAAATACACGTGAGCGGATATAATAAGAGTCGGTGTCGTAAACAAGCAGAACATCCGCATCGCGGCGGTAATCGTTTTGAGTGATACGTTCGGCAAGACTTTGAAGCGCGGCGATCTCTTTCATGAGATAGTCGTCCTCCCACCAACCGTGCTTGCGGTAAATGCTTCCGGCAGCGGCAAGCTCCGGGTGTTCGGCTACGTATCGCGGAATTACACGGTGATCGTAATACCAAAGTCCCTGACCGGCGCAGAGCGGAGTAAGTACATTTTTGCGCAGATCCGAAATCGCTTCGGTTTTTTTACCGAGGTCGCCGCCGAGCCGCGGCACGCTTATGGGGTACTGATCCATCTCGGTAAGCCAGAGCTTACCGTGCAGACGTACCGATTCAAGCAATCCGCGCTGTACACAGACACCCTCGGGATCTCGGTTGTCAAGATAGCAGAAAGGAGCGGCAAGAAAATCAATGTCGGGAGAGGAAAGTATCTGCTCAATATTCA
>DHJP01000080.1 GCA_002404395.1 Clostridiales bacterium UBA4717
CTCGGCGGAAATTCTTACGTGATCTTCAGCACTTTCTCAAAGCTGTTTTCCGACAAAACGGAATTTCCGATCTCGGATGCGTCGATGGAAAAAAACGGCGATTATGCCATACTCACCAAAAGCCGCGAGTATCGTTCGGTCATAAATATTTATGACAGCGACAGTAGGCTCGTAAGCCGAATATCAAAGGACAAATACGTGTTTGCGATCGCCCTTTCAAACGGAAAGCTTGCTACGGCGTCGCTTTCGGCAAATGACAGCCGCTATTTCACTTCGCTCACAGTCACTAAGGTCGGTACGGACAGCGAGACCGTTGTGGCGGAGATCTTTGATGAGTACCCGATCGCGGTCGAGTTTTCGGGCGATAAGCTGATTTTTGTTACCGATTCGGCGATCAGATTCTACGACGGCGAATTTAACCCAACCGGCGAATACCGTTTCGGTTCAAATATACTCGGCAGCGTTGATATTACCGATGAATACGTCATGCTGACTCTCGGTAAAAATATTATCGGAAGCGACAATACGGTGAAGTTTTATTCAAACACCGGCACATATATGTTCGGATTTGATCGCAGCGGCTCCGACGGCGGCAAGATCGTATCGACCGCCGCGTCAGTCGGTACTGCGGTTATTGCCTTTGATGATAAGCTTATCGAAATCGACACCGAGACCCGCGACGCAAAGCTTTGCCGCATAGACTCGGGTGCGGATAAAATTTTATTGCAAGCCGACTCAAGCGTACTTGTGTGCTATAGGAATCATGCCGTGCTTTGTGATTTTTCACAACCGTATGATTCGTTCCATATCGGCGCGGACAGCGACCGCACCGATTGATTATTTTTGTGAAATTTGAAAGGTGTAACCGTTATGAGTATGATTCTTGATTTTGTGCTCGCGGCAATTCTTGTTGCTTGCGTTGTTGTCGGCTGTCGACGCGGACTTATAAAGTCGCTTATGGGACTTGTCTCTGTTATCGCGGCGCTCATAGTTGCCGTAAACTTTTATTCGATCCCCGCCGCATACATAAACGAGCATTTTGTTGAGCCTCATTTCAAAAACAGTGCTCAGGCGACTTTCGATTCGCTGATGAACGGCGGAACCGAAACAATACCGCCGGAGCAGATATTTGAAGATAAACCGGACGCTCTGACCCAAACCGCCGAGCGTTTCGGTGTCGATGTCGGACAGATCGAAGCATATTACAACAGCATAAAAGATACGCTCGGCACAGCGATTGATACCGAAGCGATCTCAGAGAAACTTTCCGAATTCGTTGTCAGTTCTGTCAGCTCCACGATCAGTAATATTGTCGGATTTGTCGGACTTTTTCTCGCCGCTTTGATCATAGTCAATCTTATTTTGTTATTGCTCGGCTTGCTGTTCAAACTGCCGGTGCTCAAATTTGCAAATAAGTTTTTCGGCGGCATACTCGGCGCGCTGAAAGGCTCGCTGATATCCGTTTTGCTTGCCAATGTGCTGTACCGTATCGTTTACGCATTCGGCACCGATGCAAATATGTTTTTCAACAAAGCCACGATCGACGCTTCGGCAATTGTCGGGTATCTTAATTCGGTAGGCTTGATATTCAAATAATTATTATTCACAGCTATATTCTCGAAAGGTTGCGATTTAAATGGAAAAATGCGCTATCTGCCACGTTCGCACGGCAGTAATTTATATGACAAGAATGGACCCCGACGGTAAAAGCACCACTCAAGGCGTGTGCATAAAATGTGCCCGCAAGCTCGGGATCAAACCCGTTGATGATATTATGAGCAAATTCGGGATTTCTCCCGATGAGATCGACATGGACGGACTTGAAGACGATATCGAACAGTTCGCCGAGGGAATGTCGAACGACGGCACCGCCGATATCGTTCCTGACGGAGAGCACCCCGAAAACGACAGCAGGACGCCGTCTATCGATCCGTCGAAGCTTTTTGGTAAAAACGGCGCTTTTGCCGCGTTCTTTAACGAGAAAGCAAACGGCGCTCCCGAAAAGACCGGCGAGCGAAAGGCTGCTTCGGAGAAAGAAGCGCCGAAATTCAAATTTCTTGAACAGTTCTGCACCAATCTGAACGATAAAGCCAAAAACGGCAAACTTGACCGTATAGTCGGCAGAGACAGAGAACTTGCAAGAATTATGCAGATCCTTTGCCGCCGCCAAAAGAACAATCCCTGCCTTATCGGTGAGCCGGGAGTCGGTAAAACCGCGGTCGCCGAAGCGCTTGCACAGCGCATTGCGGACGGAAACGTTCCAACGAAACTTGCAAATCGCGAAATATACCTCGTTGATCTTACCGCGCTTGTGGCAGGCACACAGTTCAGAGGTCAGTTTGAAGCGCGTATGCAGGGACTTTTGAACGACGTAAAGAAAAAAGGAAATGTCATCCTTGCGATCGACGAGGTACACAATATCGTCGGCGCAGGTGAAGCTGAGGGAAGCATGAATGCCGCAAACATTCTCAAACCGGCATTGTCCCGCGGCGAGATACAGGTTATCGGAGCTACCACCATGACCGAGTATCGCAAAAATATCGAAAAGGACAGCGCGCTTGAAAGACGTTTTCAACCCGTTCTGATCGATGAGCCTTCGGTTGACGACACAGTGGACATTATCAACGGTATCAAGCATTATTATGAAGAATATCACGGAATACACATTTCTGACGAGGTTGCGCGCAAAGCGGTGATCCTCAGCGAAAGATATATTACCGACCGTTTCTTGCCCGATAAAGCGATCGACCTTATTGACGAAGCCGCCGCTCATGTTGCTTTGAACGATCCTCTGATTGCAAAGTGCGAGTCGCTTTCAAAACAGTTGACCGAAGCGCAGAATAAGCTTGAGGCATTTGAGACCGAGATCAACGAAAAAAGCGAGGTTCCGGCTGAGGACTACGAAAAGCTTGCAGTGATGAGAAGCGATGAAACAAGTATCGAGTCCGAATACGCAAAAGCTTGCGAAAGCAGGGAAGCGGTGGAACTGACACTTGATGATATCGCTTCGGTAATTGAGATCTGGACGGGAGTTCCGGCTTCAAGTATAAACGAAAGCGAGTATAAACGCGTAAACGAGCTTGATAAGCGCCTGAAGCAGCGTCTGATAGGACAGGATGAAGCGGTAAGCGCAGTCGTGCGCGCTATTAAGCGCAATCGTGCAGGAGTCAGCGCAAAGCGAAAGCCGGTATCTTTCATCTTTGCCGGTCCGACGGGCGTCGGAAAAACCGAGCTTGTCAAAACCCTTGCCGCCGATATGTTTGATTCTCCCGAATCGCTTATAAGACTCGATATGTCGGAGTTCATGGAAAAACATTCGGTCTCCCGTATAATAGGCGCGCCTCCCGGATATGTCGGCTATGATGATGCCGGGCAGCTTACAGAGAAGATCAGACGCAAACCGTATTCGGTCGTGCTGTTTGATGAGATCGAAAAAGCGCATCCCGACGTGATGAATATTCTGCTTCAGATACTTGATGACGGCAGAGTTACCGACGCGCACGGCAAAACCGTGAACTTTGAAAACACGATACTCGTTATGACTACGAATGCAGGCTCGGAGCTCAACAATTCGGCTGCCGGATTTATGCTCAGCGAGCATGAGATCACGAAAGACAAAACCGAGCGCGCGCTGTCGAAGTTTTTGAGACCTGAATTTTTAAATAGGGTTGATGAAATAATTACATTCAGACAGCTCAGCAAAGAGGATTTCGTGAAGATCGCCGATATAATGCTTAACGATCTGAAAAAATCGCTGGCAGAAAAGTCGGTAAGCCTCGCTTGGAGCGAAGACGCTGCAAAGCTTGTTGCCGAAAACTCATATTCGCAAAAATACGGCGCACGCAATATGCGCAGGTATATCCAGGACAATGTCGAAGATGTTATTGCTGATGAGATAATCTCGCATTATGATTCGCCGATCACGATTGTCTCAATCGAGGTCGATAACGGCAAGCTCAAGTTCACGTATCTGTGATCGTATTTTCAATCCGAATTTAAACCTCGGCTTTTGCGATCAAAATTTGAACGAATCTGCCGACGTCTATCACGATCGTCTCCGCGTAGAAATATATTATATATAATTGAAAAAAGCGTCACCGAATGCGCAAATGCATTCGGTGACGCTTTTTAGCGCCCAAATCGTTTTGTGGCGTAAATCCGTTGGATTCACCTTAAAATGCAAAATCGCTTCCCTTAATTGAATTAAATTTTTATTTAATTCAATTGCCACAATACAAGAATCTACAGACAAGTTCCTTCAGCGTAACTTCGTGCAGCTCTTCCGTGCCTTTATGCTCTACGGTCAGCGCGGACTATTTGAGCGCATAAACAATATGCTCATTAAGTGCCGGCTTGAGTACGATCCGTGTTCCAACTCCCGTCATTACAAAGTCATGAAGTCGGTGGTATGGATGACGTGTCTTTCATAATACAAAACGGCGCGCGAGTGAGGCGCACCGTGGAGCGATCATATTTAGCGTGTTATAGCGTGTAGTCAAAGTTATCAGCTTTCGCTGCGGAGCTTTCTGAGATAATGGAAGCTGTGGCGAAGATTCTGCACCTTCGGCTCAGGGATCCCGCCTTCGATAGCCATATCAACATCGCTGTCAACATAGCGTTTAACTGCTTTGAAGAATTTACGATAGCTTTCCGCTTCACCGTCTACGGGAAGCGGAAGATGACGATCGTTTAAGGCACTGGCAATATGCATATGCGCTACACAACTGCCGAATTTTTCAAATTCTTCAAACACTTCGTTTTCAAGCATAAAGTGATAGTAATCCACAAGCATTTTTATCTGCGGACGGTCGATCTTTCTGACAAGCTCGTATGCTTCAAGCGCGGTATTTATGTAATTGACTTCTTTTTTATTCAGATGCTCAATTCCGATCGTGTATCCGTAATTTGCCGCTTCAGGCGCTATGACTTCCCTGCAAAGTTTGATATACTTTTCTTCAGCTGCTTCCTTGG
>DHJP01000146.1:0-756 GCA_002404395.1 Clostridiales bacterium UBA4717
TTTTATGAGCCGCCTACGGCGGTGTGGAGTGATATGCGTATAGGTGTGTACGGCGGCACATTTTCTCCCGTCCATAACGGACATATTAAAGCTGCCGAGCATTTTATGAATGAGCTTGCGCTTGACAGGTTGCTTGTAATACCAACATTTTTGCCGCCGCACAAGCATGAGGTACTCGGGGCGAACTGCGCCGAACGGCTTGATATGCTGAGGCTGGCGTTTGAGAACGATCCGCGCATCTGCGTTTCGGATATTGAGATATTGAGAGGCGGCAAGAGCTACACCGTTGATACGCTTGAGGAGCTTCGAAAGCAAAAAAACGGCGACTACTACCTTTTATGCGGAACCGATATGTTTCTGACGCTTGAGACTTGGAAAGATCCGCGCAGAATTTTCGAGCTTGCCGTGATCGTGCTCGGAAGGCGCGAATCCGACGCAGACAATGATGCGCCGATCGCCGAACAAAAGCATTTTCTGGAGTCGGAATACGGCGCGCACATCGTCGAGTTCGCCTTTGAGCCGATCAAGGTGTCCTCAAGCGAACTGCGCGAAAAGCTTGCAAAGGGAATAAGTATTTCGGGCGAAGTACCCGAAAAAGTGGAAAAATACATTTTAAAACATCGGCTCTACCGTACGAACGCGGTGTGACGGCGTTCTGCGGGTCGGTAAAAATGGACCGCCGACGGCGGTACGGAAACGATTTTGGATTATCAACTTGATAAGGTGAGAAGTGAGATCTCACATGAAATGAGTGCG
>DHJP01000146.1:785-5023 GCA_002404395.1 Clostridiales bacterium UBA4717
TACGCTCGGGGTCGAAAGAGCAGCGGCGGAGCTTGCCGCGCACTTCTGTCCCGAAAAGGCGGAAAAGCTTTGCTTTGCCGCGCTGTTACATGATCTGACCAAGGAATACAAGGTTGAAAAACAGCTTGAGCTTTGTAAAAAATACGGGATAAAGCTTGAAAAAAGCGATCTTATCTCACCGAAGTTATTTCACGCACGTACCGGCGCGTATCTGGCGCGTGAGCGTTTCGGTGCGGCGGTGGATGATGAAGTGTTTTCGGCGATCTGCTATCATACGACAGGCAGACGGGATATGCCGCTGTTTGAGAAGCTTTTGTATCTTGCCGACTATATTGAGGATACCCGAACATTCGATGATTGTGTGAAGCTGCGTAAGTTTTTCTTTTCAAAAGCTGAGAAGTGCCGGACTTACGATGCACTGCTTGAACTGCTTTCCGAAACAATGATAATGTCATATGATATGACTATACGCGCTCTGCTTGACGACAACGCTCCGATTGCGCCTGATACCGTCGATGCGCGCAACGACGAGATCGAAAAAGTGCGAATGAAGAAACAAAGTATTTGAAAGGCTCGGATATTTGAGTAAATGAAAAAAAAGGATAAAAATAAGATAAAGGGACGCAGTACCTCTGCATGTAAAACTGCCGTGCTTGTGATATTTGCTGTCATTGCGGTGCTTGTCTGCGGCATTTTTGCATATATCAAGGTGTACAAGCCGAGCGTTGACCGTCACGGGCCGTATTACAATCCGACTATCGTAAACAAAGCGAATTTGTCGGACAAAGGACCGTATAAGCTGACCTTTTACGAGTCGCTTCGCGGTTTCCTTGACAATGCCAAGGAGGCAAGTGCAAACCGTCCGACCGAGTACAAACGGCTTGACGGAGTGTATAACTTCCTTGTGGTCGGCAAGGACAAAGTCGCGCTTAATACCGATGTTATAATGGTTGTCAATTATAATGTCAACGACGGAAAGCTCAGCATAATGCAGATACCGCGCGACACATATATCGAATATGACGGATATGCGCACAAAATCAACAGCATGATGGCATATATGTTCAACAAGGCAGTGAGAGCCAAAGACAAGACTCCGTACAACACGGCCATGCGGGACTTTGCCGATCTGCTTGAAAAGTCAATGAGCATTGAGATCGACAACTACGCGCTGGTTAACCTTGACGCATTTTCAAATATCGTGGATATTATCGGCGGAGTACCGCTTGATGTGCCGTATGATATGGATTATGAGGACGAATTCCAGGATCTGTATATTCACATAAAAAAGGGATATCAGGTGCTTGACGGCGAAACAGCGGCAAAATTCGTCAGATTCAGAAGCGGATACGTGCAGGCGGATATCGGCAGAACCAATGCGCAAAAGCTTTTGATGACCGCGCTCATCAAGCAGGTAAAGGCAAGCTTTACGGTTGACAAGATCGCAAAGATCGTTGAGCAGGTCATGAAAAACGTGACTACCGATATGGCGCTCGGTGATGCTGTATATTATGCGAAGTCGGCGCTTTCGATAGATATGTCTCAGATCACTATGCTCACGCTGCCCGGTGTGGCGATCAACGACGGCTATGCATGGTATTATGTGCTCTACAGAAGCAGCGTTATCGAAATAATCAATAAATATTTCAATGTGTACGATTCGGATATAACCGATGCGCTCTTTGACCGTTCGCTTTGTTTTACCGACGAAAGCAATAAGACCGTGAACGATATATACCGGAGGACCGATGTAAGCTACGACGTAAATACCGGAGATTCGATAGATTCGGACGGTATATATATACCGCTCTTGGACGGCGTACATACGGGCACGCAAAAACCTCCGGAGCCCGAAGTCACTACCGGTGCGGTCACCGAAGCAGTGACCGAGGCGGTGACAGAGGCCGTGACCGAAACAAGCGACACGACCGAGATATCTGCCGACAGTTCCGAGAGCGCCGTGACCGATGATCCGGCTACCGCTTCCGATACAGTCGCATCGGAAAGCACGGCGGATCCCGAAACTATTGAAGTTTCCGACAGCGCAGAAGCTTCCGATACCGATATGATCGACGAGACTGATGATACCGATTGTGAAATTCCCGAGGAAGAGTAAACAAGCAGAAAGGAAATATATGGAAAACGAAAACAGAGAATTGAACAACGAAAATGAAAACACCTCGGAGCGCGTATACTCCGAAATGGATTTGAGCACTGCCACGGCGCTTGAAGTCGCCAAGGAGATCATCAAAATACTTGACTCCAAGAAGGCTCGCGACATAAAGTTACTTCATGTTGAAGAGCAAACGGTGCTTGCAGAGTATTTTGTTGTGTGCAGCGGTACTTCGAGCACAATGATAAAAAGCCTTGCCGGCGAGCTTGAGTATAAGCTGACCCTTGCAAAAAATCCGCCCATAAGAATGGACGGATACGCAGAAGGCAGTTGGATAGTCATGGATTTCGGCAACATTCTTGTACACATTTTCGGCAGAGAGAGCCGTGAATTTTATAAGCTTGAAAAATTCTGGGCGGATTCGGAAAATGTAGATATTTCGTCACTCTTGCATGAATGAGTTAATGCTTGTTACGATGAATAAATGATTGGCGGTCGTATGATCAGACCGCGGAACGGAGCAGATTGTGAAGCACGATTTTAAAACAATTGAGCCGAAATGGCAAAAGCGTTGGAATGAGGCTCATGCCTTTGAGGCGAGCGATGATTTTTCAAAAAAGAAATTTTACGGTCTTGTGGAGTTCCCCTACCCAAGCGGTGCCGGGATGCACGTCGGACATATCAAGGCATATTCGGGTCTGGAGGTCGTTTCGCGCAAGCGGCGGATGCAGGGCTACAACGTGCTGTTTCCCATCGGTTTTGACGCATACGGGCTTCCCACCGAGAACTACGCCATCAAAACCGGCATCCACCCGCGGCAGGTAACCGACAAGAACATCGCAAAATTCACCTCCCAACTCAAACGGGTCGGGTTCTCCTTCGATTGGGATCGGGTGATCGATACCACGGAAGAGGACTATTACCGTTGGACGCAGTGGATTTTCCTCAAGATGTTCGAAAAGGGACTGGTGTTCCGCGATACGGCGTTGGTCAACTATTGCCCGAGTTGCAAGGTGGTGCTGTCGAACGAGGATTCGCAGGGCGGGCGTTGCGACATCTGCCACAGCGAGATTGTGCAGAAGTCCAAGACCGTCTGGTATCTGCGCATCACCGAATATGCGGACAAGCTATTGGAAGGTCTGGATCGCGTGGATTACCTGCCCAACATCAAGCAGCAGCAGGTCAACTGGATCGGAAAGTCGACGGGCGCATATGTCAACTTCCCGCTGAAGGGAACGGAAGAGAAACTGCGCATTTACACCACCCGTCCCGATACGCTGTTCGGCGTGACCTTTATGGTCATCGCGCCCGAGCATCCCGTGATCGAGAAGTACCGCGACCGCATCGCAAACATTGCGGCGCTTGACGCTTACCGTGAGGACTGCGCGAAAAAGACCGAATTCGAGCGGACGCAACTGGTCAAGGACAAGACGGGCGTGCGTATCGAGGGGCTGACGGCGGTCAATCCCGTGTCGGGCAAGGAGATTCCGATCTACATCTCGGATTACGTGATGATGGGATACGGAACAGGCGCAATCATGGCAGTTCCCGCACACGACGAGCGCGACTGGGCGTTTGCGAAGAAGTTCGGCATCGATATCGTCGAGGTCATTCGCGGCGGGGATGTGACCAAAGCCGCCTATGCGGGCGACGGAGAGATGGTCAACTCGGATTTCCTCAACGGCTATACCAATAAGAAGGATTCCATCGCGCGGATGCTCGAGTACCTGACCGAAAACGGCATCGGCGAGGCGGGCGTGCAATACAAGATGAAGGACTGGGCTTTCAACCGTCAGCGTTACTGGGGCGAGCCGATTCCGATTGTGCACTGCCCGACGTGCGGCATGGTTCCCGTGCCGTATGACGAACTCCCGCTGAAACTGCCGAAAATGGACAGTTTCGAGCCGGGCGAGGGCGGGGAAAGTCCGCTTGCAAAGCTTCCGTCGTTTGTCAACTGCAAGTGCCCGAAGTGCGGCGGAGACGCCAAGCGCGAGACCGACACCATGCCGCAGTGGGCAGGGTCGTCGTGGTACTTCCTGCGCTATATCGACCCGCACAACGACAAGGCTTTGGCAGATCCCGACAAACTGAAGTACTGGCTTCCCGTTGACTGGTACAACGGCGG
>DHJP01000148.1 GCA_002404395.1 Clostridiales bacterium UBA4717
TTCGGTGAGGTGCCTATCGACATTATAACGGTGTCACATTCAAGCACGAATTCGGAGTCTGCCTTTTCGATCGGTCTGCGTCTGCCGGAGGCGTCGGGTTCGCCGAGCTCCATTTCCACGCATTTCATTCCGCTTGCAAAGCCGTTTTCGTCGCCGAGAATTTCGGTCGGATTCGTGAGCAGTCTGAATTTGATCCCTTCCTCCATTGCGTGCTCAACTTCTTCACGGCGTGCCGGAAGTTCTTCAAGCGAACGGCGGTATACTATGCTGACTTCTTCCGCTCCGAGTCTGAGCGCACTGCGCGCCGCATCCATTGCGACGTTTCCGCCGCCGACAACTGCAACGCGGCGGCTTTTTAAGATCGGTGTGTCGCTGTTCTCAAGATACGCTTTCATCAGGTTAACTCTTGTAAGGTATTCGTTTGCGGAATAAACGCCTTTAAGGTTTTCACCCGGTATATTCATGAAGCGCGGAAGTCCCGCCCCCGAGCCGATGTAGACCGCGTCATATCCCATTGAATCAAGCAACTCGTCGATCGAATACGTGCGCCCTATGACGGTATTCACGTTGATCTCTACGCCGAGCTTCACAAGAGAGTCTATCTCGCGTGCGACGATCGATTTCGGCAGTCTGAATTCGGGAATACCGTACACAAGCACGCCGCCGGGGGTATGCAGGGCTTCAAAGATCGTTACCGAATAGCCGAGCTTTGCAAGATCGCCGGCGCACGCAAGACCCGAAGGCCCCGAGCCGATGATCGCGATCTTATGACCGTTTGAAGTCGGTCTTTCGGGCATATCGGTTTCGGATTCATGTGCACTGTGATAATCGGCGGCAAAACGCTCAAGTCTGCCGATCGCCACAGGTTCGCTTTTGAGTTTGCGTATACAACTGCCCTCACATTGGCTTTCCTGCGGACATACCCTGCCGCAGACTGCCGGAAGTGAGCTTGATTTTCCGATAACTTGATATGCCGCCTCGTAATTCCCGTTTGCAATTTCCGAGATGAAGGACGGAATATCTATGCCTACCGGGCAGTGCTTGACACACGCCGGATTTTTGCAGTTAAGACATCTTGCAGCTTCGGCTTGCGCAAGCTCGGCAGTATAACCGAGTGCGACCTCTTTGAAATTTTTATTTCTGACGTCGGGTGCCTGCGACGGCATCTCATGACGCGGAGATTTCATATCTGGCATTCGTTTTTCCTCACTTGGCTTTGAAAAGATTGCAGGTTTCTTCATGACGGCGACGCTCAAACGGCTTATACATTGATGAGCGCGCTATTGCTTCGTCAAAGTCAATCAGGTGTCCGTCAAACTCGGGACCGTCAACACAGGCAAATTTGGTTTTTCCGTCAACCGTCAGCCGACAGCAACCGCACATTCCGGTTCCGTCGATCATTATGGGATTCATGCTCGCGACGGTCTTAATATTGTATTTTTTCGTAAGCGCGCATACGAATTTCATCATAATGAGCGGACCGATCGTAATGACTTCATCATACTTTTCGCCGGATTCGATCAGCTTTTCAAGCGCGTTTGTGACAAGTCCCTTTTCACCGGCACTGCCGTCGTCGGTCATTAAAACAAGCTTATTGCTGACCGAGGCAAATTCAGCTTCGAGAATAACTAACTCCCGGTTCCTGAAGCCTATTATCGAATGGACCTCACAGCCTGCCGCATGAAGCTTTTTAGCGACCGGATAAGCGATGGCACAGCCGACTCCGCCGCCGACGATGGCTACCTTTTTCAGTCCTTCGGTTTCGGTCGCTCTGCCGAGCGGACCCACAAAATCATGCAGGCAGTCGCCCTCGTTCAGGTGATTCAACTTTTCGGTGGTAGCGCCGACTATCTGGAATATTATCGTAACGCTTCCGCGCTCACGGTCAAAATCGGCAACGGTCAGCGGTATGCGCTCGCCGTCGGCGTCTGTGCGCAGTATGATAAACTGCCCGGGCTCCGCTTTCGCGGCGATTGCAGGAGCTTCTATTTCCATAAGTGTAACAGTTGGGTTCAATGCCAATTTTTTTAAAATTTTATACATTTGAAGATCCTTTCGGAAACCAATTTGGTTTGCACTTGATATTGTATCATCTGAGATGACGTTTGTCAACGGATAAAGCTTGGATACATACACAATTTATTTGTGCGGATAGATATAATAACCAAAACGGCTGTCGCGGACAGCGACAGCCGTAGAATCGGATTTTGGTATCAGACAACTCCGTGTGCAAGCATGGATTCCGCAACTTTAAGGAATCCGGCAATATTTGCACCGGCAACATAATCGCCTTCAACGCCGTATTCGCGTGCGGCGTCGGCTGCATTGTGATAGATCCCGACCATAATGTCGTGAAGCTTGTTATCGACTTCATCAAAGCTCCAGGAATAACGCATGGAGTTCTGGCACATTTCAAGCGCGCTTGTCGCAACGCCGCCGGCATTGGCAGCCTTTGCAGGACCGAAGAGCACACCGTTATGCTGGAATACGGCGATCGCTTCGGGAGTGGACGGCATATTCGCGCCCTCTGCGACTGTTTTGCAGCCGTTCTTGACCAGAATTTCCGCAG
>DHJP01000038.1:0-726 GCA_002404395.1 Clostridiales bacterium UBA4717
TGTGAATGATATCCTTGATATTGTCGTCGAGCTTATCATATCCGACAGTTTTGACAATTCCGAGCGCTTTAAGCTTGTCAAGCAACACATCGGCAAAGATCTTGTGTCCCGCCGCGGTCATATGCACGCCGTCCTTCATATATACGGTATTCAGATGACGGAAATCCGCCTGAGTCTCATGGTACATATCCACGCAGGGAACCTTGTAAAATTCGCAGACCGCGATCATTGCCTCAACATATGCGTCAAGCTCATAAGCCCGCTTGCCGCAGTTGTCCTGTCCGTTTGTTTCAGCATAATCGCAACGCTTGATAGGCGTTACGAACACGAGCTTTGCGTTCGGATAGTTTTCATACGAAAGCGATATCAGCTCGCTGATCGCACCGCAATACGTACTTCTGTTCGTATCTCCGACTTTACCGACAGGCCAATTTCCGTTATAGTCGTTGGTTCCGCCGTAAATAAGTACGATATCCGGTGCAGAGGCTGTTGTCACCTTATCATATGTGCGGGGATCATTCTTCACCATACGCTCAAATCGCGGAACGAAAGTTTCGATAAGATTACCGTCATATAAATAATTGCCCGTGACTGCCGACCCGCCGCGGCTCCAATTGTTCACATCAAGCTTAAAAAGGTTCTTCCACACATCATGATAGGTAGCGTTTGCGGCGCTCACTCCGTAAGAGATCGAATCGCCTATCACATTCAGAACTGCGGTCTTTC
>DHJP01000038.1:764-1445 GCA_002404395.1 Clostridiales bacterium UBA4717
ATTCCGAAGCGGCATAAAGCATGACAGGCTCATTTGACACGACCGATATCGTCATTTCAAACGAAAGTCCGCTCTTGGCATCGGTTGCTCTGACGACCGTTTTACCCGGAGCTTTTGCCGTAATATTACCGCTGTTATCAACTTCCGCCACAGTTTCATCATCGGAAGTGTACGAAATCGTTCCGAGTTCGGCATACGAAGGCGATGCCTTGATATTCATATTGACGCTTTCACCGGAATACAAGCGGTATTTGTCAAGCAGACCGGTGAGTTTTTTTATACTGCGGTCAAAGGTGTAAGTGTAAGCTTCCGCCGCCTCCTTGGTCTTGAAGAAGCCGACGTATTCGATCGAAAAATACTCTCCCGCTTTCATCTGACCGCCGCAATACGGCTTCAGTCTCAGATAATTGCAGACCGAGGTATCGTCGATATCATCAAACGAATACTCTCCTCCGAGATTATCACCGCCGCCGAATTTTTTCACTTCGACTACCGAGCTGTGAGTCTCGCCGTCACTCACAAACTTCATTATGTAAGTAAACAGCCGCGCCTTAACTCCTTTGTAAGTCAGGCCGTAGTTAAAATCAACTCCCGATGCGCCTTTTATGTTCGTGCGGTACGACACGAGCAGATAGGGATATTCCTTGACAGTATAGCCATCGGTAAGGCGGTTTGACTCAA
>DHJP01000038.1:1508-13916 GCA_002404395.1 Clostridiales bacterium UBA4717
GTCGCCCGCCGTTCCGTCGGTCGTTGCGGTAAACTTAAGAAACGCGGAGTCATTTGTAAAATCAAGCGTATCCGCCATTTCAAAGCCGCCGAGATTGCGCACGGTTCCGGAAAGTTCGTCAGCGTTAAGTATCAGATGATCCTCCGCCGACACCGTGCTCACCAGCAATAATGATAAAATTATTGAAACGAGCAAAAATAATGCAACCTTCTTCATGAATCTTCTCCCCCGATATAAAATTTTGTCAACATTTTTTACCAATTTAATATTAACATATTGCCCTTGATAAATCAAGTTTATATTGATTTTTTGTCATTTATGACAATTCACCAAGTCGATTTTGTGCATTTTACACAAACATTATCAGACTAATAATAAAAATCGTTCATGGCGAAAGTCTTTTTCGCTCATTACGAAAAAATCCGATAAAACTATTGAAAAAGCGACGATAATATAGTATAATTAACTGATAAATTATTTTTTGGTACGATCTTGCAATTTTGAAACGGCTTTTAAGCCCAAATGAGCCGACTCCGTCGGCATAGCCGAAAACATGACACTTACCGAATTGAAGCTGCTTCGCGGCGCACACTTTGAAGATGGATCACTCTCTTTCGAAAACGGCGTCTTTACCGATTCGTACACCGGTCAAAGCAAATCATGCGGCGGTCTGTATGCCGTGCCCGGATACATTGATGTTCACACGCACGGATGTATCGGATATACCTTCGAAACCGCCTCGGTGAAGCATATGATCGAAATGCTCAGAGCATACGCCGCTCACGGTACCCTCGCGCTTACGCCCACGATAGGGACGCTCCCCTATTCTGAGATGATTGGCGCCGCAATGCGCATTGCCGAAGCGGCAAAGCTTGCCGAAAACGATAACACCTGTGCACGTGTGCTCGGCGTTCATTATGAGGGCAGATTTCTTAATCCTCAAAAAGCCGGCGCGCATCCGCCGGAGCTGCTCGTCAAACCCTCTCCCGCCGAAGCGCGCGAAATGGCAGCGGCAGTGCGCTGTTTCGACAAGTCCCTGTCAGTGCGCTTCACGATCGCGCCCGAGCTTGACGGCGCATCTGAATTTATCCGCACCGCACTGCTTGACAACGCTTATGTAAGTCTCGGTCACACCGACGCCGATTTTGCCGATGCGCAAGCCGCACTCGGATCGGGAGCCGTGTCGTTCACCCATGTATACAATGCAATGCGCCCGATGAATCACCGCACCTCCTCGGTACTGTTCTCAGCGCTGACCTCGGGTGCGTATGCCGAAATTATTTCTGACGGTCTCCATGTAATACCCGAAGCGCTGAAGCTGTTTGCAAACAGCGTACCGCGCGAGCGCGCAATAGTAATCACCGACTCGGTGGCGGCGTTTGCCGAGGGAAAAACCTTTGACTTCATGGGAAGAAGCGTACATTTCGAAAACGGACTTGCGGTAAACAGCGACGGTACGATCGCCGGCGGCACGCTCGGAATACTTGAAGCGGTGCGACGTTATTCCGAATATGCGGAAGTGCCCTACGCCGCCGCGGCAATGGCGGCAAGCGCTAATCCTGCGCGAATGCTCGGTCTGCGTGCCGGAAGCTTTGACGAGGGAGCGCACGCAGACTTCATTCTCCTTGACGCCGATTTTCGCCCCGTGCACATATATCGCGGCGGCGAACCTGTACAACCGATACAAATATAAAATAAAAACTTCGCACATCTGTCAGAGACACGGGTAATTATGCTTTTTGAGCGCGCGAAGCAAGCATACAGCCGCCTAAAGCAAAACTATGGATCGGCTACGCCGATAACGGAAGTAATTTATGAAAGAAAAGTTTTATATAACCAGCGCGATCGCATACGCTTCGCGC
Source organism: Clostridiales bacterium UBA4717 (assembly GCA_002404395.1). GTDB lineage: Bacteria > Bacillota > Clostridia > Oscillospirales > CAG-272 > UBA4717. The sequence continues at coordinate 3,371 of DHJP01000038.1, forward strand.
AAACCGCATATCGGAAACGTATACGAAATAATCCTGTGCGACGCGATCGCACGCTACAAGAGGCTTCGCGGATATGACGTTTTCTTTCTGACCGGCACCGATGAACACGGTCAGAAGATCGAAGATTATGCGAAAGAAGCCGGAATATCGCCTAAAGAATACGTTGACCGCGTTGCCGGAGAAATACGCAATATCTGGGATCTGGTCGGCGCGTCGTACGACAAATTCATCCGCACCACAGACGATTACCATGAAAATGCGGTAGCGGCGATCTTTAAAAAGCTCTACGATCAGGGCGATATTTACAAAAGCGAATATGAAGGTTTATACTGCAAGCCCTGCGAATCCTTCTTTACCGAAACTCAGGGCGCGGACGGCATTTGTCCCGACTGCGGCGCTAAGCTTGTCAAATCAAAAGAGGAAGCCTACTTCTTCCGTATGAGTAAATATTCCGACAGGCTCATGAAATATATTGAAGAAAACCCCGATTTCATTTCACCCGAACCGCGCCGTAAGGAAATGGTCAATAATTTCCTGAAGCCCGGACTTCAGGATCTCTGCGTCTCGCGGTCCTCTTTCAAATGGGGTGTGCCGGTATCGTTTGACGATCGCCATGTTATCTATGTATGGATCGACGCGCTCTCAAATTATATCACCGCGCTCGGATATCATCCGGACAACGCTCCCGAAGCACAGGGTGAGCTTTATAAAAAATATTGGCCTGCAAATGTTCACATAATCGGAAAGGACATACTCAGATTCCACACGATCTATTGGCCGATCATACTCATGGCGCTCGGAGAACCGCTCCCGAAACGTGTATTCGGGCATCCGTGGCTGCTTTTCGGCACAGATAAAATGTCGAAATCAAAGGGCAACGTAATATATGCCGACGAGCTTGCGGCACGTTTCGGCGTCGACGCGGTAAGAAACTATGTGCTTGCCGAAATGCCGTTTGCCGCTGACGGCTCCATCTCATACGAAGCTTTCATTGATCGTTACAATACCAATCTCGCAAACAATCTCGGAAATCTGCTGAGCCGTACGGTCGCCATGACAAACAAGTATTTCGACGGCAAGCTTTCTCGCCCGAGCCTGTGCGACGATGAATTTGACGCCGATCTGAAGCACTGTGCAAAGCTTACGGTCGAAAAAGTCTGCAAGCTTATGGACGACTTTCATGTTGCCGATGCGGTTGAGGAGATATTCGGTTTTCTGCGCCGTGCTAACAAATATATTGACGAGACAACTCCGTGGGTGCTCGCCAAAGATGAATCGAAACGCGACAGACTCGAAGCGGTGTTATACAATCTGCTCGAATCGCTCCGCATTTCTGCGATCCTGCTCACACCGATCATGCCGAATGCCTGCCAAAAGATCTTTGCCGCGCTCGGCCGCGAAAGCGAAGATTTTAATTCGCTTGAGTTCGGTCTTGCAGACGGATACGCTCCGATTTCGGGAGAGGCACTGTTCGCACGCATCGACGCGGAAAAGGTGCTTGGCGAAATAAGCGCAGAACTTGAAAAGCAAAAAGCCGAAGCTTCAAAGCAGAACTCTGCTTGTCAGAAAGGCGAAAAACCGTTCGGGATCATAAGCTTCGATGAATTTTCCAAAGTTGAACTTCGCGCCGCCGAGGTATTGACCTGTGAACCCGTACCCAAAGCGAAAAAGCTCTTGAAGCTCACGCTTGACCTCGGGTATGAAAAGCGCACCGTCGTATCCGGTATCGCAAACTTCTATAAGTCCGACGAGCTGATCGGCAAAAAGGTCGTTACGGTCGCAAACCTTGCCCCCGCAAAGCTTTGCGGCGTCGAATCAAACGGTATGATCTTAGCTTCCGGCGATACCGACGTAAAGGTAATATTCCTCGATCCCTCGGTCGAAAACGGCACGCTCATTCACTAAGCACACATAACAGCATCGACGCTTCGCGTGATAATACCGACGCTTCGCGTGATAATACCGACGCTTCGCGTGATAACATCACGGAAACTACCGCAATTTTCCTGTATAATATAACTGAGGCAGAAGATAAATGGAAATTCAAAGCACGGCAAGCGCTGACGTAAAGCTCGCCGATTCCCACGCACATTACAACGATCTGCGCTTTACTGAGCTTGACGGCGGCGCAAGACAATTACTTGACCGACTCTTTTCGGAAAAAGTCGGGCTTATCGTCAACTCGTCGATAACGCCCGACGACTCACGGGCAAGCCTTGAGCTTGCCGAGAGCTATGAGCATATGTATGCAACGGTCGGCGTCCATCCCGAAGACTGCGCTCCGCTTGAGTTTGAGCCGGCTATGGCAGAGCTTGAAGCACTTGCCGCAAATCCGAAAGCGGTCGCACTCGGCGAAACCGGATTTGACTTTCACTGTAAGGTTGACCGCGAACTTCAGACGCGTTGGTTCAAAGCACAGCTTGAGCTTGCGAGAAAGCTTTCAATGCCGCTCGTGATCCATGACCGTGACGCACACGGCGAAACCGATCGCATTATCGCCGACTATACCGACATAAAAATAATGCTTCACAGCTTCAGCGGCAGTCCCGAGTGGGCACGCGAGCTCGTACGCGCAGGACGTTACATCTCCTTTTCGGGAGTAATCACATTCAAAAATGCAAAACGTGCTCCCGAAGCCCTGCTTGAAGTTCCGGATGAGCTGTTGCTCATCGAAACCGACTGTCCTTATCTCGCACCTCACCCGCTCCGCGGCAGTATCAACCATTCGGGAAACCTGATGTATACCGCCGAGCGCATAGCCGAGATCCGCGGATGCAGCATCGAGCATATTCTGAAGATCACTTATGAAAATGCGCTCAACTTTTTTAATTTGACAGCAAAAATGTGATTGGAGAACACGGACTCGCGTCTCGCCGGCCGAATTTTTTGGTCTGTGATCTCAGTCTCCGTTAAAGCGCACCCGCGTAATTGAAATTTTGCCTTTTCATCTATACACTCCGCACACTCTTTTAAATCTCAAGTTTTACGCCTGTAATTTGCATATCGGCAAAAGCGATGCGAAAATTACCGATTATTTTTTGAGCCGCCTACGGCGGCATGGAATTATTTATGAATTTAGGCGACGTAATTAACATCGTAAACAGCGGCGACCTGTCACCGCTCGACAGCATGACGCTGTCCGATCGGGTCACCGTAAGTTTACAGACCTCACTGTTGGGGCTCGGAACGGTATTCGCTGTTCTGGCACTGCTTTGGGGCGCGCTCGTACTGTTCCGCGTAGTATTTGCCGGGATCGAAAAAAAGAGCGCAAGTGCAGCCGACGAAGCATCGGCAGCCGATGTCCCGACACCCGTTGAGGTTGTCCCAAGCGCAGCGGAAGTTTCCGACGACTCCGAAGTTGTTGCCGCTATAACCGCTGCAATTTCGGTAATGCTCGATAAACCCGCAACCTCTTTCAGAGTCGTATCATTCAGACGCAGCGGCTCCCGCTGATCTCCTTTGATGAGCGAACTTAATTAACATATTGATAAACGAATTTCGAAAAACGAAAGGACACAAGTCATGAGAAAATTCAACGTAACAGTAAACGGCGCAACATACGAAGTTGAAGTCGAAGAAGTATCCGCCGGCGCAGCCGTTCAGTCTGCACCCGCAGCAGCTCCCGCTCCGACACCCGCACCCGCTCCCAAGGCTGCGGCTCCCCAAGCAGCTCCCGCTCCTGCCGGAAAAGCAGGCGCAAAGTCGGTAAACGCCCCGATGCCCGGCACCATTCTTGCAGTCAACGTCACCGTCGGTCAGCAAGTCAAGAAGGGCGATGTAGTCTGTGTACTTGAAGCCATGAAGATGGAAAACGATATTCCCGCCGCCGAAGACGGTGTAGTTGCCTCGGTAAACGTGCAGAAAGGCAGCACCGTCAACTCGGGAGATGTAATCGTCACCCTCAACTGATCCGCAGCATGTTTTGAAAACAGCGATTATATTCGAACCGCCTACGGCGGTATGGGGATTATTATGTTAGATGCTATCCTCAACTTTTTAAGCACTACCGGTATCGCGCGGCTTTTCGGCGGCGATCCGATGGACGCTTTGAAAACGTTGATTATGTATGTGATCGTCGGGGTGCTTTTCTACCTCGCGATAGTAAAAAAATTCGAGCCTTTGCTCTTACTGCCGATCTCATTCGGTATGTTGCTTGCGAATCTGCCCGGCGCCAACATGATGCACATGGAACAATTCTTTCTGAATCCGGAAGGCGTTGACTACGGTGCTGTGTTGCATGACGGCGGATTCATCGACATTCTGTATCTCGGCGTCAAACTCGGTCTCTACCCTTCCCTGATATTCATGGGTATCGGTGCAATGACCGACTTCACCGCGCTTATTGCCAATCCTTCCAGCTTACTGCTCGGAGCGGCGGCGCAGTTCGGCGTGTTTGCCGCCTTTTCGGGCGCGCTTATCTCCGGTCAGTTCAATCCGCTTGAAGCCGCGGCTATCGGAATCATCGGCGGTGCCGACGGTCCCACCGCGATCCTTGTCACCAAGACGCTTGCCCCCGCACTGCTCGGCGGTATAGCGATCGCGGCATATTCGTACATGGCGCTGATACCGATAATACAGCCGCCGGTAATGAATCTGCTGACCACAAAAAAAGAACGCTCGATCGTAATGAAAGAGCTTCGCACGGTCTCACAGACCGAAAAGATCATTTTCCCGATCATCGTTACGCTTATTGTGGTGCTGATCATTCCCGACGCCGCACCGCTCGTAGGCTGTCTTATGCTCGGAAACCTTTTTAATGTCTGCGGTGTTACCGACAGACTTTCAAAGACCGCGCAGAATGAGCTTATCAATATCGTTACGATATTCCTCGGCGTCTCGGTCGGCGCTACTGCCGATGCGCAGAACTTCTTAAGCCCGAGAACCCTGCTTATCATCATCCTCGGTCTTACCGCATTTATTCTTTCCACCGCCGGCGGTCTTTTGTTCGGAAAACTTATGTGCTTCCTTACAAAAGGCAAGATCAACCCGCTTATCGGTTCCGCGGGCGTTTCCGCAGTGCCTATGGCGGCGCGCGTAGCTCAGGTTGAAGGTCAGAAATCAAATCCCGCCAACTTCCTGCTTATGCATGCAATGGGTCCGAACGTCGCAGGAGTTATCGGTTCTGCGGTTGCAGCAGGCGTGTTCCTCAGCGCATTCGCGGCAAAGTAAAAATATAAGCTTTCGTTCAGACAAGTTTCAATACAGTCTGAAGTATAAAAGTGCACATAAAACAAATTGTAACTGTTAATTCGGAATTAGCCGGCGCAGCCGGCAAAAACAACGACTACAGTTTGAGTCGGCTACGCCGACATGGAAAATTATTATGGCTAAGGTAAAAATTACCGAAACCGTCCTTCGCGACTCGCATCAGTCCCTGATCGCCACCAGAATGACGACCGAGGAAATGCTGCCGATTCTCGAAAAGCTCGACGGAATAGGTTATCACTCGCTTGAAGCATGGGGCGGTGCAACATTTGACTCCTGCCTCAGATTCTTAAATGAAGATCCGTGGGAAAGACTGCGCAAAATACGCTCCCACGTTAAAAACACAAAACTGCAGATGCTTTTCCGCGGTCAGAATATTCTCGGCTACCGTCATTATGCCGATGACGTGGTCGAATATTTCGTGCAAAAGTCGATCGCCAACGGAATCGACATAATCAGAATATTCGACGCGCTCAACGATCCGCGCAACCTCCAGACCGCAATTAAAGCAACTAAAAAAGAGGGCGGTCACGTACAGGCGGCTATTAGCTACACCACCGGTCCCGTATTCAACAACGACTATTTTGCAAAGTATGCAAAACAGCTTGAGTCAATGGGCGCAGATTCCATCTGCATCAAGGACATGGCGGGTCTTTTGAAACCGTACGACGCATATGAGCTTGTTACCGCGCTCAAAAAGACGGTCAAGCTTCCGATCCAGCTTCACACCCATTACACCTCGGGACTTGCTTCCATGACCGTGCTTAAAGCGATCGAAGCCGGCGTTGATATTGTCGATACCGCAATATCCCCGATGGCGCTCGGCACCTCACAGCCGCCGACCGAACCGATCGTAGCTACCCTTGCCGGAACCAAATACGACACCGGACTTGATCTCAAAAAGCTTGACGAGATCTGCAAATACTTTACTCCTCTGCGCGAAAAATACATCAAGGAAGGTCTGCTCGACCCGAAAGTGCTCAAGGTTGACGTCAACGCGCTGCTCTATCAGGTTCCCGGCGGAATGTTGTCAAACCTTGTCAGCCAGCTCAAGCAGGCAGGCAAGAGCGAACTGCTTCCCGAAGTGCTCGCAGAAGTTCCGAGAGTCCGTGCAGACGCCGGCTATCCTCCGCTTGTTACTCCTACCTCACAGATTGTGGGCACACAGGCGGTATTCAACGTGCTTATGGGCGAGCGTTATAAGAATGTAACCAAAGAATTTAAGGGCGTTGTGCGCGGCGACTACGGCAAGACCCCGGTTGCGATCGACCCTGCCTTTGTAAAGAAGATCATCGGCGACGAAAAGCAGATCACCTGCCGTCCCGCCGACCTCATCAAGCCTGAGCTTGATTCTCTCCGTGAGAAAGTAAAGCCGTGGGCTGAACAGGACGAGGATGTGCTTTCGTATGCGCTCTTTGAGCAGGTCGCTACCAAATTCTTTGAGTACAGAAAGAACCAGAAATACGGCATTGACGGCGAAAATTCGGATGCCGAAAACAAGATCCACACTATCTGACAGGTTGAAAAAAATGACTGCAAGCGCTGTGCTTGCAGTCATTTTTTGTTTTAAGAATAAATTTTAAGATATCTTTCCGTTTGAGTACGATATGCTTCTATGCACTCGGTTACTTACTTTAATACTTTTCAAACCACACGCGCATCTCGCTCTCGCCCCTGTTTGCAAATGCAAAATATGGTATCAGCTTAATATCGACAGATTCAGAATGCTCAGAATATCTCTGATACAGTTTATTCGTGTTGCACACCCGACGTTTTCCGCTCACAATTATCGAAGGAAGCATCACAGATTTGTCAACTTCACCGAGCTTTGCACCATTAAGCGTTTTGTCAACGGCAAGCGCAAACAGATCTTCACCGTTATCTACCGCTTCGGCGCAATATACGATCGGTCCTCGCGTCACCGCCACTTTGCCCGCATCGGCAAACACGCGCGCGGACGCTTCGGTGAGAATTATCGGCATATCAAACAAGATATCAAGCTCGCAATTTTGCTCAAACTCAACATACGCATATCCGTTTATTATTTCATACCCGACCGCCTTTGCGTCCGACGTCAGTTCAAATCTCTCACACCACCCGGGTATGCGAAAAGCGATCTTGTGTTTTTTGCCGCTTGTATCATCAATGCATAGCTTTATCTTCCCGTTAGACGGATAATCGGTGTGCGTCGAAATATGCACTCCTCCGAATACCGCTTCGGACTCAGCATAATGATGAACAAACACTGTATCGCCGCTTTCCGAATAAAATATATTGCCGAGAGACGCAAGCATTCTGACAATATTGGGCGGACAGCATGAACATCCGAATACTTCAACTCTTTCGGTTATCGGCAGCTTTATGTGACTGCCGTGCCTGATCGACACGTCGCGGCGGTTGAATCCGGGGTTGATCTCCAGCGGATTTGTATAGAAAAACTTTCTGCCGTCAAGCGACACTCCCGAAAGCATACCGTTGTACATTGCGCGTTCAGCCGTATCCGCATACTTTGAATCAGCCTCAAGGACAGCCATCCGGCTTGCAAAAAGCACCAGCGCTATAGCCGCACAGGTCTCGCTATATGCGATCATGTTCGGCAGATCATAGTCGATCGTAAATGCCTCACCGTCGCTTGAGGAACCTACGCCGCCGGTTATGTACATTCTGCGCTTTGATATATTGTCGAATATCCTGCGGCGGACTTCAAATAATTCGGCATCGTCATTTTCGCGTGCGGTATCCGCCATTCCGCAAAGCAGATACAGCATCCGCACTGCGTGCCCTTCAGCCGATTGCATTTCACGCACCGGGCACTGATCCTGCGTTTCGCTCGGATTTTGCCATGAATCCGAGCTTGGATCCTCAACTTCGTGATGTTTACCGCGCTCATCGATAAACCATGAGGCAAGCTCAAGGTAGCGTCTCTCTCCGGTGTGTTCGTACAGCTTGACAAGCGCAAGCTCGATCTCCTCATGACCCGGAGTATAATACGGAGTAATATGCTCATCCATAAATATCCGCTTAATGTAATCGGCATATCGGCACATAAGCTTCAGAAATTTATCCTTGCCGGTCGCCTTGTCGTATGCTATCGCCGCCTCGATCAGGTGTCCCGCACAGTACAATTCGTGACAGCTTCGGTCGGTAAATTTGTTGTACGGTTCGATCGAAAGATAATACGAATTGAAATATCCGTTCCGATCTGCATTTTGCCCGATCTGTGTAACCACCTCATCAATGATCGCTTCAAGTCTGTCGTCTCTTTGCGCGTTTAGAATATATGACACACCCTCGATCCATTTTGCCACATCCGAATCCCAGAATATATGCGGCCGCCCCTCTTTGCCGCTTTGCCAATCGCACTTAAATGCGTCAAAACGCCCGGTGTCCTTGAAACGGTTGTACACGCTTCCGACCGTTACCTCTCGATTCAGTTTTTGATGCGCGCCCCAAAAGCCTCCGAGTCTGACCTTGTCAAATGACACCGTATTTTGCTTGTCCATAGAATATCCTCCCTTGATCACCAAAATTTATAGAGTTAAAGGCAATACTTATATTTTATTGATTTGCTGAATTCATATATCGTAAAAGTGCGCATTTAAAAAAATGTTAATGTTGAAATACCCGTAATTATGTGTTACAATTAAAACAACGAGCAAAATCTAAAAACTGCGAAAAAGGAAAGTTATTACCGCAATTAAAATGAAAGGGATTAATACATGAATAAAAAATTTATATTAGTTGCCGAACTCATCTTAGCGTGCATAATTCTTTTTAGCTGCAACAACAAAGAAAACGTTTCTCAAGCAGAAACTGACGTATACGAAATTTCGGATGGTCAGCTTACAGCATATCACGGCAATGATACAAAGCTGTATTTACCCGAAGCGGTGATAAAATTGTCAAAAATCTCGTTTCAAAACAGCTTGTCAGATATAGAAAGTATCCATATAGGCAGAAATGTTGACAGCATAGCTTTGGATACATTTGTAAATATGCCTTTTCTGTCCTCCGTATATGCGGACGAAGCGAATACATTTTATGTTTCCGACCAATACGGAAAATATTTAGCTTCTCGTAACGGCAGTATGATCTTTGCGATCGGAGCAAAATCGTTTGATACAGAGATATTTGACTTTGCAGACAGTATTGATGCCGAACGTTTTTGCGACGGAGGCTTTCAAGTGATCGTCGGTAAAACAGTGTTATATTTCAGTGAACCTACCGAATTAAGCACATCGACTGAAAATTGTATACTTGAGCGAATTGACGCATACGGGCAAACGCTTGAACTGAGCACAAATTTTTCAGGAGATCACGCTGTATCAATCGAAAATTCGGATAATTTTGCTTTAATTACCGATTTGACCCGCGGCATAGGAGATACCTATATCCTGTCTGACAGCGGAATATGGGAACAGCATAATACGGAAAATCTCTCGGATGAGAATTACAACGATCCCATAGTGCGCTATTACTTAGATGTGGACGGCATACTGAATTTCGAATGCCGTCCGAGAAAATATTGTTTTACCGGTTGCGGTGGTGATGTATTGATTTACAGCACAGGATCAGATGAATTGTACTGTGTCGAGGGAACTGCTGAGTTTACAGACAGCAAACCGGTGTTGACGGCTGTAACAAAGACTTCATTGGGAGAGCATTTCACGGAAAAGCAACTGCTCGCAGAATTTCAAATGTTTTTATCACACAATCTTTCATCATCCTCAATCCATTCCATAAACGAATTGTTTGAGTACAACGGCGGTCGTTTTCAGTCTTTTGAATGGTATTGACGATATGCCGAATGAAGAATTTCACTGCAAAAAAACAATTCTTCGTTAAACACGTTAAGCTTATACCCGAATAAATCTATTAAAATCAACTCAGTAAAAACACTGTTTTTTCATGTTTCAAACGTGAAAATACAGTGTTTTTAATTATTTTATCACGTGAAAACCGAAAAGCAAATATCAAATATTTCGAAAAATATTGCAAAAATCACACAGTTCATATATAATTGAATCATCACATTTACGGCAAAGGAGAGCATTTTGGAAACTCGGCTTGATCTTGATATTCTACCGGATTTCGACAGTTCGGCATTCAGGCGCTTTGAAGCGCACGAGCATCATGTAACACGCCAATTCGGTCTTGACGTGCTGATCGTAGTGTTCGACGGAGTTTTACGCTTCAGGGAAAACGGCGTGCCGATCGAAGTTGCGGCAGGAAGCTACTATATACAACAGAAAAATATACTTTACGACGGAAAATACGAAAGCGACAAACCGGAATACTATTATATTCATTTTAGCGGCGAGTATAGGGAAACGGGCATTTA
>DHJP01000099.1 GCA_002404395.1 Clostridiales bacterium UBA4717
TCGGGGAGTTTTATGTCCTCTGCCCTGTACACGTGCTCAAGCGTCTGCTTTTCGAGCGAATTTTTTTCGCCGTTTCCCGAGCAGGCGGCAAGCGGCAATATCATGGCGGCGATCACTGCTGCCGCCGTAATACGTTTAAGTAATCTCACTATTTTCTCCTTAAGTCTTGCGGCCTTTGTCACGACCGTTTTTATAAGTCAATTCGCGTCTCAGACACCGCGTTTTCAGGATCTGAGCTTTTTGAACAGACGCCCGATGGCGTCCATGACCGGACGGTAAAGCGCCCAGAATAATATCACCGCGCCGACTATGCTCACGATAAAGGCGATCCGCTCGACCGAATACAGATCGGCGGCCTTCAGAACAAGTATGAGCGTCGCCTTTTCGGTAAACGGGTATTCGGTATCGGTCGAATCGGTTATCAGCTTCACCGTGCCGTCAAGCATCTCTTTCAGGCTTGAGCCGTCAAAGCGGGTGTCAATGTTTTTTATCACGGCGTCAGAACTGCCGACCGCGCCCGATACCGCGTTTTCGGCGAATTTGGTGATCGGGTCGGGCATCATGACGTCAAAGGTCGTGTATTTTATGTCCTCGTCCCTGAAGCCCGCCGAGTTGCCTGCGATATATATGCGCGGCTTGTCGCCGTAGGTCTTGGTATACACGCCCGAAGCGCGCTCAGACACGCCGATGATCGTGTATATATTGCCGTTTATTTCGACCTCCATTCCCGTAACGTCGTGCGCGGAGCCGAAAAGTTGCCACGCCGCGTCCTCGTCCAGAATAACGGTGTCGGTTATCACCGCGTTGTCAGAGGGATACGCGCCCTCACGAAGCGGTATACGGTGGAAAAGGAAATAATCGCCCATGTACACGGTCGCCGTGCAGGACACGCCGTTTGTCGCGCCGTCACGGTAAACGCTCACCTCACGCTCGCATGAAGCGCCGTAGCGGTTGTATTCGGTCTCGTACGACTCGGTTATGCACGCCGATTCGATCGCCGATTCGGCATAATATATGCGGTCCTCCTCAAAGCCGTTTTCGGAGGTAACGTATACGGCAACGTGCGAATAATTTATTTCATCCGACCAATCGGACGAGTTTCCGTACTCGTACAGCTCGCGCGGGATACACATGATCCCGAGTCTCAGCCCGAAAGCTAGCAAAAGCGAGACAAGTATGAGCGCGGCGGCGGCAATTGCCGTAATTTTTCTGAATTTTGTCATTCGCCGCATCCTTTCTGCGTTTTATATGCGCTGAAGTCAGCCGCCGTGCAGACCGCCGTAAGCTTAACGCGGACGGTCCGCAAAGCGTATCCGGACCTCAGTTCTTGTCGGCAAGTCTAACCTGCATACCGTCGGATACCGGTGAACTTGAGGTGGTGATTATGAACTCGCCGCCCTCAAGCTCGCCCGAAAGCGCCGACGAGGTCTCGTCGGAAGCGATGACCTCCACGTTTACTCTGCGCGCGGTGTAGCGGTTGCCGAGCGGAGTGCTCTTGGAATCGACCACGAGCACGTACTTGCCCTTGGAGTCCTCGCGCAGCGCGCTGGTCGGCACGACCTTGTCGTAGCTGCGGCTCTTGTCGCCGAGCGAGAAATTGAGCGTCTGACCTACGGTCACGTCTTCGCCCGAGACCGACAGCTCGACCGTCTTGTTTCTGCCGCCCTGCTCGCTCTTGATCGAAACGACCTGAAGCTCGGGCTCGGCGCCGCGATAGTAGTTGTTCAGGGTAGCGATATCGCCGACGCGTATGCGCTGCGCCTGCTCGTTCGTTACCGAGAAAGTGATCGAATAGCCCTTTTCGCTGATCGCGATGGTCGCAGCGGTCGAACCTGCGGGGATCTCCTCGCCGGCGGTAAAGGCGATCGAAGTGATCGTTCCGCTCACGGGAGAGGTGATCTCATTGTTCGCAAGCTTCTTTCTTGCGCGGTCAAGCTCTCTCTGCTTTGCGGTGATCTGCTTGTTCAGATTGTCAAGCTCCAGACGCTTGATCGCGGAGTTGATCGACTCGTTTGCGGAGTCGCTCGCCTTCTGCTCCTCAAGCTTTTCAAGCGAACGCTTAGCGTCCTTGAGCGAGTTTTCGGTCGCTTTCTTGTCGCCGGGATTATCATCGGTGTATTCGGAAAGCACCTTGTCTTTTTCGGTCTTTAACTTCTCAAGCTCTTTGTTCTTTTCGGTGATCTGCTTGTTTATCGTCTTGTTGCCGCTCTTGATAACGTCGGCTTCGTCGCGCAGGAGCGCGTAGTTGTAACGGCTGTCGGCGCTCTTGTATTCGCTCTCGTACTTGGTCTTGTCGGGCTCGGCTTCGCTCATGGTTTTCTGAAGCTTGGTAAGCTCCTTCTGAAGCTTTGCCGTCTCGCTCGCAACCGCGTCGATATCCGACTGATAGCCCTTGATCTTGCGGTCAAGATCGGCGATCTTTTCGGAATACTTGTTGTATTCGCTGCTCTTGTCCGCCGCCGTGTTGTATGCCTTGGTCGCCTTGTCCTCTGCGGCGCTGCGGCTCTCAAGCAGACGGGTGTAGTCGCCCTCGGAGCGGTCGCCGTAGCTCATCTGCGCCACGTCCTCGTAGTAGCTGAGCGCTTCGGTGTATGCCGCCTGATTTTCGGCGGTCGGATCGGCGTCGTAAGCCGCCTTCGCCGCTTTCACCTTGGTGAACGCGTCATATTCGACTTCGATCGCGCGCAGTGCGCTTCTCGCGTCGATCATCGCGTCGTAAAGCTGTTGGAGGTTGCTCTGCGAGCCGCCGAGATTGTTTATCAGCTCCTGATATTCCGCCTTGCGGTCGTTTAAGGAATCGATCTCCTCTTGGTACGCGTCGGTCTTGTCGGTGATGTTTTCAAGCTCGGCTTCCTTAGCCTCTACCGCCGCCTTGGCTTCGTTGTAGGTCTTTTCCGCCGCGTCGAAGAGCTTTTTCGCCTCATCGGCTTCTTTCTTCAATTCTTCGGCTTTGTCGTAGGTCGTCTCATAGCGGCTCATCTTGTTCTGAAGCTCTTCAAGCTTCTCGGTAGGCGATTCGAGCGCGGTGTTGAGGCTCTCTATCGTGTTTTCAAGCGCGGTGATCTTGTTTTCGTAATCGGTCTTGAGCTTTTCGTAGCCGCTGTCGTAACCGGGCAGAGCGGCGAGGATCTTCTCGTATTCCGCGATCTGCTCCTTGAGATCGGCGATCTGATTGTCGATATCGCTTGAGCCTGCATTATCAAGCAGCTTCTGCTGGCGCTGTATCAAAAGATTGTTGAGATCGGTCTCAAGCGCGGTGACGTTTGAGCTTTCGGTCTCGTCAAGCACAAAGAGCACGTCTCCGCGATTGATGCGGTCGCCGCGGTTCGCAAGCACCTCGGTGATGAGGCGGGCTTCGTCGACCACAAGGCTGTAGTCCTGCTTCGCGGTGACCGAGCCGCTGGCGCGGATCTTATCGCTTATCTGCTTGTAGTTTGCATACTGCGTTGCCACTTCGGGCAGCGATCTGTTCATGATCGTGTTTGAAAAGAAGGTCATGATCAGCATGAGTATGAGGAAAATTATGAGAATGTTTTTAAGTATTTCGCGTCTTTTTACGTTTGTTTCCATTACCGTTCTCCCTTGATTATTTGATTCCGCCCGCGTAAGATATTCCCTCAACGAGGTAATCCTCGCTGTATAAGAACATCAGCATCGGCACTATCATATATACGGTCGCCGCCGCAAACGCAACTCCCGTGTCTCCCGTATTGAGTTTTGATAAGAACACCGACAGCGGATGGCTTTCGGGATCCTTAAGCATGATGAGCGGCTGCTCTACCATGTTCCAATAATCAATAAAGATCAAAAGTGCAACCGAGTACACGATACCCGAGGACATCGGCACGCATATGCTCTTGAATATCTGCCATTCGTTTGCGCCGTCAAGCTTGGCGGCTTCGATCATCGAATAAGGTATGCGCCGCATGAACCGCGTCAGAATATAGACGGCAAACGGCGAAAATATACCGGGTAAGATGATCGACCATGGGGTGTTTATGAGTCCGAGTCTTTCGGACACAATGTAGTTCGGTACCAGCGTGACCTGATACGGCATCAGCATAAGTATTATATAGACAAAGAAGATCACGCCGCGCACACCCTTTTCAAAGCGCGCAAAGCCGTAAGCGGCGGCAAGCGCGAATACAAGCTGGAATATCACGATCGGTATGCAGTACAGCATCGAGTTCCAGAACTTGACAAGGTATTTCGGACTTTTGACGAGAATGGTCGAAAACTGATCGAGCACCACCTTGTCGGGGATAAGCTTTAAGTTTACCGTGTCGGATACAAAGCGTTTTCCCTCGCTTGAGGTAAGGCTTGAAAAAACCTTTCCGTAGTTTGAGGATATTTCCGCCGAGGACATCAGCGAGTTTGTAAGCGTCAGCACCGTCGGAGTTATCACGACGATCGCCAGCGTTGTCA
>DHJP01000188.1:0-4308 GCA_002404395.1 Clostridiales bacterium UBA4717
GTGTCAACGGCTCCGTCGCCGTTCGCATCGCCGCTTTCACCGCAGTCGGGTTTGGAATCCTTCAGCTGGTCAATGTAGGAATTTGCATCGATCGCTTTTCTGAAAACGGCAATAAACTCTATGTCGAGCGTGTCGGATTCCTTCATTTCAGACTTGCTTTGACCGCCCCAGGGCTTCAATACCAGATTTGTGAGCGTTGAGTCATCATCCACATCGGCAAACGTGGTGTCTCCGCCTTCACAGCCGTTTATGTCGGCGGCTATATCGAGCAGTGCATATTCAATGCTGCCGTCGCCGATCATCTGATGTCTGACCGGCCAATGGCGCTTGTATGTGCCATTGTTTTTGAGTACCGGATTTACGTCCCAATTCGTATTGAAGTTAGACCTGTACGATACTACTATGTACGGATAATCCTTTATCAGAAAGTCGTTATCGTCGTCGCCGAGCTTGAAGTTTACCATTGTGTTGTCGTTGCTTTCGACAGCTCCGTTTGAAGTTATGCGTACATAATTACGGCGACCGTCGCTGACTGTTGAGCTTTCAAGCCCGCAAAATGTGGCGGAAGCACCCTCAAGCAATGTTTCGGCGTAAAATATTTTTTTGTCGAGCTTTGCGGGCTCATCCGATGAGGTGAGTTCATAATTGCTTGCGTCTGTGCTGCTTTTGAAGAAAGCAATGTACTCAATGTCGAGGTAGTCGTCCTCATTCATTGCGGCATTGCTTTGACCGCCCCAGGGCTTGAACCAGAATTCATTGATCAGAGAATCATCGTCAATATCGTCAAACGAACTGTAGCTGCCGCCTTCGTTGCCTGTGATCGCCGAAGCCATATTCATTATAAGGTGATGACGCTTGCCGTCCGGCTTGAAGACCGGCTCCATTCCCCAATGCCGCTTGTAAGCGTTGTTTTGCTTTGCAAGGATCTCACTTCCGGCTGCCGCCGTAATATTGTTTCGGTATCCGATCCGTACAAACGGAAATTCCTTAAGCTTAAAGTTGTTGCCGAGCCGCGAAAGCTCAAAGATCACCTGAGTAGAGTCCCGACTTACCGTATTCCCGCCGGCAGTTATCCGTACATAATTATGCGAGCCGTCGGATGCTAACGTTTGATCCACTTTAAGCCCGCCGGTTTTGGGGCTTATCGCGCTCAGAAGCTCGGCGGCGGTAAACGCTTTATATTCACCGATGGTCACTTCTTCGTCTTCAAGAGTGTTATTGACGGTAATTATATTCATTTCGATCAGCTTGTTCATCAGATATTCTGCAAGGATCTTGTGCCCCTCGCCGCTCGGATGAAGCAGATCGGGCAGCAGATCGGGCTGGACCTCGGCTTTTGTGAAATCAAACTGCGGCGGATTGTAAATATCTATTGCGTCAATGCCGTATTCTTCGGCAAGCTCCATTACCGCTGCGGCGAAATCGCCGAGCGTGGAGCCGGAAACATTTTTTGTATCGGCAGTATGATTGCTTGAGCTGTGGTGCAGAACTGTCAGGAATACTATGTGTTTGTCCGGGTATTTTTCGATCAGTCCCTCCATAAGCGTGCGCACAGCGCCGCGGTATGTGTTGTCATGACGTTCAATGCTGCCGCCGATAGGAGTGATCGCAAAATCGTTGACTCCGCCCTTTACGAAAATTATATCTGCGTCGTCGGACATATTTTTATATCTTAAGACAAACGGATTGGAGCCGCCGTTTGCGGTGGAAAGGGTAGAACCGCAGATGCCGTAGTTATTGTTGAAAATGTGATACCATTCGGCAAACCATGCGTGGTAGTTCATGTTGCGTTCGGGCGCGGGTGCCATTGCGGTTATCGAATCGCCGAGACAGTTGATTACAACATCGCGTCGGTTTGTACGCACATCTCTCGGTATGATTTCAACTGCCGGAAGCGCGCTGTCAAATACGTATATGTGGCAACGGTCGCTGTTGCCGTTTTCATCGACGGCGGTTATGTATGTGTCGCCGACCGAAAGTGCCGTGACCTTTCCGCTTGAATCAACCGAGGCGATCTCCGGATCTTCCGAGGTGTAGGAGAGCTTTCCGAGCAGCGAATATGAAGGCTCGGAGGTCGCGCAAAGCTCAAGGCTTTCGCCGACGAAACGGCGCGCGGCACGTATGTTAAGCTTTATCGACTCCGGTGTAAACGAGATCGAAGAGCTGTGTTTATATGACCGAGCCGTTTCCTCGTCTTTGAAAAATCCTACGTATTCAATGTCGAAACGGTCGGAGAGCTGCATAGGCTTTCCGTAGGCAAACGGCTTTAATGTCAACGTGTTGTATGGAGAGCCGTCATTGATTTTACTGTAATCAAAATCACCGTCTATTTGCCCTCCGGTGGCGTCGGTCATGTCTATGTATATTTCGGAGGCGGAGTTGTTTTTATTATAATTTATATTCCAACCCCAAAGTCTGGTTTTCCTGTCGCTGTATTCAAGCCAGATATTTGCGTCGATCACGGCGTCGCTTGCGGCGATCGACGAGCGATATCCGATCTTAATTATCGGGTATTCTTTTACGGTAAAACCCTGTGCAAAATTGCCGGAGTGAATGTTTATCATGGTGTTGTCTCCGGCATTTCCCTCGGTTGCGACTCCGAACGAGGCATAATATCTTCCGTCCGCTTCAAGCATGGGGTCGGACAGTGAGATACCGCCCATGGTGGTTACATTCTGATACAGCTTTGAAGCGTCGTAAACATAACAGTCCTCTGATGCCGCAACAGAAATGACAAAGCATTGAATGATAATCAAAAAAGCTAAAAATATCAATCGTTTTTTCATATAGATGACCTCCGCATAGCATTGACTTTATCAGAATGATATTAGCACACAATTTATGTGATGTCAAGCATATGCGGGACAAATCGGCAAATGCCACAAAACGGACACGGCAAAACCCCATATTATTCCGAAGAATATGTTGAGTTTCTTTGATTTATTATGACAGAGCAAAAAAAGTCAATTATCGGGAAAGTAAAAAAGAGGTGCTGTTAAAAACGATGTTAACAGCACTTCAAAGATTGCGGCACGGATCCGTCATTTGTAAAGTGATCTTTGACCGCTTTTGCCTGAATGAGATCGATATTTTACCGTCAGGGAAAAGTACAGGGGTGAAAAAAACTCATCTTGAGTTTTTTCACCCCTGTAAGCGATTTTTAATTATTCAGCGGTTTCGTCAGCGTTCTCGTCGTCTGCTTTGTTTTCATCTTCAAGCAGTGCGCGGATCGAAAGGCTGATCTTCTTGTTTTCGGAGTCGATAGCGGTGATCTTCGCGGTAACTACGTCACCGGTCTTGAGCTTATCGCTTGCCTTTTCAACTCTTTCGCGTGCAATCTGCGAAATATGAATGAGTCCGTCCTGACCGGGAACCACTTCGGCAAATGCGCCGAGATCGTCAATGACTGCGGTGATCTTAACGTCGATCACGTCGCCGACATTGTACTTCTCGCCGATAAGCTTCCACGGATCTTCATCGGGGTTCTTATATGCGAGCGAAATACGCTTCTTTTCATCGTTGAGGCTCTTAACGGTAACGGTGATATCATCGCCTACGTTAACAACTTCTGCCGGGCTCTTGATACGTCTCCACGAAAGCTCTTCGTTGTGTACAAGACCCTTTGCGATGCCGTCGAGCAGTACAAACGCACCGTAGGAAGCGAGACTTACTACCTTACCGACATAACTCTTGCCGACTTCGACATTTGCCCAGAATTCATCAAGCTTAGCCTGACGCTCTTCGTAAGCGGCGTTTCTGATAGAACCGACGATACGGCGTCTTGCGGGTTCAACTTCGATGACCTTGAACTTTACGTTCGTGCCGAGCAGCGACTTGAGGTCGCCGTCCTTCGGAACGCCGGTCTGCGAAGCGGGAATAAATATACGTACGAGGTTCGAGCTGACGATAATGCCGCCCTTGACAACATCGACGACTCTGCCTTCGAGAGTTACGCCGGTGTCTTTAGCTTCAACAAGCGCGTTGAAGTTTTTCTTCGAGTCGATCTTCTTCTTGGAAAGGGTAGCCATGCCGTCCATGTCGCTGATGCGGAGCACGATAGCTTCCACTTCGTCGCCGGGCTTGAACATTGTCGAAAGATCGACGCCGGGAGTATCCGTGATTTCATTGTACGGAATAATGCCGGTTACTTTGCAGCCGAGGTCTACGGTTACTTCGCTCGGGGAAACCCCTAATACAACACCCGTCACGGTATCTCCTGTTAGAATAGTTTTGAAAGATTCGTTGAGCATTTGTTCAAAATTTTCGCTCATGGTTGTGAATACCTCCTGAATTATACCGTCGGGCGTT
>DHJP01000188.1:4370-5842 GCA_002404395.1 Clostridiales bacterium UBA4717
AAGTACCATGCGGTCGAGTTGTGACGTGTCCTGTACAAAGAAGCTGTTTGGGTTGACCGAACGGCTTACCTGATACAGCTTGTTTGAATTGGAGCTGTCTTTGTCGCCGATAATAATAACGGCTTCGTTTTCGGCGGCAAGACGTTTGACTTCGGTTTGACGCATTTCCGTTACATCACATATTGTATCAAAAATAATCGGGTTTGTACATACTTTTTGCAAAATTTTCTGACAATTTTCCCACTCATACAAATTTTGGGTGGTTTGTGCGGTCAAAATTAAACGATTTTGACTAAAAACTTCGCTTCCGTGAGCCGAAATGAAGCACTCAAGCGCAGAACTGTTCTCAAAAACATATACTTTGCCGTGCGCAAAGCTCACGATCGAACGTACTTCGGGGTGCTCGGGAGCACCGATTATGACAAATATGCTGTTTTCATCGGTCTGATTTTCGGCAATGTCATGAATTTTGGATACATTGGGACAGGTGCAGTCATAAAAGGCGAAAAACGGGTTTGACGCCGCGGCGCTTTTTAATTTTGCCATCGTTTCCGACATAGCGCCGTGTGCGCGCACGATCACGCTGACCGGTGCGGTTTCACCCGCTTTTTCGATAACGCGGTCAAGCTCGGTTTCGTTTATCGAATGTATGCCGAGTGCTTCAAGCTCGTGTATGACGTGCGCGTTATGTATCAGTTTGCCGAGCGTGTATATATGCCGATCCGGCGCTTCTCGCGCAAGCTTTTTTGCGGTATTGACCGCGCGTCTGACTCCGAAGCAGAATCCGGCGTTTGCGGCAAGTGTGATCTCAGCCATTAAAGCCTCCCGGATATGCCGCCGCTTCAAGCTCCGCGACCGCTTCCTTGATCTGAGCGGTTACCGATTTGTACGGCTCGGCTGACGAGTCATCAAGCACAAAGTCGGAATTCTCGATCGGCTTTCCGAAGATAAGCTCGGTTTTCTTAAAAAAAGCAAATTTCTG
This sequence comes from Clostridiales bacterium UBA4717, assembly GCA_002404395.1. Classification (GTDB taxonomy): domain Bacteria; phylum Bacillota; class Clostridia; order Oscillospirales; family CAG-272; genus UBA4717. The sequence continues at coordinate 5,353 of DHJP01000188.1, forward strand.
ATTTTTCGTTTTGATGTATGCCGGAATGATCCCGGCGCCGGAGCGGCAGGCGCAGAAAGCGGCGCCGTCCTTGAAAGGAGTATCGTTCACGCTTTTGCCGGGCGAGCGCGTCCCCTGCGGGAAAAGTCCGACAAGCTCGCCTGTTTTCAGACATTTGGCGGCGGTCTTGAGCGCGGACGCCGCGCTTCCGGTGCGGTCAACGGGGAATGCGCCGAGCGCACGTATCATTCCGGACAAAAGCGGTATTTTGAACAGTTCTTTCTTTGCCATGAAGCGTATCTGACGCTTGCATGAGACCGCAAGTATGAAAACGTCGGCGATCGAAAGGTGATTACATACTACAATATATGCGCCGCACTCCGGAATGTTTTCATCACCGCTTACGGTCAATCCGAAGAGTCGGCGGAAAAATCCCGACAGTGCTTTTTTTGCTCCGTTATAAAAACTCATGTTCCTCCTTGAGCTGCACACGCTCCTTAAGCGGCGGGTG
>DHJP01000188.1:5871-8059 GCA_002404395.1 Clostridiales bacterium UBA4717
AGTGTGAATCGGTCATAAAGCTTTTCGGACTGCCTTTGAGTAAGTATCGGCTTGATTGCTGTTAAACTCTTACGCCCGAGGCTTCGGTTTTGCGTTCGATGATCTTTATTGCGGCGTCTACGGTCTCTTCGAGCGTCATGCCCGAGTTATCGAGTATAGTTGCATCGGCGGCGGGAATTGCCGGTGCGGTCTTGCGCGTGGAATCGTTGCGGTCGCGGGTGCGCATATCCGCAAGTACCTGTTCAAAAGAGATATCCGCGCCCTTTTCGCGAAGCTCCGCGCATCTGCGTCTTGCGCGGCTCACATCATCGGCAGTGAGAAAGAGCTTGACCTCGGCGTTCGGGAAGATCACCGTTCCGATGTCTCTGCCGTCCATTACGACGCTGTTGTTTTCGGCGAGCGAGCGCTGTGTGTCGAGCAGGAAGGTGCGCACCTCGGGTATCGCCGAGACTGCAGAAGCATATGCAGCCATTATAGGCGTGCGGATAGAGTCGCCGACTTCCTTTCCGCACAGCTCAATCCGTTGACTGCCGCAGACAAATTCGAGCTTCAGCTTTACCGACGGGAGTGCCGCGATGACCGCCGCCGTATCCTTGGGGTCGATGTTGTTTTCATACATATAAAGCCCTACCGTGCGGTAGAGCGCGCCGGTATCGGCGTATATTATGCCGAGCTTCGCGGCAATCGCACGTGCAAGCGTGCTTTTGCCGGCTCCGGACGGACCGTCGATAGCTATTACCATTTTGATTCTCCTTGTATTTTTGCCTGCGTTTTGCCGATTCGCCTCAGAGTGCGGTTCAGCCGAGCACCGCGCCGGTTGCCGCACGGCGCGCAGTCGAAAATGCGATCTGCAGATTGTAACCGCCGGTGTATGCGTCAACGTCGATAACTTCACCGGCAAAATACAATCCGCGTACAAGCTTGCTTTGCATATCTTTCGGCGAGATCTCGCCGACCGAAACTCCGCCCGAAGTGATTATCGCTTCGTCTATCGGACGTGTACCGGTGATTTTGAAATCGAGATGTTTCAGAAGCATTACAAGCGCGTGGCGCTCTGCTTTTGTGATCTCGTTGACCTTTTTGTGCCCGGGGATACCCGACAGCTCAACCGCCACCGGAATAAGTTTTGCGGGCAGCAGGTCGTCAAGCGAGTTTGCGAAGTCTTTGTTCTTATATTTTGAAAAATCCGACAGGAGACGGTTGTCAAGCGTTTTTTCATCAAGCGCCGGCTTTAGGTCGATCGACGCCGTATATCTGTTCGGGACAATATTTTTCAAGTGAGCGGAGGCGCTCAGCACGACCGGGCCCGTAAGTCCGAAATGCGCGAACAAAAGCTCTCCGAACTCCTCAAACACCGTTTTGCCGGAAGCCGTATCCGTTACCGTGAAATTAATATTCTTAAGCGACAGTCCGCACAAACGCCTGCATATATCGCCCGCAGTGCAAAGCGGCACGAGCGACGGCTTCGGCGGAACTATCGTATGTCCGAGCGCATTTGCAAGCGCATATCCGTCTCCGGTCGAGCCGGTGCGCGGATAGGACGCGCCGCCTGCGGCGAGTATCACTCGGTCGAAGGCATAGCTTTTGCGCGACGTGGTTAAGCCGATCACGGAGGAAGCGGCGGTATCTATTGAAATTACTTTTTCGTTTATATAGCGCGCACTTCCCGAATAGCGTTTCAGTGCGTCAACTATGTCATAGGCTTTATCCGACTCGGGGAACACGCGGTTGCCGCGCTCAACTTTGAGCTTTACTCCGAGCGATTCTAACAAAGTCATGGTGTCCGACGGAGTGAACTCGCAGAGCGCGCCGTACAGGAAGCGCGGATTTGTCGGGATATTTGCCATATAATTCTGAATATCCGAGTAGTTTGTCAGGTTGCATCTGCCTTTGCCGGTTATTGCAAGCTTTCTGCCCGGACGATCGTTTTTGTCAAAGAGGGTGACCTCTGCGCCGAGCTCTGCCGCGTGACCCGCCGCCGCCATTCCGGCGGCTCCGGCTCCGATTATTCCGATTTTCAGTTTGTCAGTCATTCGCCGTCGGTTACCTTCTGATATACATCATATTTATCCCAAATTTCTTCAAGCCGTCTGAAGGTGGCGGAAATCTCGTCCTTTTTGCTCATGCCCGCCGCCACAATTATCGCGTTGATTATGCTCAGCGGTGCAACCAGCGAATCAACGAACGA
>DHJP01000189.1:0-6271 GCA_002404395.1 Clostridiales bacterium UBA4717
TCACAGACGGACACGAACGCGCACGCAAACACGCGTCCCGCCGGGACCGAAAAGAAATCGGGAGGCGCGCTCTGGAATCTGCTGATGGCGGCAGCTTCGGTGCTCGGCGTGGTGCTTTCGCTGGTGCTTTTCATATACATTCCCTCCCTGCTGTTTTCCCTGCTCGCGAGCGCCGTTCCGTCGCTTGAAGGCAGATTCACACGCAGTCTGTTCGAGGGCGTGCTCAGGATCGTAATTTTCGTAATATATATGGCGCTTGTCGCACAGCTTAAGGATATAAGACGCACCTTTATGTATCACGGCGCCGAACATAAAACCATATTCTGCTACGAAGCCGGGCTTGAACTGACGGTCGAAAACGTCAGGATACAACGTCGGTTCCATCCGCGCTGCGGCACCTCGTTTATGATACTCATGCTTATCGTCGGAATCTTTATATCAATGTTCATCACAGTCACAAATCCGATATTACGCACGCTGATCAAACTCTGTCTGCTTCCGATAACGGTTGGCGTAGGCTATGAGCTTATCAAATTCGCCGGCAGACACGACAATATCATTACCAAGATCATCTCGGCTCCCGGCGTTTGGCTGCAGCACATTTCCGTGCTCGAGCCGGATGACGGAATGATCGAATGTGCGATCGAAGCAGTAAAACGCGTCATCCCCGACGACGGCAGCGACCGCTGGTGATCATCTGCAGTTGCAACCGACTTTACCGATCAATTCAAAAACTCTCTGCGGGCGCACGGATACCGCAGAGAGTTTTTTTAATAACATATATAGCCCCAAATTCCGAATAAATAATTTTGCGGATTTTTGTCATTTTTTCAAAAAGCTCTTGACAAAGCCGCACGGACGTGGTATTATATACAGGTATCCGAAGACAGCAGGTCACAGTAAAGCGAAAGCTTCCTGCCGAGGTAAAAACATGATCGCTTGATTCTGTCTTTTCCCCGGAGAATGTCTGTTCTCGGAGAAAAGATTTTTTATTTTAACCCGGAGGTGAAATTATGCCCAGCTCAAAGGTTTTGGCTGCAAAGCAGCAGGCAGTTGCGGATCTTACCGCTAAGCTTAAAGCTGCTGTTTCGGGTGTACTCGTTAATTACTCCGGTATCACCGTTGAGGATGATACCAAGCTCCGCGCAGCGCTCAGAAACGCAGGCGTTGAGTACAAAGTAATGAAGAATACCCTCACAGGCAGGGCGTGCGAAGAAGCGGGATACGGCGAAATGAAGCAGCATCTCGAAGGCATGACCGCTCTTGCCGTTTCATGTGACGATCCGATCGCACCGGCGAAGATTCTTAAGGAATACGCTGATAAGATCGAGTCATTTGAAATCAAAGCAGGCTTTATCGACGGCGGCGTCATCGACGTCAACGCGGTAATGGAGCTTGCAAACATTCCTTCCAAGGAAGTGCTCATCGGCAAAATGCTCGGAAGCTTGCAGTCCTCTCTTTACGGACTTGCTATCGCACTCAAAGCAGTTGTCGACAAGTCGGGTGAAGCGGTTCCGGCGGCTGAATAAGTCAAATACCGCAGGGGTGATTTTGCAAAGCCGCCCGCAAAAAGCGCTTTGCGCATAAACCAAACATAATTAACGGAGGAAAATAATCATGGCAAACGAAAAGACCACTGCGATCCTTGAAGAAATCAAGGCTCTCACAATTCTTGAACTCGCAGACCTCGTAAAGGCAATCGAAGAGGAGTTCGGCGTATCCGCAGCTCCCGTAGCAGTAGCAGCAGGCGGAGCAGCTCCGGCAGCAGCCGCTGAAGAAAAGACCGAATTTGACGTAGTCCTCAAGTCTGCAGGCGCTAACAAGCTCGCAGTTATCAAGGTAGTTCGTGAGATCACCGGTCTCGGACTCAAGGACGCTAAGGACCTCGTTGAAGGTGCTCCCAAGACCATTAAGGAAGGCGCTTCCAAGGACGACGCTGAAAACATCAAGAAGCAGCTCGAAGAAGCCGGCGCTGAGGTTGAATGCAAATAAGTTTCGGTTTCCCCGAAGCATAAAAATACCCGCGGGCAAGTGCCCGCGGGTATTTTTGCGTTGTCCGGGCGCTCACGCTTCGCGTCTTTTGCGCCGTTGATTATATATAGTCTACCGACTTGCTTCCTGCGTTGTCGTCTCGGTCGATTCTGCCGCATCAGATTCGGCAATTGCCTCTCTTTGCTTTCCGCCGAGCACTGCAAAAAGGCGCGGGAAACGCGCGTCGAAAACGAAAAAATTATCAAGCAAACGTCCGAACAGTCCGATAAGCGGCGAGTTGACAAATGCCGCGATCACAGTTCCCGCACCGACCCCGGCACGGAAGCCGCAAAGCAAGCCCGACAGGGCAAGCGACACCGCAAGCATTATTATATCATTTACAAGCTTGACCTTTACCGTATCAAAGCCGAAGCCGTCCGAGATCTCAACCACTGCAAGCTCGTACACCTGAAGCGGTATATATGTACGGAAATGGAACGCGATCGCAAGTGCGGTGAACACCGTGCCGAGCGCAAAAGCAATTATCCTCATGACCATGCTCTCATACGCACCGTTGCCGCCGAGCAGATAAAGCCACATATCAATTGCAAATCCGCAGCAGATCGCCGTAAAAAACGAGAACAACCAACGCACCCTGAAGCGCCTTAAAATCAGTGTGAGCACGATCAGCAAGCTTCCCTGCCATACATACTCGGCAAAACCCTGAGTAAAAAACGGCAGATTGTCGATCAAAAAGCGGTGCAGTATGTACGGCGGCGCCGCAATGGTCGAAAGTCCGAAATTCGCCTTTGTGCAAAGACTCACACCAAGCGCGCACAGCAGTACGCCGATAAACCACGAAAGCTCTCCCATTTTTCCGATTCTTTTGTTTTTCATTAAATTCTCCGTTTTCAAAAATCACAAATCGCTGCAAGGTGCACCTCTTTGACACCTCGCGGTCACATACACAATTATAACCTGTTCTCTTTATTAAGTCAACAGTATTTTGAACGTTTTTTTAACGACGTGTAAAATGACAGATCAGTTCTATTGACTTTATTTTTGATTAGTGATAAAATATACCACTGCGCTCAAACGCAAGAAATCACGAAAGGAGCACTCTTCAATTGATAAAAATGGTAAAAAAGCTTGCGGAATCTATCCGTGAGTTCAAACGCGACACAATACTTACGCCTATTCTGATCGTCGGCGAAGTCATAATGGAATGTCTGATACCGTTTGTGATCGCAAAGCTCGTCGGCGTGATCCAAGCCGACGCCGATATCGCCGAAATATTGAAATACGGTCTTGTTCTCGTGCTGATGGCGTGCATATCGCTGGCTTTCGGTGCTATGGCGGGCAACACCTGCGCCTCCGCCTCCTGCGGATTTGCAAAAAATCTGCGTCATGATATGTACAGCCGTATACAGGACTTTTCTTTTGAAAATATCGACCGTTTCTCGGCGTCTTCGTTAGTTACCCGAATGACCACCGACGTCGCCAATGTGCAAATGGCATTTATGATGATCATTCGCATAGCCATAAGAAGCCCGCTCATGTTCATATTTGCGATCGTAATGTCGTTTATAATGGGAGGTTCGCTTGCCCTTATGTTCGTGGTCGTGGTTCCGATACTTGCTTTCGGACTCTTTATGATCGCGCGCAAGGCAATGCCGCGCTTCCGCAGCGTTTTCAACAAATATGACGATCTGAACAGCTCCATTCAGGAAAACATCAAAGGAATGAGAGTTGTGAAGTCTTTCGTGCGCGAAAGCTTTGAAAAAACGAAATTCGACCGCGCCGCAAAGGATGTTTGCACCGATTTCACCAAAGCCGAGCGCATAGTCGCACTGAACTCCCCGCTTTTACAGCTCTGTCTTTACTTTGACATGATCTTCGTGTTGCTTTTCGGCTCAAAGATCGTTATATCCTCTTTCGGACTTAAGATAAATGTCGGAGAGCTTTCAAGTATGCTCACATACGGCTTCATGATACTCAGCTCGCTGATGATGCTGTCGATGGTGTACGTGATCATCACCATCTCGGCTGAATCGGCGCGCAGGATCACCGAGGTGCTTGAGGAAGAACCGACGCTCACCTCTCCGAAAACAGCGGTGTCCGTTGTGCCAAACGGCGATATACGCTTTGAAAACGTTTCCTTTAAATACTCTGCGCACGCAAAGCGAAATTCGCTTGAAAAGATCGACCTCACGATAAAGTCCGGCGAGACCATCGGTATTATCGGCGGCACCGGCTCGTCAAAATCCACGCTCGTACAGCTGATCCCGCGTCTCTACGACGCTACCGAGGGCAGTGTTTGCGTCGGCGGTCATAATGTAAAGGAATATGACCTTGAAGCACTGCGCAGTGCAGTCGCAATGGTACTTCAGAAAAATGTGCTCTTCTCGGGTACGATCAAGGAAAACCTACGTTGGGGCAACCCCGATGCCACCGATGAAGAAATGCGCGAAGCCTGCAGACTTGCGCAGGCGGACGAATTCATAAGCACCTTCCCCGACGGATATGACACCTATATCGAACAAGGCGGTGCCAACGTCTCCGGCGGTCAAAAGCAAAGACTTTGTATTGCGCGCGCCCTGCTCAAAAAGCCTAAGATTCTGATACTCGACGACTCGACGAGCGCGGTCGATACCCGTACCGACGCGCTTATCCGCCGCGGATTTTCCGAATTTATCCCCGAAACCACCAAAATTATAATTGCTCAGCGGATCGCTTCGGTCGAGGACGCCGACCGCATAATCGTAATGGACGGCGGCAAAATTTCCGATATAGGAACTCACGCCGAACTTATGCGGACAAGTCCGATCTACCGTGAAGTCTATGAATCTCAGAACAAGGGAGGTGCGGACGATGAGAGGAAATAAAAATCCCACGGGCGCCAAGCCCGGTACGCTTTTGCGCATATTCAAAGAGCTGTTTCACTTCTATCCCGTACTGCTGCCGATAATGATCATATGTATCATTTTCTCGGCGATCGTAAGCTCTGTCCCGGCGATCTTTATGCAGAATATTTTTGCGGTGATCGAAAGATTCACCGCGAGCGGAGATTTCGCCGCTGCAAAGCTTGAGATCGCACCGCAACTGCTCTTCCTCGGTTCAATGTATATTCTCTCGCTCATTTCGGCGTTTGCATATACACAGCTCGGAGCGTATATCACGCAAGGATTCCTCTATAAGCTGCGCAAAAAGATGTTTGACGGTATGGAGGAGCTGCCGATCAAATACTTCGACACCCATAATCACGGCGATATCATGAGCTATTACACCAACGATATCGACACGCTCAGACAGCTTGTATCGCAGTCTATGCCCCAACTTCTGACCTCTCTCGTGACCGTCGTGACCGTCTTTTATATAATGCTGCGTTTCAGCCTGTATATGACGCTCATTGTGGTGGCGGGAGTTACCGTAATGGTGTTCGTCACCAAAAAGATCGGCGGAAACTCGGCAAAATACTTTATCAAACAGCAACGCACGATCGGCAAAAGCGAAGGCTTTGTCGAGGAAATGATCAACGGTCAGAAAGTGATCAAAGTATTCTGCCATGAAGAAGCGGGAAAAGCTGATTTTGAAAAGATCAACGACGAGCTGTTCCGCGACTCATGCAGTGCAAACAAGTACGCAAATATTCTGATGCCGATACTGAATAACATCGGCAACGTGCTTTACGTGCTCGTTGCAATTTCGGGCGGAATATTTCTTGCCTCCGGAGCACGGAATATCGGACTTGCGGGACTTCCCTTTTCGATAAGCGTGGTCGTTCCTTTCCTTAATATGACAAAACAGTTCTCGGGTAACATCAGCCAGGTGTCGCAGCAGGTCAACTCGGTGGTAATGGGACTTGCAGGCGCTTCAAGAGTGTTTGAGCTTGTTGATGAGAAGCCAGAAACCGATGAAGGATACGTCACGCTTGTCAATGCCGAGACGCTCGCCGACGGAAGTATCACCGAAAGCGAAAAACGCACCGGAAGTTGGGCATGGAAGCATCCGCACGGCGACGGAAGCGTCACCTATACTCCCCTGTGCGGCGATGTGCGCATGACCGACGTTGATTTTGCTTACGAAGAAGGCAAAAACGTCCTGCACAACGTCACTCTGTACGCAGAGCCGGGTCAGAAGGTAGCGTTTGTCGGTGCGACAGGTGCCGGCAAGACAACGATCACCAACCTCATCAACCGCTTCTACGATATTGCCGACGGCAAGATCAGATATGACGGAATCAATATCAACAAGATAAAGAAAGCCGACCTGCGCCGCTCGCTCGGCATCGTGCTGCAGG
>DHJP01000189.1:6330-6485 GCA_002404395.1 Clostridiales bacterium UBA4717
ATCCGTTACGGCAAGCTTGACGCCACCGACGAAGAATGTATCGCCGCCGCAAAGCTTGCGGGTGCAGACGACTTTATTACCCGTCTGCCCGACGGATATGACACCAAGCTTACCGGAAACGGAGCGAACCTCTCTCAAGGTCAGCGTCAGCTTAT
>DHJP01000189.1:6540-11684 GCA_002404395.1 Clostridiales bacterium UBA4717
CGTGCCGCCGTTGCCGATCCGCCCGTAATGATCCTTGACGAGGCAACCTCGTCGATCGATACGCGCACCGAAGCGATCGTTCAGCGCGGCATGGATAAGCTCATGGAAGGCAGAACGGTATTTGTCATCGCCCATCGCTTGTCCACCGTCAAAAATTCGGACGTGATAATGGTGCTTGACCACGGCAAAATAATCGAGCGCGGCAACCACGAAAAGCTTATCGCGGAACGCGGTACCTATTACCGCCTTTACACCGGCGCGTTTGAGCTTGAATGATCGGTCCTTAAATATCACATACAAACGGAGACCGCGGGAAATCCGCAGTCTCCGTTTGCTTTTTACTTATTCTGTCAGTTTTCATTCGGATTAACTATATACTTTCCGAGGCGTCTTTGAGCCTTGTCCGCAAGCAATGACGGCAGCCGGTCAAGCGGGAGCTTGCCGTAGATCATAGATGAAACGTCGATTCGCCGCGAGTCTATAAGCTTTATCGCTTTCTCCTCCGTATACGGATTTATGTACGACGCTTTTATTTCAAGCTCTTTTTTGAACACCTCAAACGGCTTCAATTGCATAACGGCCCCCGGCGCGGTAAGTCCGAACAACATCACCGTCGCTTTTTTACCGGCAAGGCGGACCGCTTCTTCCATAGTGGAAACAAGCCCCGCACATTCGATAACCTTGTCAATATTTTCAAAACCGTGCGCGGCGAGCACCTCATCCGCTTTCTGAACAGCAGGATCGATTGCAAGCTCTGCGCCGAGCTTTATCGCCATTGCACGCTTTTCGGTGTCCGGCTCGATCACCGCGACCCTTGCTGCGCCCGAAAGCTTTGCAAGCTCTGTCATCAACATGCCGATCATTCCGCAGCCTATGATCACAACATTGTCGCTGTATTCAATATGACAAAGCTCAATACCGTGCAGACAGCATGAGACCGGCTCAGCCATCGCCGCTTCATCAAAAGTCGTACTATCGGCAATTTTCAAAGCCTGACTCTCCGGAACCGCGCAGTATTCGGCAAAACCGCCATTGACCGTAGTGCCGATACCCGTCATCTGCTCGCAGAAGTGTCCGACCCCGCTTCGGCAAAAACGGCAGGCTCCGCAGAGCTTGTTCGGGTCAACGCACACCCGATCGCCCGGTTTGATATGCCTGACCCTTGAACCGACCGCTTCGACCATTCCGGAGAACTCGTGTCCGAGCACGGTTCCCGCAGGAGTTGCCGCCGCCCCCTCGTCTCCCTCAAATATGTGCACGTCGGTTCCGCAGATCCCGCACGCCATAACCTTGATAAGCACCTCGTCCGCTCCCGGGACGGGCTTGTTTATTTCTTCGATCCTCAGATCATGTTTTCCGTAAAATACAGCCGCTTTCATCTTTCTCTCCGCGCCGCCGTCGGCGGCTCATAAAACAATCAGCAATTTTCGTGTCGCCGTTCTTTTACAATGTGCAGGGGATCGCGCATCTTTTCTTGTAATAATACACGTTTTCAAAGCCAAGCGATTTAAGTTCTTTCAGAGCACCGTCGAAATTTCCGGCACAATCGCGGGCGATATGCGCATCCGAACCGAGAGTGATCAATTCACCGCCGAGCCGCTTATACTCCGCAATTATCCACTGCTCGGGCATATACTCGTCATATATGCTGCCTAAGTTCGAGGTGTTGACCTCCAAAGCAACGCCGCGTGAAATTATCTGTTTCAGAATCGCGGTTATTTCCGCCGAATACTCTCGGGGATCTGCCTTAAAGCCGTATTTGCCGACTACATATCTGAACGGGCAGGTCAGATGCGCCGCAATGTCAAAATCCGATACCTCAAGCATATGCGCATAATCGGCAAAGTAGGTCAGAAGATAGCCGTGCCGCTCGGCATCATTCATCTTCCCGAAATCTATTTTACTGTACGGCATCTCAAAACCCTTGAAACGGGCGGCGTGGACCGAACCTATAACAACGTCAAAATCATACTTATCAATAAGCCGCGCGGTATACTCGGGGTAATAAAAGCCCTCTCCCATTTCAACGCCGCGCAGGATCTCAACTCCGCGCTCGCCGCATTCCTCTATCGCTTGCATTGACTTGCCTATCACATCGTCAACATCAATTCTTTCAATGAACTCAATATCCGCATGATCGGTAACGGCAAAGCCGCAAAGTCCTGCCGCCTTGGCTGCCCTTGCCATTTCGGAAAGAGGACATTCGGAATCGTGCGACGCCGCGCTGTGCGTATGCATATCATAAATTTTGCCCTTAAGCGCGCCGCTCAGAATACGCTTATCTTCGCTCATTTACATCATTCCTTCCGTAATCGACTTATTTGCAGGTGTTGACAGTCGGTTTTATGTAGTATATAATAATCCAAAGCGCTCATTCGGTCAATAATCGCCGCAATAAATGGCAAAATGCGCATATTATTGAGCGTTTCCGGCAAAAATCGGAGGTTAAACAGTCATGAACAAAGAACGCGAACGCGAAATACTCAAAATATTGCTTGCTCAGAAAAAGGTCGCCGTATCAGAGCTTGCCGCACGGCTGTATGCCGGCGAATCATCGATACGCCGCGATCTGGCAAGTCTTGAGCATCAACGTCTTATTAAGCGCGTCCACGGCGGCGCGGTGCTTGAAGAAAGCAGCCTTTCGGCGCTTAAGATACCCTTTGTTATACGTGAGCTTGAAGAGTCCGAAGCCAAAGTCACCATGGCAAGAGCCGCCGCAGAATACGTAAAGGATTATGATGTGATCTTCCTTGACGCTTCTTCAAGCGCGTATAATCTCGTTCCGTTTTTGGCGGTAAAAAATCATATAACCGTTATGACGAGCGGTATCAAGACTCTGCTTGCTCTCGGAGAGTACGGGATCAAGGCAATAAGCACCGGCGGCGAGCTTATCGCTTCCTGTCAATCGCTCGTAGGAGAGGCGGCATATAAAAGCATTGCCTCGATAAACGCTGATATCTGCTTTTTCTCCTGCCGCGGACTTGACCTTGACGGACGGCTGACCGATATTTCCGACAGCGAAAATATCGTCAGACAGCGAATGATCGAATTTTCAAGACGATCATATTTGTTGTGCGCCAAAAGCAAACTCGAAAAAAAATATTTTCACAATCTCTGCCGCGCCGACGACATCAGCGGCATAATCAGCGAAGCGCCGCTTCCTTCGCCGCTTGCAAAATATCAGGCTTAAAATATCAAAGATCTCCGTTTATAGTCCGACTTTACGAAATATTCGAAAGCCGCCGATAAACGGAGATCAAATCAGACATTATTTAACAGTGAACAAGGTCAGTGCGTCAGGAAGAACATCGCCGCAAAGAGGAGCGAAATGATGACCGTGCCGACCTTGATCTCGCGTGCCTTGCCCATCAGGAGCTTGATCAACACATATGAGATAAGACCGAAAGCAATACCGTAAGAAATATTATATGAAAACGGCATCATGGCAAGCGTCAGGAATGCCGGAAGCGCCACTTCGGGATCGTTCCACTCGATATCCTTAACACATCCTATCATAAGTATTCCGACATAGATAAGCGCGGCGGCATATGCGCACGCCGGTATCAGCGACGCAAGCGGCGAAAGGAACATGGCGATAAGGAAGAAAAGCGCAGTAAATATTGAAGTGAGTCCGGTACGGCCGCCGACCGCAATACCCGATGACGATTCAACAAAAGTGGTAACGGTTGAAGTACCGCAAACCGAACCTGCGCAGGTCGCGATCGCGTCTGCAAGCATCGCGCGGTCCATATTCGGAACCTCGTCCTCGCCATTCGCATTTTTTACAAGCATATTTCCGCCGCGGCAAGCGCCGTAAAGCGTTCCGAGTGTGTCAAACATATCAACCATGCAAAAAGCGAGCGCGGTAGTAATGAAAGTGATCACCAACCCGCTCACGGTATGACCGGTCTCGGGTGCAAGATACGCCGAAAAGTCAAAGCCCTCGGTAAAGACCTTGCCGAACGCCAACTTTGCGAAATCGCCGAAAGCCGCAAGCGGATTAAGCGAACTCCCCGCCATGAAACCGTCATAGAAGCCTTCAACGGTAAAGCCGAGCAAATAGTAAACCGCCGCACCGCCGAGCACACCGAGCAGAATCGCTCCGCGCACATTACGTTTTGAAAGCACCGCGATAACGATCACCGCCGCTATGGTCACCAGCATAGGCATAATATCCGCCCACTTCGCACCGCCGAGCAGGTTGAACGAGTTGAGCGTCACACCGGTCGAAGAGCTTGCAATTACTATTTTGGCGTCCTGGAAGCCGAGCATTGCAATGAAAAGTCCTATGCCCGCCGGGATCGCCGCTTTGACCGCATGAGGGATCGCATCAAAGATCAGTCTGCGAAGTCCGGTAACGGTAAGCAGTACAAATATTATACCGTCGGCAAGCACGAACAATAATGCGTTCGCATATGTAAAGCCGAGACCGAAACAGACCGTGTAGACAAAGAATGCATTGAGTCCCATTCCGCTTGCCTGTGCGAGCGGAAGATTGGCAAGCAATCCGATAAGCAGGGTGCCGATGACTGCCGACAGCGCCGTTGCAATGTATATCGCATTATACGACACCGTACCTAAGTCTGCAAACATTCCGGAGTTGACCATAAGAATGTACGCCATTGCCATAAACGTGGTCAGTCCCGCGGCAAATTCGGTGCGCACGGTAGTACCGCGTTCTTTGAGCTTGAAAAACTTTTCCATAACAGCATCTTCTATCGGCGTAGCCGACTCAACAAATATTGCGCGAAGCGTAAGGCAATGCCTGTCCGAACCTTTCACGCCGCTTTCAGAATAACGCAACTTGCGAGTTTTTTGTAATTATATATCCTGACTTCAGTGCACGTTTTCAATAGCCTCGGCGGAAATCGAAACTCCGCGCGCTTTTGTACCCGTGCCCTCCGACTGTCCGCGGAAGGTAAGCTTAAGAAGTATCGGGCAAAGCACCGAAGATATAATTATCAGGCAGATCGTGGCAACCAGCGGATCTATTCCGAGCAGGGCACCGTCGGCGCCGAAGTAGATAAGCTCCTTACCGGCGGCATATACCGCGAGCGCGACCTCGCCGCGTGCAATCATTCCGCAGCCGATCGACAGTGCTTCGTGAGGCGTATAACCAAAAGGCAATGACACCGCACCGCAAC
>DHJP01000018.1 GCA_002404395.1 Clostridiales bacterium UBA4717
TCTTTCACGGGTATAAGATTCTGAGTATTGCCGCACAGTGCGCAAAAGTTATGCTGATGAGTTATAAATACTCCGTCGTTTTCAAGTGATATGAGCAATTCTTCGTTAATTGAAATATTAAGCTCGCGTCTGATCTCTTTTGGGATAACAATTCTTCCGAGGCGGTCTATCGGACGAGTGCAGCTGATTTGTTTTTCCATTTCGGCAATCCTTTCTTAATATTCGATAAAAAATGAGGCTGTGGCTGTGGGATATAAAAGATATCGCAACTGTAGCTTTTCCATTATTTTACAACAAATACCATTTTTTGTCAATTGTCGTTAGTGACAAAAAAATGTCGCAAAAACTGTATAATTTGTCGAAAAATCAACTGTTTACACGGACAGGAGGCGAGGACAGGTGCTCGGAAAAACTTTTTCAATAATGTGCGTTATCTCTATAACAGCCGCTGTTTTTAACGGACGGCTTGCGGAGATGTCGTCGGCAGTATTTGACGGAGCCGCGCGGGCGGTAACGCTCACACTTGAACTTATAGGAATGATGTGTCTTTGGAACGGCGTCATGAATGTGCTGAAGGAAGCGGGAGCGATCGCCAAGCTCGCCGGGCTGATATCGCCGATCTTGAAATTTTTATATCCGCGCGCATATAAAAGCGGCAACGGGATCAACGAGTGCGCGGCAAATATGGCGGCAAATCTGCTCGGTATCGGTAATGCGGCAACGCCGCTTGCAATTACGGCGCTTGAAAAAATGCAGCTTGACAATGAATTTGGAGAAGCCGCAAGTGATGACATGATAATGCTTGCAGTGATAAATTGTTCGCCGCTGAATCTTTTGCCGATAACGCTTATGACGCTGCGCAAAGCCTCCGGAAGCGTCGATCCCGGTGCAATAATGGTTCCCGTATGGATCGGTTCGCTTTTCGGCGCGGCATTTTCAATCGCTTTAGCCAAAGTATGCGCGCGCTTATGGCGCAATTTGCCTGAAAAGAGCAGGAGACATACATGAAATACATACCGTCGGCGGCGATCGCGCTTATACTTTTGGCAAGCGCGCTGCTGATACTTTTTTCAAAGCGTAATTTGTTTGACAGTTTTATAAGCGGTGCGTTCGACGGTATGAGGTGCGCCGTAAAGCTTTTACCCACGCTCGTGATAATGTGTACGGCGGCGGCAATGTTTACCGCGTCGGGGGCGGGTGCGCACATAACGGCATTGATTTCGCCGATCACGGATTTTCTCGGTATTCCCGGTGAACTTCTGCCGTTTCTGGCAGTACGTCCGATTTCGGGAAGTGCGTCGAATTCCGTGATCAACGAGCTGTTTAGCGAATACGGCGCAGACAGCCTTGTAGGATTTACCGCTTCGGTGATTGCCGGTTGCTCGGACACTGTATTCTACATTGTTGCAGTGTATTTTTCGGCGGTGAATGTAAAAAATACGCGTTACGCCTTACCGGTCGGCATCATATCCATGCTCGTTGTCTGCGTCGTCTGCGCACATATCGCACGCCTTTTTGTCGGCTGAATTCCGCTTGCGTCGCGAAAATAAAGTATACAGCAACAGTACGCAAAGTCCGAATAACGCAATGAACGATCCGCCGATAAACTCTTTGGGCAGATATTTGACGGTAAATTCGTATTCACCTGCTTCAAGCACGACGCCTGTAAATATTCCGGCAACTTCAAGCGTTTCGCATTTTTTACCGTTTGCGGTGACCGTTATGTTTTTGTCGTAAGGCATGGTAAGCAACAGCAGATTCTTGTTGTCGGAAACCTTGAGCCGGCCGTTAAAGTGTGCATCGGTATGCTTTTCGTCAAGTTCGGCTCCGCTTTGCTCAAGTATGCGCATAGTCTGCTCGAACGCATCTTCGTTCAGCGTGTAAAAATAAACAGAAGAGTTGAAGTTGACCTTTTCTTCTTCAAGTGCCATGGTTACGTATACCGTGTCTCCTGCCTTGTGCTCTCCGAGACAGAAAATACCGTGATTATCCGAGGTGAAATATTTTTTTAATTCGGTCTCACCGAATTTTATCGTGATATCGCGTCTGTAGCCGTTTGTCACGGGAAAATATCCGTAGAGCACTCCGTCATGCTGCGCCGTAACAACAAAATTCAGTCTTGCCGAAAGCGAGGCTTTTTTCTTTGTGTAGGTTTTGATGGAGGCGTTTGAGGTGCGCTCGGCGTTTTCGGCGGTAATGTCGCACTTGTTGTTAGGAAGAAATATATCGGTGCGTGCTTTTCCGAGCATTGCACCCGTCATGCGGTTTAAGACTTCAAACGGGTTGTCGGCAGCCGAAGTATCAAAGCCGATAAGCTCGGTATCGGTAAGGTATGCGATCGGAAGTGCATATGGATTCTTGAATACCGCCGCCTCACCGTTTGAGTCTGTCCATTCAAGAGTGTAGGAGGGATCTGGGACCTTATCAACATTGCTGACTACATATTTGATGCCGAGCAGGGAATCGTTTACGACATTGCCTCCGACATAATTTGAATGATGAGATCTCGAAGAATAGCCTACATCCTCAAGAAAGTCGATGACCTTTGCGTTGAGAGTTGAAGTCGAGCCGGAAACTCCGTTTAAACGGAGTGCAAAGTTGTCGTTTACCTTTCGGAATACATAGCTTTCACTGCGGTACAGCCCCGGATCGGTTGAGTGAATATAGTCCGAAGCGGCACCGTATTTTTTCATAAAGTTTGCGTATGAAGCGTGATTTGAAAATCCAACGTCCTCGTTCATCAGCCCGTCGCTTGCAATACCGTTTGCGTAAAGCTCAAGGAGCGTGAGCGCAAGCAGTATGACGGTCTTCCCTCGCAGTGATGAGCGCGACACGCGAAGTCCGATAAGCGTCAGGATCACGCCGCCCATTGCTGACCATACGCAGATCGACGGGTCAAAGGTATCATACTCGAATTTTTGAAGCAGTGCTGCGCCCGCCATGACGCACATACCCACCGCGATCGCGCTTTTCAATTCAAATCCGTTATCGGCGCAGAAAATATCGCAGGCGGCAAGAATAAGAATGAATACAAATATGAAGCTGTATCTGAAATTCATCCAATTCGGGAACTGAAATCCGTGCCATACGAGGTCGATCGTCGAACCGCAGAAACTGACTGTGAGTATTGCAAGTAAGGCGCCGAGCGCCGCTTTCCGCCGCGGTCGGATTGCGGGAGATATGAAGTAAAGTATTCCGAGTATCAGGCATAAGGTCGAACAGTATACGAGCGGCATACCTTCGGGACGTACGGTATCATATGATACCGGGAGCATTTTCAAAAAGACATCGGCGAATGCGGTTTTGACCGAAAACGCATATTTCGGGGTGGAAAAGTCGCTTTTGCCGAAGCTCAGCGAATATGCCGCCGATAACAGCATCGGCGAAGCCAGCGCGGCGGAGATGAGCGAAAAGAGAGAAAAGCGAAGCGATGTTTTTATAAAATGGTGTCGTTCAAGCGTTGAACCGCGTTCTTCGGGAGTGCGTGAAAAATAGTAAGCGAAGAAAAAAAGCACCGCAAATATGCATATCATGTAACCGATATAATAGCTTGTTATAAGTGCGGCGGCAAGCGAGAGGGTGTAGAGCAGATGTTTTTTTTCGCAGATAAGACGCGTCATCCCGAGCAGTATCAGCGGCAACAGATACATACAGTCGATCCACATTGTATTTGAGGCGTAAATGATACCGTATGAGCAGAGTGCGTATGCGCTTGAAAAGATCAATGCGCGCGCTCCGAGAATATTACGCGTTTTTTCTATATAGTAGTACGAGGTCAGTCCGCACAGTCCGCACTTGCAAAGCAGGATGAGCAAGATCGCTTCTTGGATATTCCCCTTGGGAAAGAGCAGAACGAGCAGGGAAAGCGGACTTGCAAGATAATAGGCAAGTATCCCGAGAAATTCACCCGAGAGCGCACGTCTGAACGAGTAAAAAAAGCTTGCTTTTCCGATCAGCGCGTCGCGCAGCCCTTCAAAAAAATATACATACTGACCGTTCAGATCAAGTACAAGCACGGTGCCGTTGCCGAAAGGCCAAACCGACATTGAAATATAAATGAGCGCAAAGACTGCAAACGGAATAAGGAAAGCAAGCGTTCGGTATGCGCGTTTACTTGGAGTAAATCCCGAAAACAGGTCTTTAAGTTCGCTTTTGAGCGACATATCGTTATTCACCGTCGGTACCTCCGGAAATCACCTTTTTAATGTTTTTTTCGAGTTTGATCCGTGCTACCGTGACATCACGCGCACATTTTTCGCACACTATTCGTATATCCGAGCCGACACGCAGAACTTTCATGCGTTTTCCCCCGCAGGGATGGCATTTTTTCATTTCAAGAATATCGCCGACGTTCAGTTTGGGAATCGTATTCATTATTTCCTCCGAAGCTTGCTGTTGCTTATTTAGATTTTACCACGCTTTTTCAAATTTGGCAATAGCGGAAGTGCTTTTGCTTTGAAAATTTACAATGGCGTGCGGAAGAATACTGTTTTGCGGTCCGCGATCATACGAATTTTTGTACCTGCGTCAAAACAAGGCTTGACCGCCGTGCGCCGGTATTATGGAAAAAAGGCGCGGCAAAGCGGTCGTATTTTACATTTGCTTGGAAAAAATTCGGTATTCGCCCGGCGTTATACCGCTTTTTTCTTAAAGACCCTGCACATATAAGCGCTGTCCGAAAATCCGGACAATTCGGTCTGACGAGCCAGAAGCTGGCGCTTTATAAAATAAAAAGAGGCGTGGCGGGCAGTCTTGACGCGATCGCCTTTGATACGGCGTGTGCCCGTATGCTTTGTATGTTTATCCCGTACTTTTTGCTTGGATTTATGGAAGTCGGTGCCGGAGTAATGCAGGGACTCGGTCATTCGCTGATGTCAAGTATCGTATCGCTGACAGGCTCGGTGGTATTTCGTATACTATGGATATTTACGGTGTTCAAGGCTTTTCCGAGCGCAGAAGTGATATTTTTGTCGTATCCCATATCATGGTTATTGACAAGTTTTATGCACTATTTGTGTATTATTCGGATTTTAAAGAAAAAAACGGCTTTGCAGAACGCTTCACAATAAAATATGCCGCAGACTTTCGTATCTTCGTGTTTTGTGAAGAATATTACGAAGTTTGCGGCTTTGCTTTTGAAAAACAGCTTTTGCTGTTGACAAAAGTATGTATGTGCGGTACAATTGCTTTGAAATAAGCATGGCGTATTGTTTCAAAACGATCGCATATGAGATTGACGCTGATTACCGAATCTGCTGTGCCGACAAAGAAGATCAGCGCAGAGGTGCGATCCTTGCTCAGTGAAAGCTTCGGTTTCACGTATATTTTGTGAGCCGCCTACGACGGCATGGAGATTATTATGGAACTTAAAG
>DHJP01000160.1 GCA_002404395.1 Clostridiales bacterium UBA4717
CAACCGCCGCCCCAGATCCAATGCGCCTCGATCGGATAAATGAGCGCGGAGATCACCGCAGAATAAACACAATATGAAATAAATTTGGTTCTTTCAGCCATAGCGCCCGAAACTATTGTAGCCGCCGTGGCGCAGAACACCAGATTGAATACGAAGCTTGACCAATCAAAGCTTTCGTATGCGGTAAAAATATCAAATCCGGGCTTGCCTATGAATCCGACCAGATCCTCCCCGAGGAAAAGGCTGAAGCCGATTATGATAAACACCACGGTTCCGATACAGAAATCCATCAGATTCTTCATCAGAATGTTTCCGGCATTCTTCGCACGTGTAAAGCCGGTCTCAACCATTGCAAAGCCTGCCTGCATCCAGAATATAAACGCAACGCCGATCAAAAGCCAGACGCTGAATATTTCTTTATCCACTACCGAGATCAAAGCTGTGAGATCCATATTAACCTCCTTTGCCGCCTATGGCGGCTCAATAAATAAACATAAATTTTCGGGTCGGCTCCGCCGACGAAAATGGGACGGGACCCATTTTCAGAAAATTTGGGCGTGAAACCCGAGATTTCACTTGACGGAGATCACACTTTCACGCTGACCTCCTTTGCCGCCTATGGCGGCTCAATAAATAAATTGCAAATGCATTTTATCTTACTCCGAACAACAATTCACCGTACGACGGATAAGGCCAGCTTTCTGCGGACGCAAGTGCTTCCATCTCATCGACCGACATACGCAATTGCTTCATATCGTCAAGTATGGCGGTCTTATAAAAGTCGGCAAGCTTCGGAAGCTCTGTCTCGGACTTTGCGCTGAGCAAATCCGCCTCAAGCTTCTTGACGTTCTTGTAGGTCACACCGATCAGCGCCGAAAGCGATTTAACGCTCTCTTTTTCGTACGTGCAATCGGCATCCCCGAGGAATTCCGCTTTCTTAAGTGCGGCTTTGGCAAGTTCGCCCGAATACCTGCTCATTGCGGGCAGCACATCCTTGCTTGCCATATCAAGCATCGTAAGCGCCTCTATGTTGATTATCTTGCAATAATTTTCAAGCAATACCTCGTGACGCGCCGAAAGCTCAACTTCGCTGTATACCTTGTGCGAAGTAAACAGTTTTACATTTTTGGGATCGAGCATATGCGCGACCGCGTCGGGAGTTGCCTTAAGGTTGAGCAGACCGCGCTTTTCGGCTTCTTTTACCCATGACTCATCGTAACCGTCGCCATTGAAAATAATGCGCTTATGCTCCTTGATCGTGGTCTTGATAAGCTCGTGCAATGCGCCTTCAAAATCATCGGCACCCTCAAGCTTGTCGGCAAACTCCTTCAATTCCTCGGCTACCGAAGTGTTGAGCACGGTATTTGCACACGAGATCGATGACGCAGAGCCGAGCATACGGAATTCAAATTTGTTTCCGGTAAACGCAAACGGACTTGTTCTGTTGCGGTCGGTCGCATCTTTCGGGAACTTCGGAAGCGTATGCACGCCGATCTTCATAATATCTTTCTGCTTGGAATCGTAGGGTCTGTCGTTTTCGATTGCCTCAAGGATCTCCGAAAGATCGGTGCCGAGGAACATCGACACGATTGCAGGAGGCGCTTCGTTGGCGCCGAGTCTGTGATCGTTTCCTGCGCTTGCAACCGATATTCTGAGCAGATCCTGATATTCGTCAACCGCCTTGATCACCGCGCACAGGAAGATCAAAAACTGTGCATTCGACTGAGGCGTTTCGCCAGGCTCAAGCAGATTCACGCCGGTGTCGGTAGAGATCGACCAGTTGTTGTGCTTGCCGCTGCCGTTCACGCCCGCAAAAGGCTTTTCGTGAAGCAGGCAAACCATGTTGTGCCGCTTGGCAACCTTCTGCATGATCTCCATTGTAAGCTGATTGTGATCGGCGGCGATATTTGTGGTTGAGAATATCGGAGCCATTTCATGCTGTGCCGGTGCAACCTCGTTGTGCTCGGTCTTTGCGAGAATACCGAGTTTCCAAAGCTCCTCGTTAAGCTCCTTCATATATGCGGCTACTCTCGGCTTGATCGCGCCGAAGTAGTGATCGTCAAGCTCCTGACCCTTAGGCGCACGACTGCCGAACAGCGTTCTGCCGGTATATATCAGATCCTTGCGTTTGTCATACAATGCCTTGTCAACAAGGAAGTATTCCTGCTCCGGACCCACCGTAGTCTTTACAGATCCGACATCTTCATTTCCGAACAGCTTCAAGATACGCAATGCCTGACGGTTGATCGCCTCCATAGAGCGGAGCAATGCGGTCTTTTGGTCAAGTGCCTCGCCTCCGTACGAGCAAAACACCGTCGGTATGCAAAGCACACCGTCCTTTATAAATGCATACGAGGTCGCATCCCACGCCGTATAGCCTCTCGCCTCAAAGGTTGCACGAAGTCCGCCGGACGGAAAGCTTGACGCATCGGGTTCACCCTGAATCAGCTCCTTGCCCGAAAACTCCATGATCACCTTGCCGCCGTTCTTAGGAGAAATGAAGCTGTCATGCTTCTCGGCGGTAACACCGGTCATCGGCTGGAACCAATGAGTAAAGTGGGTCGCGCCCTTTTCGATCGCCCAATCCTTCATTGCGTTGGCAACTACGTTTGCCACCGATTCTTCAAGGTGCTTGCCGTTTTTGATGGTACGCTGCAGCGCCCTATATGTCTCCTTCGGAAGTCTTGCTTCCATTGTCGCATCATCAAATACCATTGACGAAAACAGTTCTGTAACCGTACTCATAACTATTTCTCCTTTGTTTTTATTTCGGCGACTTTGCTTAAAAAACAAAAAGCCGCAGACAAATATCCTTTGTCCGCGGCTTCCTTGTCGCTTTATTTGCGCATATTCTATCACACGTAAAAACACTTGTCAAGAGTTTTTTGCAAAAAATTCCGACAATTTGCAATCTCTTGACAATCACACAAAAAACGGATATAATGTCAGCATAAAGATTGTTCAGATTAACAATGGTACCTGAGGCGATGCGCTCTTGCCTCCTACGGATAAATAAGAGCACAACGCGAAGTTGAGTCGGCTTCGCCGACGTGAGGACAGATATGACATATACAAAAGACGAAGTTTTTGACTTTATCGAACAGGAGGACGTGAAATTCATCCGTCTTGCTTTTTGCGATATTCACGGAAAGCAGAAAAATATATCAATAATGCCCGCAGAGCTTGAGCGCGCCTTTGAAGACGGGATCTCGTTCGACGCTTCGGCAATTCCGGGCTTCGGAAGTGAGGAAAGCTCTGATCTTCTGCTGTTTCCGATACCGTCAACGCTCAATATTCTGCCGTGGAGACCTATGCACGGCAAGGTCGTGCGTATGTTCTGCGATATCAAGCGTCCTGACGGCACTCCGTTCGAGCTTGACTCGCGCACGATTTTAAAAAAAGCGGTCAACTATGCCAAGTCCAAAGGGATCTCAGTGAATATCGGTACTGAGTTCGAGTTTTATCTTTTTAAAACCGATGAAAACGGAGAGCCCACCGAAGAACCTTTTGACCGTGCCGGATATATGGACATAGCGCCCGATGACAAGGGAGAAAACGTCAGACGCGAGATCTGTCTGACCCTGTACGATATGGGTATAATTCCCGAAAGCTCGCATCATGAAGAAGGACCCGGACAGAACGAGATCGACTTCAGATACAGCGATGCCTTAAGCGCCGCAGATAACGCAATGAATTTTATGACCGTAGTCAAAGCCGTAGCAATGCATAACGGACTTTACGCCGACTTTTCGCCTAAGCCGCTTGCCGGCGAAAGCGGAAACGGTATGCATATCAATATGTCGGTAAAAAGCGACGACGGCACAGACAAAACCAACGCTTTTCTTGCCGGAATAATGAAGCGCATTTCGGAGATCACCGCATTTCTCAACCCGTGCGAACGCTCATATCAGCGGCTCGGTCAGAAAAAAGCTCCGAAATATATAACCTGGTCAAAGGAAAACCGTTCACAGCTCATACGTATACCCGCAGCAAAGGGAGACCATAAGCGCGCGGAACTTCGCTCCCCCGACCCGACCGCAAACCCATATATAGCATATGCGCTTCTGATCTACGCCGGAATTGAGGGGATAACCGACAGCCTTGAGCTTCCGGATGCAACCGACCTGAACCTTTATACTGCCGATCGCGAAGTTACCGACGCACTTCCGAAGCTTCCCGAATCGTACAGCGCAGCCGTCCGACTCGCACGCCAAAGTGAATTTGTCAAGAGTGTGCTGCCGAGCGGATATCTTGAATTTGCAAGCTGTTAACGGAGGTAGATATTTTGCCTACCCGAAAACCGATCCACAGTGTGCTTGTGGTCTCATCAAACGATAAGATCGCCGCGCAGGTTTCCGAGCTGTTGCCGCGTGAGGAATTTTCACCGATAATGAAAGCCGAGAGTGCCGGCGAAGCCAAACGTATGCTTGTATCGTCACTTCCCGATATAATGATAATCAATACTCCGCTCAGCGATGATTTCGGGATCGAGCTGGCGCTCGGTTACGAGGACTCCGCAATGGGAGTACTGCTGCTTGTAAAAAACGAATTGTTCGACGAAGTTTGCTGCAAGGCAGAACCTGCGGGCGTGCTGACGCTCGGCAAGCCGTCAACGAAACAAGGACTCTATTCAAGCATCAGAATGCTTGCGGCAGTCGGAAACAAGCTAAAACGCTTTGAAAGCAAAAACCGCACGCTTCAGGAAAAAATGGCGGATATACGCACCGTTAACCGTGCAAAGTGGTTGCTTATCGAAAACCTCAACATTACCGAAAAGGAAGCCCATTACTATATCGAAAAGCAAGCGATGGACACACGTTTTTCACGCCGCGAAGTTGCGGAAGGAATAATCCGCGCATACGATAAATAAAAAATGCAGCAGGTACGCCGCCAAAGCATACCTGCCGCATTTTTTATATTTGTGTCTGTTTATCCGGCATAATCGGGGTTTTCGTATCCGACAATCCCTGCGATATGCCTTGCGATATAAAGCGCGTCTACGGTATCAACGCTTCCGTCAACGAACACATTAAGCTAACAAATCAGTTAAACTCCGCCGCAAAACAAGCAGCCCGCGCGAAGCGTAAAGTTACGCTTCGCGCGGGCTTTCATAATATTATTTCCAATTTTCGATATTGCCGGATCTCACGTATTCATGAGCGTTTGCCGCTTCAGCGACCTCTCCGTAATACCATGCCGCAGACGAAACATCCGCAAAATGCTTAAGAATATTCCCGTGCGCTTTTATGTATTCTATATCCGCACGTCTTCCGAGCATATTGTTGACGATCTTGGCGGCTGCGGCACGCTTGATGAAATCGTCGGGACCGAACGTACCGTCACCGTTTCCGGAGATCCAACCGAGGGTCGCCGCGCCTGATATGTGCTTTGCCGCCCAATGGTTCCGAGGCACATCGGCAAAGGAAACGCTTCCGTCAACTTCGACGGTAACAAAACGCATAGCGATCGCGGTAAATTCGGCTCTCGTTATCGCCCCGTCAGGGTCAAACTTGCCGTTGCCTTTACCGTTGATTATACCCATACCGGCAAGTGTGCTTACCGCATCGTAATACCAGGCAGCTTTGTCTACATCATCAAATATGCTTTCGGTCGGAACGTTTCTGTCAAGCAGCAGATTGTAAAACAGCTGAGCCGCTTCCGCTCTCGTCATATTGCGCTCGGGTCCGAAGCTGCCGTCGGCGTTGCCTTTCATATACGCGATATGCTTTTCGGTCTCAAGGCGTTTTGCAACGCCTGTTTTTTTCGGGTCGGCGACCGTCGATCCGTCCGAAGTCGATTCGTCGGTCTTCGGCTCGCTCTCCGAGTCAAGCTTTTTCCACTTTGCATAAAGCGTAATATCAGCTTCGATCTCTGCAGAAAAATCGAACTTATGAGCAAACCCGCGGTCACTGTACCAACCGTCGAACGCGTAGCCTTCCTTTGTCGGAGCGGCAGGTTCTTTGGCTTTCGCGCCGTCCCTGACGCTCTGACTTTCGACCTTGCTTCCGCCGTCGGCATCAAAGCTGACTGTGAATTTCATCGGCGCGCCGCCTCCGCCGCCCGAGCCGCCGCCCGACTGCGCGTAAACGGTCACAGCAGACGTGATCTCTCCGCTGCCCTGATAATTTTCACTGCCTTCGCCGTCAAAGCCGTTGTATGCGATCGTGACGGTATATTTGCCGGCATTTTTGGTAACATCGGAAAACAAAATTACCGTGCCGTCGGATTTCTTTGCCGTAATAACGGTGTTTGCTGATGAAAGCGTAAGCTTTTCGCCGCCGAGCATTCCGCTTATTTTATACAAACGGCTTTCGGTCAGGGTCGAATCCTCGCTGAGCTTCACATCATTTGCAGTCACCGTCAGTTTAAGCGGCGTGATATCGAGTCTGCCGTTCTGCGTTGTGATTTTGTAATTTGCGGTAACGTCCGTGCCCTCGCTGTCGGTTATAACTATCCGCTCTATTACATTTTCCGCCGTACCGGCATTTGTGATCGTGCTCTGTGCAGTCATAACCGCCGAAAGCTTGTGTCCGTCCGCCAAAGCCGTATTATCAACAAGCTCAACCGAATCGGTCGAAAGCGCTTCGGAGTCGTAAACCTTACTGCGGTCGGCAGCCTTGACCGTGATCGGTTTTTCGGAAATTGAGACCACAGCCTTTTCGGTAAAGAAACGAACTACATAATTTCCCGACAGCGCTTCGATATAGCAATAATACTCGCCGCTGTCCGCCGTGTTTTTAACCGTAAGTCTGTTATATGAGTCTGACGGCACCAAAATCGCTTCGCTCAAACCGTCGGGCACAAAATACCACTTATATGCTTCAACCGACACCTCGGGCGTCAGCGTAAAGGTGATCTCGTGTTCCGCACCGTCATACTCGCCTGTATAACCGATCACATTGACCTTTGCCGGAGTGTATGCGGCATAATATTTTTTGTCGCCGTAATCGGTTGTTTTGATCTCGTGTACTCTTACGCCTTCAAACGCTTCGTTTTCATACCAACCCGTGAAGGTATAACCGTTCTTTGAAACATCACTCGGCAGTACCGCGCCTATCCCGTAAGTATACTCGGTAACTTCGCCGCCGTTTATAATGCCGCCGTTTGTTTCAAAATAAACGTTAAAGCATTTTGCCGTCCACACCGCGTATAGTGTAATGTCAGCATTGTCCGAGTATTTGTCTCCCGCAAAATATTCGGCGGCGCCGTCCTCCGATACAGACCAGCCTGCGAAGTCATACCCGTATCTTTCGGGAACAAGCTCCGAAATATCCGCGTCGGTATCATGCGCTTTCACGGTATTTTCGGGCATATTCCCGACATACTCGGTGGTGTTTGAACGGTAAGTGACAGAGTAGGTGTTCTGTCCGATGCCTCTTACGGTTATTACCGTTGATTCGGTAATATTTGTAAGCTCAAAGTACAGCGTACTGCCGTTTTCGGCGCTTCTTTCAAGCCGCACGCCGTTTGCGTAGACCGCCATATCGGCAGCATCATATCCGTCGGATACGGTAATGCCGAACTTGAAGCTGCCACCATGCCCGACAGTGGTATCAGACTCGGTGCTCACTGTAAATTCGCGCGTGCTCACAGGCAGCGTTATCTGATAGGTCAGCTTTGTGAATCTCGCTTCAAGGGTCAGATCAGCAGTGATCTCATTACCGAAATTCCACTCAACGTCACCGACAAACCATCCGTCAAACGCACTGCCTGTCTTTTCGGGCGACTTCGGTTTATGCGCTTTGCCCATATAAGCTACGCTTTCAGAGTAATAAAGCTCGCCGTCAACATTATAACGGACCGTATAATTATCTGCGCTTACATCCATAACAACAATGGTGATATCCGATGTGATATTCTTTACGATGTAGGAATATTCTCTGCCGTTTTCAACTCCCGTGAGCAGTACACCGTTTGCATACACTTTCATGTTGTCGGCGTTGTAATGCTCATCAAGCGTTACCGTAAA
>DHJP01000061.1 GCA_002404395.1 Clostridiales bacterium UBA4717
TATGTGAGCCGCCTACGGCGGCATGAGGTATGTTATGGAAACTAAAAAAAGACAGATTATCGACAGCACGGAAATGCTTGAATCTGCCATTGCCCGCGTAAGAGAAGCGCAAAAGGCTTTTTCGGAATATACGCAGGAGCAGGTTGACAGTATTTTCAAAGCCGCTGCAATTGCCGCTAACATGGCAAGGATACCGCTCGCAAAAATGGCAGTCGAAGAAACCGGCATGGGAGTTGTGGAAGATAAGGTCATCAAAAACAACTACGCCGCCGAGTATATATATAATGCATACAAAAACACCAAAACCTGCGGTGTGATCGAAGAAGACAAGGCTTACGGCATCAAAAAGATCGCCGAACCGATCGGAGTTATTGCGGCAGTCATACCGACCACAAACCCGACTTCTACCGCGATCTTTAAGACATTGATCGCGCTCAAGACCCGCAACGCTATTATAATAAGCCCTCATCCGAGAGCCAAAAAGTCCACTATTGCCGCGGCTCAGATCGTACTTGACGCCGCCGTCAAAGCCGGTGCTCCCGAAGGCATCATTGATTGGATAGACGTTCCTTCGCTCGACATGACAAATCTCCTGATGAAAGAAGCGGACATCATACTTGCCACAGGCGGACCCGGAATGGTCAAGGCGGCTTACTCCTCCGGCAAGCCCGCCCTCGGCGTCGGTGCCGGAAACACCCCTGCGATCATCGACGAGACCGCAGACATCGTGCTTGCCGTAAACTCGATCATTCATTCAAAGACCTTTGATAACGGAATGATCTGCGCCTCCGAACAGTCGGTCATCGTTCACAAAAATATTTACGACGCGGTCAAAAATGAATTTGCCGACCGCGGCTGCTGCTTTCTTAAGCCCGACGAACTTGAAAAAGTGCGCAAGACAATATTGATAAACGGTGCGCTCAACGCAAAGATCGTCGGTCAGAAAGCATCAAAGATTGCGGAGCTTGCCGGAGTAAAAGTGCCTGAAGGTACCAAAATTCTTATCGGAGAAGTTGAAAGCGTTGAGCTGTCCGAAGAATTCGCTCACGAAAAGCTCTCCCCCGTACTTGCAATGTACAAGGCGGAAGATATCGAAGACGCATTTACAAAAGCCGAGCGGCTGATCGCCGACGGCGGATTCGGTCACACTTCATCCATATACCTGAATCCCGTGACTGAAAGAGCCAAGCTCGACGAATTTGCTCACCGCATGAAAACCTGCCGCATTTTAGTAAATACTCCCTCCTCTCAGGGCGGAATAGGCGACCTTTATAACTTTAAGCTTGCCCCCTCGCTTACCCTCGGCTGCGGCTCGTGGGGCGGAAACAGCGTATCCGAAAACGTAGGCGTCAAGCATCTTATCAACATCAAAACCGTAGCTGAAAGGAGAGAAAATATGCTTTGGTTCCGCGCTCCCGAAAAGGTATATATAAAGAAAGGCTGTCTGCCGGTCGCGCTCGACGAACTTAAAACCGTTATGGGTAAAAAGCGTGCTTTTATCGTTACCGACTCATTCCTTTACAATAACGGCTACACCAGACCTATAGAAGACAAGCTCGATGAAATGGGAATCGTTCACGAAACTTTCTTTGACGTTGCTCCCGATCCGACTCTCGCCTGTGCAAAAGCAGGCGCCGAGCTAATGCGCTCATTCAAACCCGACACAATTATAGCACTCGGCGGCGGCTCCGCAATGGACGCAGGAAAGATCATGTGGGTAATGTACGAACATCCCGAAGTGGATTTCATGGATATGGCAATGAGATTCCTTGATATCCGCAAGAGAGTGTACACTTTCCCGAAAATGGGTGAAAAAGCATATTTTATCGCGATCCCGACCTCTGCCGGTACCGGAAGCGAAGTAACTCCTTTTGCCGTAATTACCGACGGAGACAGCGGAATAAAATATCCTCTTGCCGACTACGAGCTGCTTCCCAACATGGCGATCATTGATACCGACTTTCACATGAGCGCGCCTAAAGGGCTGACTGCCGCCTCGGGTATTGACGCCGTATCTCATGCGCTTGAAGCATATGCTTCGGTAATGGCGACCGATTACACCGACGGTTTGGCAAAGCAAGCACTTCAAACCATATTCAAATATTTGCCGAGAGCATATGAAAACGGACAGACCGACATTGAGGCAAGAGAGAAAATGGCAAACGCCGCTACCATGGCAGGCATGGCGTTCGCAAACGCTTTCCTCGGCGTCTGCCACTCAATGGCACACAAACTCGGTGCATTTCACCATATCCCTCACGGAGTCGCCAACGCGCTTATGCTTGAAGAGGTACTGCGCTTCAACTCCGCGGAGGCTCCCGTAAAAATGGGTACTTTCTCACAGTACGACCACCCGCATACCCTTGAGCGCTACGCCGAAGTAGCCGATGCCCTCGGACTCGGCGGAAAGACCTATACCGAAAAGCTTGAAAACCTCATAAAAGCAATAAATGAGCTTAAAGCCAAGGTCGGGATCAAGCCCGCTATCAAGGATTACGTCCCTGATGAAGCTGACTTTCTGAACCGTCTCGACGCTATGGTTGAGCAGGCGTTCGACGATCAGTGCACCGGTGCAAATCCGAGATATCCGCTCATGAGCGAGATCAAACAGATGTATCTCAATGCATACTACGGAAAACATTTCACCGAACCCGCAATGCCGAAAGCGGCTGATATTGCCGAACTTGATGACGAACACAATTTCAAGCAGTCGTACCGCCGTTCGGAAAACGGCATGAGCAAGGCGTGAGGAGGAGAAAAACATGAAGCTTGACAAAATAATCGCAGTCAGAAACCACAAGACCGTTTACCGCGACGGTGACCTTTGCATGAAGGTGTTTGACGAATCGTACTCCAAAGCGGATGTGCTGAACGAGGCACTTAATCAGGCAAGAGTGGAGGAGACCGGTCTTAACATTCCGAAGATTCATGAGGTAACGGTTATCGACGGAAAATGGGCGATCATTACCGATTACATTGAAGGTAAGACTCTGGCTCAGCTTATGCGTGAAAACCCGGATTCAAAAAACGAATACCTTGATATGTTCGTAAATCTTCAGATCGAAGTGCAGTCAAAGACCTGCCCCCTGCTCACCAAGCTTAAGGACAAGATGAGCCGCAAGATCTCACAAACCGATCTTGACGCGACCACCCGTTATGAATTGCTCACCAGACTTGACAGTATGCCGCGCCACAACAAGCTCTGCCACGGCGACTTCAATCCCTCAAACATTATCATAAACAAAGACGGCACTCCGTATATTCTCGATTGGTCGCACGCCACACAGGGAAATGCCTCGGCAGATGTAGCGAGAAGCTATCTGCTGTTTTGGCTGAGCGGAGATATTGACGGCGCTGCAAAGTATCTTGATCTGTTCTGCGTCAAGAGCCGCACCGAAAAGCAATATATACAAAAGTGGATGCCTATTGTCGCCGCTTCGCAGACCGTAAAAGGCAACGAAAAGGAACGCGAATTTCTTCACAGTTGGATCAACGTCGTTGATTACGAATGACCTAATTTCAAAATAAGTAAAATCAACCGTAAAACTTAAGGTCGCGGTCTTCCTAAAGCGTGATGACCCCGCTTTAGGAAGTTCTGCGTCCGTCCGCATTTTACCGAACATAAAATCACGTTATAAAGCGTTGAAAATTTATTATTTTTTGAGCCGCCTGCGGCGGCAAGGGAGTTAATTATGAAAGTTACTGTTTGCATCGGTTCGTCCTGCCATATCAAAGGTTCAAGACAGGTAGTTGAGGGACTTCAGCATTATATCAATGAATCGGGACTCGGCGACAAGGTAGAGCTCGGCGGAACCTTCTGCATGGGCAAATGTCAGCTCGGCGTATGCGTTACCGTTGACGACACCTTCTATTCGGTATCCCCGGAGACCGTTAAAGATTTTTTTGAAACCGAGATCAAGGCGAAGGTGAAATAATGGTATTCGTTGAAGTTTGCGTCGGCAGCTCATGCCACCTTAAGGGAGCTCCGCGGATCGTTGAGCTTATGCAGGAAAGGATCCGTGAGAACAACCTTGAAGATGAGATCGTACTCAGCGGTGCATTTTGCTCGGGTCGGTGCAATCGCATCGGCGTTACGGTCAGTGTGAACGACGAAGTCTATACCGGTATCACCCCCGAGGGCTTCGGCGAATTTTGGGAGAAAAACATTATCCCCGAAGTAGAGAAATCAAAGGAGAATTAGCATGGCGGAATGTCTGACGCTTAAAAAATCCAACTGCAAAAACTGCTACAAATGTATTCGCCATTGCCCGGTAAAATCTATACGCTTTTCGGGAAACCAGGCTCATATCATAGGCAACGAATGTATTCTTTGCGGTCAGTGCTTTGTAGTATGTCCGCAAAACGCCAAGCAGATCGTCGACGAAACCGAAAAGGTCAAAGTAATGATACAGTCCGGCGACCCTGTATACGCAAGCATCGCGCCGTCGTTCATAGCAAATTATAACGGCGTCGGAATCGAAGGTATACGCAAAGCGCTGAAGGAACTCGGCTTTACCGATGCCGAGGAGACCGCGCTCGGCGCTACTATCGTAAAAAGAGAGTATGAAAGGATGCTTTCCGAAGACTCTCCGGACATACTGATATCTTCCTGCTGTCATTCGGTAAATCTGCTGATACAGAAGTATTTTCCCTCGCTTTTACCATATCTTGCCGATATTATGTCTCCAATGCAGGCTCATTGCACGGAGCTCAAGAAAAAGGACCCGAATGCCAAGACCGTATTTATAGGACCGTGCGTTTCCAAAAAGGATGAAGCAAGCTACTATGACGGGATCGTAGACGCAGTGCTGACCTTTGAGGAGCTTACCGAATGGCTGAAGGCGGAACATATACAACTTGAGCCCGGAGCAGAAGCAAACGAAAACAGCCGCGCCCGTTTCTTTCCCACAACCGGCGGAATACTTAAAACCATGGCTCAAAGAACCCCTGGATATACATATCTCGCAATTGACGGCACTGAAAGCTGCATAGCCGCGCTTCGCGAGCTTGAACAAGGAAACATTCACAAGTGTTTTATTGAAATGTCGTCTTGCATAGGCAGCTGTGTGGGCGGACCCGTGATGGAAAAGCATCACCGTCTGCCGATCCTTGATTACCGATCGGTCGCGGATTACGCCGGTAATAAAGATTTTGATATTTCACAGCCGGATTCGCTTGAACTTAAAAAGCGTTTTGAACCCATTGAACGCAGATACGGTACTCCCGCTGAAAGCGAGATCAAAGAAATTCTCAAAAAAATGGGCAAAAACCGTCCCGAGGACGAGCTTAATTGCGGCTCGTGCGGATATGACACCTGCCGTGAAAAAGCAATTGCGATATATCACGGAAAAGCCGAAATATCCATGTGTCTCCCCTACCTCAAGGACAAAGCGGAAAGCTTCTCCGACTGTATCGTTTCAAATACTCCCAACGGTCTTATCGTCGTTAATGAAGCCTTTGAAGTCCAACAGATCAACCCGGCGGCGCAGAAGATCCTCAACATCAGATACGCCTCCGATATCTTAGGAGATCAGCTCGTACGCATAATGGATCCCAAGCCTTTTTCGGAGGTGCTTGAGAGCAAACGCAGCATACGTAATCGTCGGACATACCTTGCCGAATATAACCGCTTTGTGGAAGAAACAATAATATACGACGGCACCTATCATATGCTTTTATGCATCATGAGAGACGTTACCGAAGAAGAAAACGAACGCAAAAAGCGCGAAATGCAGCGTGATCAGACGGTTGAAACCGCTGATAAAGTGGTAGATAAGCAAATGCGCATCGTCCAAGAGATCGCTTCCCTGCTCGGCGAGACCGC
>DHJP01000134.1 GCA_002404395.1 Clostridiales bacterium UBA4717
TTTACAATCACGGCACTTGCCGTAGAACACGAACGAATGAGAGTCTATCCTGACTCCGTACTTTTCCTCAAGTATACGGTCCGATCCGTCAAGCTCATCCCTGCCGAGGTCGATCAGCCGCTTACAGGAAGTACACAAAAAGTGATAATGGTCAAAGGTCTGCGCATCGTAATGCACCGTGCCGTCGCCTACGTCGAGCCTTATCGCTTCCTTATTATCGCAAAGCACGCCGAGGTTACGGTAGACCGTTGCAAGGCTGATTTTGGGATATTCGCGTCTGAGCTCGGCATGAAGCCATTCGGCACTCGGATGGCAGGTTACGCTCTTTAATAATGCAAGCAGCGCATCTCTCTGTTTTGAATGCTTTAACTCGTGGCTCATATCTTCTCCAAATCAATAATGATTATCATTATTACTTTTGTGAGTTCATTATAGCATGCCGAAAGAAGTTTGTCAATAGTTTTTTGAAATTATTTTTCGGGTCCGGTGCTTTACAGTATAAATAATAATGATGATTTTCATTTTCAAAAATTTCGACTCCGCCTCACGACAGGATATGTTATTTTTTTGTTCACAAATTGATGTTCTGCGTGCAATATAGCTGCATAAATGCGGAGACATATCCTTAAAAATCCAAAAAATATAACATAGTTTTAACAACCCTGACAACTCACTTACAAAGCCGTGTTTTCAATTGCGAAGTATACCGATGCGTGTTATGATGTTAGGGCAGGAACGAAAGACGGCAAAAACCGAGCCGCGCTTCGATTCCTCAATATTATTTCACGGAGGAAGAATTTTGATGAAAGAATTCAAAAGATTTCTGGCGTCTGCGCTTGCTTCGCTTATGATTTTCAGCTCGCTTGCGCTTTCGACCTCGGCAAAAAGCTTTGAGGATGTTGCATCCGATTACAAGTTTGCCGAACAGATCAACATTTTGTCCGATATAGGTATCACAAAGGGTACAAGTGACACCGAATATTCACCGGACGAAAACGTAACCCGCGAACAGATGGCAATACTGCTTTACAGACTTATGGTTGGTAACGATAATTCCGGAAAGCTCAACTCCACTCCGTTCGTTGACCTCACCGACGATACATACATGGGTGCTATCTCATGGGCATATGCAAACGGATACATTCTCGGTACTTCCGAAAATACCTTTGAACCCCGCGAAGGCATTACGCTCCAGGATGCAATGACTATGCTTGTACGTATTCTCGGCCACGAGACCTCGAATATGGCAAAGGGATATCCGTGGACCTACATCAACTCGGCAGTCAAGCTGAACCTTGACATCGACCTTGACGGCGTAGGCTACGAAAAAAATCTCACCCGCGGTGAGGTTGCCGCTATTCTCTACAACACGCTTACCGCCGAGTATCTGATCCCCAAGACCGTGGTAAACGGCGTAACGCTTTATGAATCCACCACGATCATCGAAAAGATATTCGGATACAAGCTTGCCGAAGCAACGATCGTTGCGACCAACAACTACGCAACCGACAATGCCTCGACCGTAGTTAAGGACGGATATGTAAGCCTTGCGTACACCGAAGACAACGCTTCGCGTATGATCACCGTAAAATACTCCGACCTCGGACTTGACGGTAGCGCGGACAGCAATCTCGGCCGCCGCGTAAAGGTCGTATACAGTATTGACTCCGCAAAGAACGTAAAGATGCTCGGAGCTACCGAGATCGGCAAGGTCGAAACCATGAACGACGGAATCACAGTTCATGAAGACAAGACCACCGGCAAATACGACTATGTTGAGATCGGCGAGACCAGATACAATGTAGTCGAGACCCTCTCCGACAAGCTCTCCACCAACGAAAACGAGTTGCTCGTATACGCATACGGAAACAACTCCAAGCTTACTCAGATCACAAGCAACGAAGCGCTCAATGATATTCTCGGTATATACAACGCCGACCTTATCTTTGACAACCGCAGCGACGATACCGCGTCAAGACTCATAATCAAGCCCTACGGCTTTGATAAGCTTGAAGTTTCAAGCCGCGGCGAATACAATATTGCCGATGATCTTAAGGAAAGCGAGCTCAAGGGCGGACTCTCCAACACTGCAAAAGCCGATGACGGCGATTACGTGCTCTACTACTACAACAAGGCAAACAAGAGCCTTGAGATCGTTTCGGTGATCCCCGTAAGCTCGGCTCAGACCGTAAGCAGACTTACCGACACCACCGTTAAGATCGGCGACAAGACCTATAAGCTCGGCTGTGAAGCCCTCGGAATTACCGCCGCTTCGCTCAAGCGTGAGCTTTCGGTAGGCGACAAGGTACGTGCGGTAGCAGTCAACGGTATGCTGCTTGCGATCGAAGACGGCATCGAAGACGGTGCGGCTTCAAACTACCTCATCGCACTTTCAAATTCGAGACCTGTATTCACTAACGGTGAGTTCGGTTATGCGGTCAAGGTCAACCTTGACGGCGAAGTAATGTCGGTATTCACCGAAACCGATAACGTATCTGCCGGAAAGGCATACCGTTACACGGTATCCAAGGACGGCAAGTACACCCTTATTCCTTATATCGCAAACAGCGGTGTCATCACCTCCGGAAGCGACCAGTTCGTACAGAACTCCGGAAACAACAGCGATATTGCATTTATCGTTGAAGATTCCGACGGTGCAACCATCGCCAAGAACAGTGCAGACTACACCCTCAGCGCAGGCGAATCCGGATATCTCACTTCCGAAAAATCGCTTAATTCCGAAGTGAAGTTTGTAACCGACAATTCAACCGTTATTGTAGTCGGTACGACCGATTCGAACGGCGACAGCACTTACACCGTAAGAAAAGGCGTGTTTGACGGCAACATTTCGATCGAAGACGGTGCATATGTAGCAGCGATCTTCAAGAATGAAACCGGAAGCACCGAAACTCTCCGTTATCTCTACATTTCAAACGGTTCGTTCTCGGGCGCTACCAGCTCCGCAAATGCGGTCAAGGTACTTGAAGTGCTCGGTAAAGAATACATCGACGGTAAGGTTTACACCATTTACAATACCCTTAACCTCGATACCGGCGTGGTAGATACCCTTTACTCGACCTCTGGCGACCTTGAGATCGGCGCGAACTACAAGCTCAACAACGACGGCAACATCTCCGGCGTTGAAGCTGAGATCGCAAACGGTATCATCACCGGCTATACCTCGGCAACCGTAACGATCGGCTCCGACACTTACAAGATCTCAAAGAACCTCAAAGTGTTTGAGATCGACGAAGACTTTGACGTAACAAGCCACAAGCTTTCGAGCGCATACCTCTCATATGTTGAATATGTGATCGACGACGGCGAAGTTACTTCGATCCTCGTTCACGGCGACGCTCCCATGACCGCCGAATACAAGGAAAGCAAGATCACCGTAACCTGCGGCTTTGATTTCTCCGGGATCAACACCTTCTCGCTCAAAAACGTAAAGCTTGACGGCAAATCTATCGACATTTCGGGCTTTACGACCGAGCGCAACGGCAACACTGTAACAGTTACCGCCGACTCTGAGCTTGAAGCGGGCAGCTACACGATCAACTTCTCCATGAACGGAAAGACTATCGGCTGCGACTTTGAAGTAAAATAAAAAATTAAGCCTGCCGGGCAAACGGACTTTAAGTTCAGCTTGCCCGGTCTTTTTATGTATAGCATTTTATTTCCGTACATAGCATTTTATTTTCGAATTTTATGAAGTGCGCCGAAAACATTGAAAAAGGAACGACGATATGATACAATAAATCATTGTTATCAAACGGTATAAATGCCGTTTTACTCAAAAGGAGACCGCCTATGAAATATACACAGATTTGGACGGGTTATCGTATCCATGAAGGGATTCGCGAGCCGGGCTTTCCCGCTTCTGTTCCCGGTACCATACATCATGTGACGGAGATATTATAACGGTATTCTTAATACAGAAGTAAAGTCGAAAAATGCGGTAATTGACGGCAAAAATTACGTATCATTTACCTATGGCGATATCTTGCTTGTGACTGATTCGAGTATCTGCGATGATATTTACGAAAAGAAGAGTGTAATCGGTTAGTTTGCAGGGAATACGGACGCTGAATTTAATATCGAATTTGTATCGGTCGGTTTGCGGATTTCCGATTATACGTCTGCCGGAAAATAGCATGACGGCGACGAATATACCGAATGGATATTAACAAAATAACGTGAACAAGAGGGGGACATTATGATCAAAAAAGATTCATTGCTGATAGTTGAGTTTAACAACGTAACCGGTGAAACCGAAAGAATAGAACATGGTGATGATAAACATCATATGAATTGGATCCGGAGCGGAAAACAGTGGGGCATTTCAGAAGGATTTGTTACGGAAAATGTAGAAATTTGGGAAAACCGTGTATTGATACATAAGTCAAGGAACTATTTTTCATTAGACGTAGAAAAATATTTGCATAACGGAAAATATTATGAAAAATATACACTCACGAATACTTCTGACAAAGCCCAAATGATATCTAAAGAAAATTTCTCGCTGCTCTATGCGTATTCATGTTTTTTTGATAAGAATCCGGACATGATGCATAACCGCTGCAATACTCATGCGTGGTGTGCCGAGGAAGTTTGCAAGCTTTATTCAATAAAATTGGACGGTAGCTATCCCTACTTGTATCAACGGGCAATTTCGGGGAAATTTTGCGAATATGGATTGAAAACGGATGTTTCTGTTACAACTCTCGCGTCATTCGATAGGGGAGCGATACTGCTTTACCCTATGGATAATATTATAAATCCAAATGAAAAAACGGTATTTGGGTTTGAGTTTTCGTTTGTGAACCATCGCCCCGATAAGGATGACTTTTGTGCATATGCTGATAAATACACAGGAACCAAAGGTGATATGTTTAAATTGACTGTTTGTACGGAAAACCCGATAAAATCTGCTGAGTTTTATGTTGACGGAGCGTACATGGGAAAAATGAACATAGAAAACCATTCGGCATATGCGATATGGAAATCGTCATCTGATGGCGAACATAAAATAGATTTCATAGCTGACGGAAACATCGCTTGACAAGGGCACACAGAGAAAAACAACTGAAAATGAGCTGCCAAGCCTTACACAATGCACCGCCTAACAGGACATAGGCGGTGTTTTTGTATGCGGACAGCATTTTCTCTGTGTGCCGATATGGGCCAGCCGTGCGGCGTGGCCTAAATTCTTGTCAAGGAGGTTATTCGTGTCATGGCAGAAGAAAACAAGCATCCCCCTACCACGGAGGAACAGGCCCCGCCTGAAATGCCGGGAAAGGCCCCGGAAATGGAGCAGGCCGAGATCCCTGATGTGAGCGGCAGCCCTGCTCCGTCCGCAAAGGTGATCGACCTTTCCGCTGTGCGTCCCGCACCGGAAAAGGACGCTCCGCCGGACATCCCCAAGGAGCCGGAGGCCCCGCCTGTTTCCGTCACCGAGTACAGCAAGCAGGAATGGGAAAAGCCCATGCCGGAGCCGGA
>DHJP01000182.1:0-5943 GCA_002404395.1 Clostridiales bacterium UBA4717
AGCCTTAACTATATCATACAAGTTATTCATGCCATATTACTACGGCTTTGATACTACTTATATCATACTTGTGCTCCCGGCGGTGCTCTTTGCATTGTGGGCACAGTTCAATGTAAACTTCACATTCAACAAATACAGCAAAATCAACTCGGGAATGACCGGATATGAAAGCGCAAAAGCGATTCTTGACGCAAACGGTCTGACAAACGTGCGAATTGAGCGCGTAAGCGGAAATCTTACCGACCACTTTGACCCGAGAAGCAATGTGATACGTCTGTCCGAGTCGGTATTTTCGTCAACAAGCGCCGCCGCAGTAGGCGTTGCGGCTCACGAAGCCGGCCACGCCGTACAGTACGCTGAAGATTATGCGCCGATAAAAGTGAGAAATGCCATAATACCCATAACGAATTTCGGTTCAAATCTGGCAATGCCGCTCATTCTGATCGGCATACTGCTCTCTTTCCCGACGCTTGCATATATAGGAGTGGCGGCATTCGGTCTGTCCACACTCTTTCAGCTCATCACACTGCCGGTGGAGTTTAACGCCAGCCGCCGCGCAATGACGGCGCTTGAAGCAAACAGCCGTCTTAACGACGAACAGACCCGTGCCGCAGGCAAGGTCCTGCGCGCCGCCGCGCTGACCTACGTTGCCGCATTGGCAGTATCGCTTGCAAATCTTTTGAGACTGCTCACGATCGTCAGCTCTTCTGACCGTAAACGCAAAAGATGAACGGCAATGTGAGCGGCGGGTCCAAAAGAGACCTGCATATTCAAAAGCCCGATGCGCGCGAAGCCGCTTTCATGTCGCTTGACCGTTGCGAACGTCAAAAGCGTTATTCCTGCATCGAGGTAGATACCGTAATAAAAAAATATCGACTTGAAGGCGCCGAAAAAGGGCTTTATGCCGCTTTGGTGTACGGAGTCACCGAAAGGCTGACCACGCTCGACTTTTTCCTGCGTTCGCTGTCGAAGACCGCGCTCGAAAAGCTTGATTCCGGCGTGCTGACCGCGCTGAGGTTAGCGCTTTATCAGATAATTTTTCTTACTAAGATCCCGCACAGTGCGGCCGTCAACGAAAGCGTCAAGCTTACAAAAAAACACATATCGGCGGCAGCGGGCGGATATGTCAACGCACTTCTGCGTAACTTTCTGCGAGCTTTGCCCAACGCTTCGGCAAGTATGCCCGAAGTCTCAAAACTTGTCGCTCTGCCCGAATTCAAAGAACGCTTCGCGCAACTTGACAAATACGGAAAGCTGTCGGTAATATACGCCTTTCCGCCCGCCATGTGTGAATTTCTTTGCAATGCATACTCTGACGAACAAGCGATCAAAATAATGGAAAGTGAAAACGCCGCCGACTATCTGACGCTGAAAGTCAATACGCTTAAGACCACCGTCGAAGCGGTCACGGCGCGGCTTGAAGCGCTCGGACTTGATCCGCACCCGACCGCGCACGCCGAGGACGGTATAAAATTTACCCACGGCGCGCCGATCGCCGCATTAAAGGAACTGTTTGATTCGGGTGAGATCTATGTGCAGGACGAGGCATCTCAGCTTGCGGTACGCGCGCTTGATCCCAAGCCCGGCGAGACCCTGCTCGACGCCTGCTCATGCCCCGGCGGCAAAAGCTTTTCGACGGCAATATATATGCAGAACTGCGGCAGACTGTTATCCTGCGACCTGCACCGGAACAAGCTGTCGCTTGTGGAAAGCGGCGCCGCAAAGCTCGGCATCGGTATAATCACAACGCTTGAAGCGGACGGCTCGCGGTTCGATGAAAAGATCAGACGCTTCGCTCCCGGGGGCTTTGACCGCATACTTTGCGATGTTCCCTGCTCCGGGCTCGGCGTAGCCGGGAAAAAGCCCGAGATCAGATACAAAGATCCGGGCGATATATCAAGGCTTCCGGAGATACAGATGAAAATACTCGAAAACTGCTCGACCTACCTGAAAGACGGCGGCGTGCTCGTATATTCGACCTGTACGCTTAACCCGGAAGAGAATGAACACAATATAGAGCGTTTTCTTGCCGCCCACCCGGAGTTTACGCCATGCGACTTCAAACTCTCGCGCGCCTCTGACGAGCGGTACAACAGCAAGCGCGGAATGATAACACTTTTTCCGCATATACATGAAACAGACGGCTTCTTTATTTCAAAGCTCGTGAAATGTACAAGCCGGGATCCGGAGCAATAAATGCTATCTGAAGAAAAGACGCACCCCGATATACTCTCAATGGACCTGTCGGAGCTTGAAAATTATCTCTCCGCCGAATTTGAGCTTCCCCGCTTCAGAGCAAAACAGATATACAAATGGTTTTCCTGCGGCAAAGGCTTCGACGATATGACAAATCTTCCGCTTGAGCTGAGAAAAAAGCTTAAGGAGGAATGTTTCTGCTCGCTCGTCGAACCT
Source organism: Clostridiales bacterium UBA4717 (assembly GCA_002404395.1). Classification (GTDB taxonomy): domain Bacteria; phylum Bacillota; class Clostridia; order Oscillospirales; family CAG-272; genus UBA4717. The sequence continues at coordinate 2,413 of DHJP01000182.1, forward strand.
GAGCAAAAACTTGTATCCGAGATTGACGGTACGATCAAATATCTGTACAGACTCTACGACGGCAACCATGTTGAAAGCGTCGTGATGCATTATGAACACGGGACTACGATCTGCATTTCAAGCGAAGTCGGCTGTAATATGGGCTGCCGTTTCTGTGCTTCCGCAATAGGCGGCATGACCCGCCGGCTGCTTCCGGGAGAAATGCTCGGTCAAGTCGTCCGCTCAATCGCCGACGGCAATAAAATAAACGGAATAGTAATGATGGGCATAGGCGAGCCGCTTGACAATTACGACAACGTAATAAAATTTTTAAAGCTCGTCAGCTCCGAGGACGGCGTGAACATCGGCGCAAGACATATATCGCTCTCCACCTGCGGCATTGTCGATAAGATCTACAAACTGTCGGAGGAAATGCTCGGCATAACACTGTCGATCTCCCTGCACGCTTCAAACGATGACGCGCGCTCGTCGATAATGCCGATAAACAACAAATGGAAGATCGGCGAGCTTATGAAAGCCTGCAAACATTATTTCCTTACGACCGGACGGCGGATATCCTTTGAATATACGCTGATCTCCGGAAAGAACGATTCCGAAAAGGATGCAAACGCCTTAGCGGACCTGTTCTACCGTACTTTCACCGAAAACGGCAAGCTTTTGCCTATGCATATAAATCTCATTCCGGTAAACAAAGTACGAGAACGCGAATATACTCACGGCTCGCGCGAAAGCATACGCCGCTTTGAATCAACACTGTCAAATCGCGGAATAAATGCCACCGTGCGTCGGACGCTCGGACCGGATATCAACGCTTCATGCGGACAACTGCGAAAAAAACGTGAAAATATTATTGAAACCACCGAACTGCATTAACCTCAAGGGCAGAACAATGAAGGGAGTGAATCGCAATGATATATTACGGCTTGACCGATATCGGAAAAGTGCGTCAGACAAATCAGGACAGCTATGCGATAAAAAAGCTGTCTGACGATGTGCTTGCAGCCATAGTATGCGACGGAATGGGCGGCGCACGCGGCGGCAATATCGCAAGCGAGACCGCAATACGCCATTTTCTCAAGAGCCTTGAAGACAAAAACGTGATCGATCCCGCCCGCGAAAAAAGTTTTTCCGACGAAGAGATAACCGCGGCTCTCGCACACGCCGTATACGATGCAAACGAAGCCGTCTACCGGACCGCGATCGAAAACTCGGAGCTGTTCGGCATGGGCACCACTCTCGTGGCGTGCATAATCCATAAAAACAAGCTGTATGCGGCAAACGTCGGAGACAGCCGCCTCTATATTGATTCGGGACGAAAGCTGACTCGGATATCTCACGACCACTCATATGTTCAGTTTTTGATCGACGTCGGCGACATTACGCCCGCCGAAGCCAAAACTCATCCTTACAGAAACCGAATAACCCGTGCAGTCGGAATACAACCGGATGTTGACAGCGATATCTTTACCGTGGAGCTTGAAAAATATCCGAAAGCCAAGATACTTCTCTGCTCCGACGGCCTTTGCGGACTCGTTGACGAACGCGATATACACCGTATCCTGTCCGCCGCAAAATTCGGAACGGATCCGGAGAGCCTTTGTCGGAGTCGTGCGGTCTCCCTAAAAGACGCCGCGCTGAAAAGCGGCGGCACAGACAACATAACCGTTGTGCTGATCGAAACCGAGTAAAGCCGCATTTGCGCTCTTACATACCGGAACCCAAAAAGTATATGCCTTAATCGGCACGGAGAGTAAAACGTATGGACGCTTTTGAAAAATATGTCGGTCAGGTATTCGACCGTCGCTATAAAATCAAAAAAATAATCGGGATCGGCGGAATGGCGGTAGTATTTGAAGCTTACGATATGCTGAAAAACCGTCCCGTCGCCGTAAAAATGCTCAAGGATGATATTGCCGGAGACGCACAGGCAGTCAAACGCTTTATAAACGAAAGCAAAGCGGTCGCTATGCTTTCTCATCCGAATATCGTCAGCATTTATGACGTATCGGTAAAAGACAATCTCAAATATATCGTTATGGAGCTGATCGAGGGGATCACGCTCAAAAACTATATGTCCAAAAAAGGCGCGCTTCCGTTCAAGGAAGTGGTCAGCATCTCGGAACAGATATTGCTTGCGCTTGAGCACGCTCATTCCAAGGGCATAGTGCACCGTGACATAAAGCCGCAGAATATCATGCTGCTCAAAGACGGTTCGATAAAAGTCGCGGACTTCGGGATCGCAAAGCTCCCAAACGCCGAGACCGTGACCATGACCGATAAAGCGATCGGTACGGTATACTATATCAGTCCGGAGCAGGCAAGCGCAAAGCCGATCGACTGCCGCAGCGACCTCTATTCGCTCGGCGCGGCGATGTACGAAATGTCAACCGGCAAGCTGCCGTTTACCGCCGACAATCCGGTATCGGTAGCACTTATGCAGGTGAAATCCACGCCGAAGAATCCGCGCGAGATAAATCCTTCGATCCCCCGCGGACTTGAGCAGATAATACTGATAGCAATGGAGAAAAATCCGGCGCACCGCTTCCAGAGTGCCTCTCAGATGCTGAGACATCTGAGGCAGGTCAAAAGCAACCCGAAAGTCGTTTTTAAGGTGACCGAGCATACCGCAGATAACGAGGGGATCGTTACCCAGCGCGGCAGAGTTGACGGCAAAGGCGGAACGGGCGGCGGACGCCGCACCATGTTCCCGATAATCATGGGAATCACCGCCGCTTTTATAATCGTGGCGGCAGTAAGCGCGGTATCTATTCTTTCCGCGCTTGTAAGCGCCACCTCGAACAGCGACTCTATCACGGTCGATATTCCCGAACTTGTCGGAGCTACTTATACCGAAGATCTTGAGGCACAGCTCCGTAAAAACCACTATTCGATCGAGCTTAACTATGTTTTTGACAAGGATGCTTCGGTAAATACCATAATTTCACAGGATCCGAAATTCGGCGAAAAGCGCAAGGTGATACCCGGCAAACAAAACTGCGCGCTTACGCTGACCGTCAGCCGCGGCGCGCAGACCATGACCCTGCCCGACTATACCTATCAGTATTATTATGAAGCGGAGATCGCCTTGAAGGCGCTCGGACTCATCCCCGAGCGGATATACACATATCATGATTATATTCCCGAAAGCTATGTTGTGGCAAGCGATCCTGCCCCCGGAAGTACGATAAAATACGGAGACACCGTAAAGCTGACCATAAGCAAAGGACAGGATTCGTCCGAATACACAGTGACCGTCCCCGATTTTTGCGAGAAAAGCGAAAATGCGGCAAAGCTTCTGATGCTTGACAACAGGCTGAAGCTCGGCGTCGTCGAATATGTCACCTCCGCCTCCGAAAAAGGTACTGTACTTTCGCAAAGCATAGCGCCAATGTCAAAGGTGCCGCAGGGAACCAAGATAAACTTCAAGGTCAGCCTCGGCAGCGGCAGCAGCGCCGAGATCGCCGAAGAGGGACTGTTTGATGACATCGGATAAAATTCTTCATGGAAAAATCGTCAAGGGTGTCGGCGGAA
>DHJP01000182.1:5959-7621 GCA_002404395.1 Clostridiales bacterium UBA4717
CTACGAGATCGACGTTGAAAACGGCGAGCGTATAAGCTGCCGTGCACGCGGAGTCTTTCGTCATGACGGCGAAACACCGTTTGTCGGAGATAATGTAGAGGTCCGTATTGATGAGGCGGGCGCAATGATATCAAAGCTGATGCCTCGTCAAAACCTGCTGATCCGACCTCCGATCGCCAATCTTGATCTGCTTTTCGTAATGTTTGCCGCAAAAAAACCAATGCCGGTGCTTTCAACGGCAGACAAGCTTATTTCGATCGCTGAGTACAATTCGATCGAACCTGCAGTGATAATCACCAAAAGCGATCTCGCACCGGACACGGCGGAAGAACTTGCGGATATATACAAACGCTCGGGTTTTCGCACATATGTAACCGGAAATGCGGATCATTTTTCGGAAAACGAACTGCGCTCGCTCATGAGCGGCAAAGTTTCGGCGTTTGCCGGCGCCTCCGGGATCGGTAAATCCACCCTGATGAACCGATTGTTTCCGGAGTTTCAACTGAAAACCGGGGAAGTCAGCCGAAAAATCGAGCGCGGAAAGCATACCACACGCTCTGTAGAACTGTTCAGATTACCGTCTGCCGCTCCCGAGGCTTCGGGATACATAGCGGATACACCCGGCTTCAGTATGCTTGACTTTGAACGCTTCGACTTTTTTACGAACGAAGAGCTGCCGGACACTTTCAGAGAATTTGAGCCTTATCTCGGTAAATGCCGCTATACGAAATGCACTCACACCAAAGAAGACGGCTGTGCGATCATAAAAGCGGTAAAGGACGGAATGATCCAAAGCTCGCGCCACGAAAGTTTTGTAGAAATACGGAATTTATTAAAAAACAAACACCCTTGGGACAACAAAGCGCAATAGCTTTTAAAATATCCGTTCCGAATTTTGGAGTTAAAAAAATACGTCCGCACATCAATATGTCAGATACCGTCGGTTTTATTCGAGTTTAAACGAACAGAACCGACGGTACTTTCATATATTGTTAATAAGAGTCCTAACCTGAAAGTGGGGTCTGCGCCAAGTGAGATCTCCGGATCTCACGCCGCAAATTTTCGCGCCGCATTCGGCACGTAAGTTTACATTCATTTTTAACAGGACATCAGCATAACGGATCAAGTGCAGTCAGACAGCACTTATAAATCTGCCGTCCGATGCAATGCTTGGAAAAACCGACCGAAAACATCGGAAGCGCTCGTCCTGCGTTCAAAATCCGACAATTTATTCATGAGAGCTCAGCGCGCGAAACCAACTTTTCACGCATATGAGATCTCCGACTTTACGCTTTGCATTTTTGCGTCGGCTACGCCGACATGGAGATCAATTTATGAAAATCGTCGTTGTCAGATCGCCGAAACTATGGAGCGGACTGCTCAAGAAAATATTCGGCATCTCCCAAGGTACTCAGCGCAAATAAGCTTCGAGACTTTCGGAGCATTTTCGCTGATAATTGACCATTCCGCTGCAAAGTTCACGGGTGGAATCGGCACAGCCGGAACTTGAGTTAAGCTGCTTCTGCATTTTCACGATTCCCATATTCGTGCCGTTTATCATAATTTCGGCGATATGCGAGGAAGTCGAATCTATCGCGGTGTTTGTCACGATCCCGATATCAGCCATAAGCTTTGTCATCATCTTGACCCCGCGCGGAGTCA
>DHJP01000182.1:7682-8138 GCA_002404395.1 Clostridiales bacterium UBA4717
GGAGTCAGTCCGTGTTCTCCGAGCCGCTCTGCGGCAATTCCCGCAAATTTTCTGTAAGCGGAAATCTGTCCGGATATCTCACGCTTCAGCTTGTCGTCCTCTGTCTTTTCAAGCAGTTTGGTTGCCGCATCAACGCTCATTGACGCACTTTCGTGCAAAAACTGCAATAATTCTTCATTTTTATCCATATTGATACCTCATAGCAAGTGCGGTTTGACCCGCATTTCTATTATGTCCCGACGAAGTCGGAGTGAAACATACGAATACTTGAAACGCAGGCGATCTTGCCCTCATACGGAAGATCGTCTGCGTTTTTGGTAAAAATCCAAATCAGATATGCTTTTATTTTTTCTGCCGCCGCTTCTCTGCCGAATTTCAGATAATCCTGCCGTTATTGTAAATCAATGCGGATCCTGCTCAAATAATATTCGGATTCGGCAGATTTTTTTCAAAAAA
>DHJP01000094.1 GCA_002404395.1 Clostridiales bacterium UBA4717
TTGTCATAAATATCAGAATAAGGAAGGTCAGAAACGCGTTCCTTGCCCTTGTGCGTTTTTTGGTACGCCGAGCGCGCTCGGCAAGCAGATCGCGCTCACCGTTCGGCTTGAATATTTGCATAACCCATCTCCAATAAATCACAAATTATATCCGAGGCTTCATACCGCTCCGTGCGCTGAGCTTTTCGGAGCGGACCCGGGATCTCACTCTTTTCTGAGCCGGACAGCGCGGCGGAAATGCCGTCAACCGTCCTCAATGTCTCTGCCGAGCTTTGCGTCTACCCGCAAAAGCACCGAGATCAGCGCGACCATGACCACACACATTATCATGGCGGCGGCGGAAAGCTTCTGGTAATCGAGACTGCCGTAGGTGTTGTTCATGAAATGCTGAAGCATATACAGCTTTTCGTTCGGATAGTCGCCCGTAAGCAGGTAGACCTCGCGGAATACCTTGAACGAGTTGATAAGCGAAAGCAGTCCGACGAAAACTATACTTGACGAAAGATACGGCAGCTTGATCTTGAAAAAGGTACGCAATGCCGAAGCGCCGTCAATGCTTGCCGCGTCTATCATGTCCTTCGGTATCGCGGCAAGCGAAGCCATGAACAGGATCATGTTGTAGCCGACATTCTTCCATAAGTACAAAAGCACGACTATGTAGCGGCTGAAGTCTCCGCGCAGCCAATCCACGGCGGAAACTCCGAAATTCGCAAGGAAAGAATTGAGCGCGCCGTTGTAGTTGAAGATCACTTCAAATATCAGAATGACCGAAGCGGTCGGCACCATCAGCGGGCTTATCAGTATCGTGCGGAAAATGCTCTTTCCGGGTATCTTCCGCATCAGGAGCGTCGCTAAAAGCAAGGGCAGAATTATCGCAAGCGGCAGTGCGATCGCCGAAAATACCAGCGTGTTCTTCGCCGCAAGCCTGAATACCGAGTTTGAAAGCAGCCTTGCATAGTTTTCAAAGCCCACAAGCTCTCCGCTCACCGTGTTGTCGATGACCGAGTACCAGATGACTCTGAAAAACGGCGCGATATAGAAGAACGCCACGCCGATAAGGCTCGGCACTATGAACCAAAAGGTCTGAAACCGCTCCCGTCGCTCCCGCTTTGAGCTGTGATGCTTCGGCTCCCTTGGCGGTTTCTTCGGTTTTACTGCCGCACGTGCGGCGGATTTTCCGATCATTTTGATCTCCATGTCGGCGTAGCCGACTCAAAAAATGAACGTGGATTTCGATTCGGCAAAGCCGATAAAATTACAGGCACAAGACCCGTGATCTCACTTTCCTCCGGTCTTATTCGTCGGCGGGACCGTTCGGCGTCGACGACGTTTCAAAGGCGGAATCAAGCCACTCCGGCACCTGCCACTTGTAGAACATATACTGCTCCGTGTACTCTCCCGTGTCGCTCGTAAGCGTCTTGGCGGTCTCAAGATGAGTCAGCTCGTCGTAATCGTAGCTTACGTATTCCTCGCGGCCCGTATAGGTCACGAGCACCGCGTACCGCTTTTCGGGCACCGCGAAGAAAGCAGCGATCCCGTTGTCTACCCACGAGTAATTCGAGTATTGACTTCCGATCACTCCGATAAGCGCGTCCGTCTGTTCGCGGTCGGTTATATCAAGCGTGCGGTCAAGCTCAAAGTCGTAGATCACTATCCGAGTCACCGCGTCGGCGAAGTCGCGCGCGTAATCGGCGCTCTTTATCAGATCCTGCTCACAGAGGTATTCAAACAGCTCGCCCGACTTCAGGTTTATCGGGAAGCTGTAGCTTCCGCTGTAGCTGCCGTCGCCCGAAAGATTCACGCCTCCGACGATCGGGGTGTTGAAGTAGGCGTACGACACCTTTGCCGCGTCTGCGCGGATCGCCGACAGCGCCGACGCGTTCGAGTAGGGCGCGCCTTCGCCGTAATCGTTGAAGCCGGAGATCCTGCCGTCGCCGAGCGTTGTGACGGCAACTCCGTCCTCAATGCGGTTGAACGGGAAGCTGATCCTGAATAACCGCTTTGAAGTATTGTTTGCGTACGCGGTATACTGACGTCTGAACTCCTCGCTGTCCGCGATGATCTCAAGCTGTCTGTCAAGCGCATATTTGTCGCTTACATATATACTGCGCGCATATCGGAACCCGAATTTATCCTTGAATACCAGCTCAAGCGCACCGCCCGAGCGCGGCATTGAGAGCGAGTAGGTATCCGTATCGATCAGCACATTGCGCCAGGTGCGCGCCTGAGGCACGAAATCTGTCTGACTTTCAGACGCAAGATCGGCGGCATCATAGATCTGACGCAGCGCGCTGATGTTTGACTTTTCGTTGAAAACAAACCCGCGCTCATCGCCGCCGAAGCGGGCTTCGATCGACTTCACGCTTCCCGTTTCGGGCAGTCGGCTCGCGACTCCGAAAAGATCAAAGCGCGGCACGCTTATGAGCGCAAGCAGACAGACGGCGAATATCGCCATGCCGCGCACGCCTTTGAACATCGCACGCCCGGTCTTGTTGATTATCGCGTTCGCGATCATCCACGAAAGCACCGTGCCCGAGACCGCGCCGAAATAGAACCAGCCGCCGATCTCGTAGAAAAGGATCGCCGCATACAGCGCCGCGGTCAGCATCACCGCATATTTTACGAACTGCGCAAAGCCGCCGAAAACGATCGGATTGCCCGAGCGTTCGCTCAGGCGGAAGTGATAGAGCACGACCGAGATGATGACGCATACGAGTGAAAAGGCAAACGCGCCGATCACTTTGCCCGTGCCGAGCACCTCGCCGCTGCCGACAAAGAATATCGGGCTGAGCCATTTTATCTTATCATATGTAAGGTAATAATCTACCCAGAAATTGGTTACGAACTCATAATTATAAAGGATCCATGCAAGGTAAAGCAAAGGAAGTATCGCCATCGCGAACAGCGTCAGCAGAAACTGCACCGGCGCAAGTCCCGTGGTCATACCGACAAGCACGGTCGAAGAATATATTACAATGAAGTAAACTGCCGCCGACAGCGCGATCCGCACAAGCATCGCCGCAAGCTTTGCCTCAAAGAAGCCGTTCGCCGCGAGAATACCGAAAGCGATCAGCAGATTTGCGACGACCGCGGCGGCGAAGATAAAGATACCGCCGAAGTAGTGCATGAAGAATAATTTTGTGCGCCTGATCGGCAGACTGTGGTAAAAATTCACGCTCACGCGCGAATTGAGGTAGGAAAACATCAATATCGCGCAAAAGAGCGCGACGATCCCCGCGATCACGGTATAAACCGTCGGCGCTTCACTCAAAAGCTCCGCGATATCCTTGATCGGGTCAAACTTCGGAAGCTCCTGCTCAAGCCGGCTCTTAAGCTTTGTCGCATACATCATGAGCGGCACCGAGCCGGTGAAGAAAAATACGAAGAAATATAATATCAGCTGAGTCCAACGGTCACGAAGGAGCTTGCCGAAAAACGCGGCGGAAATATGCTTATTTGCCGATTCCGAGCCCTGTTGCGTCATAGCCTTTCTCCTCCATTTCACAAATAAAGATCTCATCAAGCGTCAGCGGAAGCAGCTCAACGTAGACCGGAGCACAGCGTCCGACCCGTGCCCTGATGGATTCCTCGCTCCCGCGCACCACCATCGTAACAAGTCTGCCGCGCCTTTCAACGCTTACCGCGTCAAGCCCCTCGGGCAGAACCGAGTCGTCCTCAAAGACCGCCTGAAGCTTGTGCAGTCCGAGCTTCACGTCGTCAAGCTCCGCGTTGACGATCAGCTTGCCGCGGTGCAAAAGCGCAATGCGGTCTGCAAATTCGTCAAGCTCGGAAAGATTGTGCGACGCGATGACCGTCGTAATGTCGCCCGCGGCGACCTCGTCGGCGATTATCGCCTTGACCAGCTTGCGCATGACCGGGTCAAGCCCGTCAAAGGTCTCGTCGCAGAGCAGGTAGCGCGGATTCGCCGCCAGCGCGAGCATCACCGCCGTCTGCTTCTGCATTCCCTTTGAAAAGGTGCCGATCTTCTTTTTGGTATCAAGCCCGAAGGCGTCGCGCAATTTTTTATATTTTTCTTCCGAAAAATTCTTCCATATACATTTATATAACGCTTTGATATCTTCGGCGGTGGAATGAGGCTTGAAGAAGCTCTCGTCCGACAGATACAATATCTGCGCCTTGACCGCCTCGTTTTCCCAGACCTGCTCGCCGTCATATACCACCTCGCCGATGTTCGGCGCGTAAACTCCGCACATTATGCGAAGCAGTGTGGATTTTCCGGAACCGTTCGAGCCGATAAGCCCGTAGATCGAGCCGTCGGGCACGCAGGTGCTCACGTTATCGACGGACACAAACCCGTCAAAGCTTTTGGTAACGCTGTTCACGTTTATCATGTCAAAATTCAGTTGTCGGCGTAGCCGACCCGGATCTGTTCGCGCTCACATTCTGAAGCGGAGTGTCATAAGCTTCGCGTATAACCGACCAAAGCTCGTCGAAACCGATTCCCAAACGCCTTGCTTCGCCGGCGTTCTGCCTGAACCTGCCCATAAGCGAGGCGCGCTCAAGCTCCGACAGCGTTTCGGTATTGCTCGCCACAAAGCTCCCGCGACCCGGAAGCGAATAGACGACGCCGGCGGATTCAAGCAGGTTGTATGCCTTCTGAATGGTGTTCGGGTTAATGGCAAGCTCGCCGGCAAGCTTACGTACCGCAGGCAACTGCTCGTCCGGCAGCATAAGCCCGTCGGTGATAAGCCGCTTGATATTTTCGACAAGCTGTTCGTATATCGGTGTGCGCGAGCGCAGATCCACCGTTATCATACTCACGGCAATTGCTCCTTTCATGCTTGGGTTGTGTCATGTGTACTATTTGTATTAGTACAGTTGTATGATAACATCTTTTTACTATTTTGTCAATAGGAAGCGATAAAACACTCACATATTTTTTAAAAAATTTTTAAGTATCGGTAAAAGCGGCGAAGCGAGGACTTTTTTTGCAATATCTCCCGCAACTCTGCCCCATGTACTTGAAAAATTCTCAAAAATGGTATATACTTATAAGGTAAGCCCGCAAAACGGCGGGCGGTTGAAAAATGAGGTAAATTATGAACATAGTTATAGCCGGAATGGGAAAGATCGGAGCGACGCTCGTTTCGAGGCTCGCTTCGGAGGGGCACGATCTTGTTATCATCGACACCGACAGCGTTGAACTCGGCGAAGTCGCCAACGTATACGACGTAATGGGAGTCTGCGGCAGTGCGTCCGACTGCAATACGCTCACCGAAGCGGGAGTCGGGAACGCGGAGCTGTTCGTAGCGTCTACCGGTTCGGACGAGCTAAATATGCTCTCCTGCTTCCTCGCAAAGCGGCTCGGCGCGAAAAATACGATCGCGCGCATACGCAATCCCGAATACAACGACAATTCGCTCGGCTTTTTAAGGCACGAGCTTGATCTGGCAATGGCGATAAACCCCGAGCGGCTCGCCGCGCACGCGCTCTTCAATATTCTGAAGCTTCCCTCCGCAATGAAGCTCGAGACCTTCTCAAGGCGCAATTTTGAAATGATCGAATTGAAGCTTAAAGCCGACAGCCCGCTTGACGGCGTGACCCTCTCGGCAATGCGCCTGAAATACAAGGCGAAATTCTTGGTCTGCGCCGTACTGCGCGGTGAGCGCGTATTTATCCCGGACGGCAACTTTGAATTAAAAAGCGGCGACCGTATCGGACTGACCGCCGCGCCGACCGAGCTTGAGCGTCTGCTCCACGATATCGGCGAGTACCGCCCGGGAGCGAAGAACGTAATGATCCTCGGCGGCAGCCGCACCGCGTATTATCTCGCGAAAAAGCTTATCGCCGCCGGCAGCTCGGTCAAGCTGATCGAGCGCGACGAAGCGCTTTGCATAGAATTATGCAACCTTTTGCCGAACGCCACGATCATAAACGGCGACGGCGCGAAGCAGGAGCTGCTGCTTGAAGAAGGACTGCACTCAGCCGACGCCTTCGTTTCGCTCACCGGAATGGATGAGCAGAATATCCTGATCTCGTATTTTGCGGCTGACCAAGGCGTGCCGAAGGTCATCACCAAGATCAACCGCAGCGAGCTTGCGCCGCTCGCACAGCGGCTGAACCTTGACAGCGTTATCTCCCCGAGACGCGCCGTTGCCGACGTGATAGTCAGCTATGCGCGCGCGCTTTCAAACTCGGTCGGGAGCCGCGTCGATACCCTTTATAAACTGATGGACGGCAAAGCCGAGGCGCTTGAATTTACCGCCGCCTCCGATCTGTCCTTCCTCTCGAAGCCTTTACGCGAGCTGAAGCTCAAGCCGAACACGCTGATCGCCGGAATAATTCGCGACAGGCATCCGATCATCCCGACCGGTAACGACTCGGTGCTTGCGGGCGATAAAGTGATAGTCTTTACCGCCGAGCAGAATTTCGACGATCTTTCGGATATTATCGCCTGAATCCAAGGAGAAAGCGGCTTATGAATAAAAAAATGATCTTTCACCTGCTCGGGCGTATCCTCAGGATCGAAGCGGCGCTCTACCTTGTGCCGATTGTCACCGCGCTCTGCTTTCGCGAAACTCCGCTTCCCTTTATCGTCACGGGGATCATTTCGCTTGCGGCGGGCGAGCTGCTCGTCCTGCTGACGCGGCGCCACGACAGCACCTTTTACGCCAAGGAGGGCTTTGTCGCGGTCGCGCTGACCTGGACTCTGACCTCGCTCATCGGCGCGCTCCCCTTTCTGCTGTCGGGCACGGTAAGCTCGTTTGCCGACGCCTTTTTTGAGACGGCAAGCGGCTTCACGACCACCGGCGCGACGATACTTACAAATGTGGAGTCGGTAAGCAGATCGGTGCTCATGTGGCGCAGCTTTTCGCATTTTGTCGGCGGCATGGGAGTGCTCGTGCTCGTCATGGCGCTGGTGCCGGGAGTCGGCGGCCGCTCAATACACCTGATGCGCGCCGAAATGCCGGGTCCTGTCGTCGGCAAGCTGGTGCCCAAGGTGCGCGACACCGCCAAGATCCTCTACCTTATATATCTTGCGATGACCGCGCTTGAAATGATATTGCTCTTTGCATTCGGAATGTCCCCCTTTGACAGCATCGCCCACTCTTTCGGCACGGCGGGCACCGGCGGCTTCGGACTGTATAACGACGGACTTGCCTCCTTTTCACCCGCAATTCAGTGGATAATCGCGGCCTTTATGCTGCTTTTCGGCATAAACTTCAATATCTACTACTATATTCTGATAAAGCGCTTCAAGTCGCTCAAAAACGGCGAAATGTTCTTGTATCTCACGATCTCGGCGGCGGCGACCGGCATAATCTGCATTTCGGTAATACCGCAGTTTCCGAGCGTGTCCGAAGCGCTGCGCGCCTCCTTCTTCCAAGTGGCTTCGATAATCACGACGACCGGCTACTCTACCTGCAACTTCGACCTGTGGCCGACGCTTGCCAAAAGCGTGATATTCATTCTGCTTCTGATCGGCGGCTGCTCAGGCTCGACCGCCGGCGGCTTCAAGCTCTCGCGCGTGCTCATGCTCTTCAAGCTGGTGCGCCGCGAGTTCAAAAAGCTCGTGCACCCGCGCTCGGCGGCGACCGTCAAGCTTGACGGCGAGCAGATCGACGAACGCACCTTAAGCGGCGTCGGGACCTATCTTGCGCTCTGCCTGTTCATGCTCGGCGGCACGATGCTGATCCTTGCGGCGGACCCGGCGCACTTCACGCTCACCGAGGTGATAAGCGGCGCCGCCACCTGCTTCAACAATGTCGGACCGGGCTTCGACAGCTTCGGACCCGCAGGCGGCTTTTCGGAATGTTCGGCGCTTTCCAAATGCGTGCTTGCCTTTGTAATGCTTGCCGGCAGACTTGAAGTTTACCCGATCCTGGTCGCGCTCGCTCCCTCCACGTGGAGGAAAAGCTGAGTCTGTGCAGCGCACATGTTAATACAGCAAAGCCCTCGTGCGGCAGGAAACGCTCTGCCGCACGAGGGCTTAAATATTCGGTTACGGACGGTGATATCGTTGTCCCGACCGCTTTTACAAAACGGCACGATACGGCATTCGCTGTTTTAATTTGCGTTTTCGGAAGTTTCCGAAAATTTGAAAAACTTTCGCGTAAGTTTTAAAAAGTTTCGCGTAAGTTTTAAAAAGTTT
>DHJP01000006.1:0-13693 GCA_002404395.1 Clostridiales bacterium UBA4717
CTACTTTTATATTATACGAGGCGGAAAATTGGCTGACAAGGATTCAAGGATCAAACGCAACTTAATATCGTCGCTTGTTTATCAGGTCGTGCTAATTGCGGTCAGCTTTCTGCTGCCGAGGCTGTATCTTGAAAATTTCGGCTCGGAAGTAAACGGGGTACTTTCGACGATAAAGCAGATCTTTTCATACCTTTTGCTTTTAGAGGCGGGAGTCGGGCTGGCATCGACTCAGGCGCTGTATAAAAGGATCGGTGAGAGGGATCACAAGGGCGCAAGCGCGGTCTTGTCGGCGACCCGCGTTTACTATATCAGGACGGGCATAATATACTCGGCTATTGTACTTATTGTGGCGATAGTGTATGCATACGTCATACCGACATCGATAAACAATAACGTTCTGTTTTTTATAATCATATTAAATGCGATACCGGCGGTATTCAGCTATTTTGTTCAGGCGAAGTATCGGATACTGATGGAGGTGGACGGCAGAAAATATGTCATAAACAGCGCGGATACGATCCTTCAACTCGTTTCAAACGCCGCGAAGATACTTGTTTTGCTTTTGAGCGACAGTCTCATTCTCATTCAAACGGTCTATTGTATAATTTATCTTGCACAGCTTGTCTTTTTATATATCTACGCAAAGCGCAGATATAAATGGCTGGATCTGAAAACAAAGCCCGATTTTGCCGCGGTTTCACAGAAAAACTCGGTTCTGGTTCATCAGCTTTCGGGTATGGTTTTCAATAATACCGACGTGATACTGATTTCTGTGCTTTGCGACTTCAAGGCGGTAAGCATCTATTCCATATACAATATATTTTTTGCTCAGGTGCAGAATTTCATTACAAGCGTGGTTTCGTCATTCAACTTTGCGCTCGGACAGCTGTTTCATACCGACAGAGCTGAATTTGACAGAATATACGATATGTACGAAGTTTTTTATGTCATGATAACCTTTATCGTCTACACGCTTATGGCGGTATTTCTGCTTCCGCTCATACAGATATACACAAGCGGCATAAACGACGCTGAATATACAAATGCGCCGCTGTTGTTTCTTTTCACGCTGATGAGCTTATTTGCAAATGCCAAATTACCTGCAAACAGCATTATTGAATATTCGGGTGAGTTTCAAAGGACCCGCGCATACGCCGTATGGGAAATGGTTATCAATATTACACTTTCGATTGCGGCGATACTGTATATGGGAATATGCGGCGCGATACTCGGCTCGGCTGCGGCGCTTTTGTATCGCGGAATAGTGACGATATATTACTCAAACAGCAAAATTTTAAAAAGAAGTCAGATGTGTACATATAAAGTATTGATTACAAACGGCGCGGTATTTGCCGGGATCATGGCGTTGCTTTTTGTTGACCGCTTTGAATACGTCGGCTTTTGGAGGCTTTTGGGTTTAGGATTCATTCACTCGATATGGATAGTCGGAGCATACCTGCTTGTAAACTTTATATTTAACAGAGCCGCGTTCAACACCGCTGTCGGTTTGTTTAAGGAGAGAAAACGATGAGTATTCCGAAAGTGATCCATTACTGTTGGTTCGGCAAAGGCAATATGCCGACGCTTGCGGAAAAATGTATTGAAAGTTGGCGCAAATACTGCCCCGAATATCGAATAGTTTGTCATACCGAAGCTGATTTCGATGTGACCGAAAACCGATACGCAAGAGAGGCATACGAAGCGGGGAAATGGGCGTTTGTAAGCGATTATGCGAGACTTAAGGTGTTATATGACGAGGGCGGGATCTATCTTGATACCGATGTTGAGCTTATAAAGCCGCTTGATGAGCTTATAAACGGAAACGGCTATATGGGTTTCGATGACCACGGACTTGTTGCGACGGGACTCGGGTTTGCCTGCGAGCCGGGGAGCGGGCTTATCGCCGCACTGCTCAAGGATTACGATGACATTCCCTTTTTGCTTCCCGACGGCACGTATGACCTTACGCCTTGCCCGAAAAGAAACACCGAATCACTTAAAACGCTCGGTATGGATACCGAAAACAAAAATCAGGTATTCATGGGTATACGTATGCTTCCCGAGGATTATCTTTGCCCGATAAAATATTATACGGGTAAGAAGATCCTAACCGAAAATACCTATTCGATACATCATTTTTGCGCTTCGTGGATCTCTCCCGCCGCAAAGCGCACGTTGTTTATAAAGCGTATCATCGGAGTACGCCTTTATGAAAAACTGTACGGGAAATTTTTGCACAAATTAAAGTGGTTTGAGTGGTAAGCGTACCCCAAAAATCAGTTTTGAGATAAATTCAGGAAAAGAGATGAGTTGTAATGCCGTATATCGAAAAGGATAAAGTGGATGCCAAAACACGTGAAAAGCTTGAAGCGATCATTGAAAAATCATACGCATCTTATTGGAAAAAGAAAAGACTTTTTGACATATTCTTTGCAACGCTGATCTTGCTGTTTTTCCTGCCTTTAATGGTCATTATCGCGATCGTGGTCGTCATTGACGATCCGAGCGCCGGACCGTTCTACAAGCAGATAAGAGTCGGACGTCACGGGAAAGAATTTTATATGTACAAGTTCAGGACCATGAGAGCCGGCGCGGATAAAATGATTGATGTGATCGCAAACCAAAATGAAATGGACGGTCCGGTATTCAAAATGAAGAACGATCCGCGCATAACGAGAGTCGGTAAATATTTAAGACGGCTTTCGCTTGATGAGCTTATGCAGTTTTTCAATGTTTTCAAGGGCGATATGACCTTGGTGGGTCCGAGGCCGCCGCTCCCGCGAGAGGTAAAATACTATACCGATTATCAAAAACTCAGACTGTTGGTTACTCCGGGTATCACGTGTACCTGGCAGATCTCCAAAAACAGAAACGATATTCCGTTTGAAGAATGGGTTGAAATGGATATCGAATACATACAGACGCGAACATTTTTGAATGATCTGAAAATTATGCTCAAAACGCCGATAGTTATGCTTACCGCTACCGGGCGCTGAGCCTGCTCAGGGTGGAAAATGAAAGTTGCTATGATCGGGCACAAGGTAGTTCCGTCAAGACGCGGCGGAATAGAAAATGTGCTTACGAACCTGTGTCCGCTGCTTGTAGAGTCGGGAATTGACGTTACCTGCTATAACCGTTCATCGGACAAGGTTGAAAACGAATATGTGGGGTGCGTGGTGAACAATACCTACAAGGGCGTGAGGCTGAAAAGGGCATTGACGCTCAATGTACGCGGATTTGCGGCAATGATAGCTTCATTCACTGCCGCAATATCAGCGACTTTCGGAGGATATGATATTATTCACTTTCATGCAGAGGGACCATGCGCCGCGATCTGGATACCGAAGCTTTTCGGCAAGAAGTGCGTTGCTACGGTTCACGGCTTGGATTGGCAGCGTGAAAAGTGGGGGAAAGGCTTCGCTTCAAAGTATATAAAATTCGGAGAACGGCTCCTTGCAAGATATGCGGATGAGGTTATCGTACTTAGTCGGACGGCGCAGGATTATTTTATAAAAACCTATAACCGTGAAACGACGATCATTCACAACGGAATAAATCCGCCCGAAAAAAAAGCCGCCCGGCTTATTACCGAAAAATTCGGATTGAGTAAGGATTCATACATATCGGTAGTTTCAAGGTTGACCGAAGAAAAAGGGATACATCATCTGATCGACGCTTATTGCAGTGTCAGAACCGATAAAAAGCTGGTCATTGCGGGCGACACAAGCGACACCGACGATTATGTGAAAATGCTTCGCGAAAGGGCGGCGGGAAATCCGAATATTATATTTACCGGTTTTGTATCGGGAGATATTCTGAAAGAGATATATTCAAATTCGTATCTCAATGTGCTGCCGTCCGTGCTTGAGGGAATGTCGTTATCCTTGCTTGAATCGCTTGCATATAAAAATGCTTTGTTGTGCTCGGATATTCCGGAAAACACCTCGGTCGCCGGGGATAAGGCGGTTTATTTTAAAGCAGGAAACGTGACGGATCTGACGGAAAAGCTTCGGATCCTGTGCGGCGATCGCGCACTTGTCGAGCGGCTTCGTGAGGGCGCCGACGAATTTGTGTTCCGAAAGTACGCATGGCAGGAAGCGGCAAAAGCGACCTGTTCGCTGTACCGAAAATTGATGTAAAGGTTTGTTTGATATGGATAACATAAGAAATACCGATAAAAATGAGAACACCCAAGCGAGGATAAAAGCGCTTTTCAAGGAATTTTCCTCGGACGAATTGTACGATGCCTGGGCGGATACTTTTGATATCGAAAGTGTTTCCGATGATAAGGTTATTGTTTGCTATCACGGCGAAGAAAGCATAAAACTGTTCAGAAAAAAATGTAAGACTCCCTTATCAATTGCAATTCAAGCCGTATTCGGCGACATTAAAAATATCAAAATCGTAAAAAAACGCAAGGGTAAACGTTTGAGCACCAAAGCCAAAAAGAATATAAATGCATTTAAATTTTTCGTTATAGGTATGCTTTTTGTCTGCATGGCGACCATGATAATTGTGGTCATGTGCAGTTACATAGAGAATCGGAATTTCAGAGAAACCTTTTACAGTACAAGCAGTATCAAGGTTGACAGCCGCGTGCGTGTTATTCAGCTGTCGGACTTACACGGTTCGGTCTACGGCGAAAATAACCGAGAGCTTTTGCATCGTATTGAAGAACTGAAGCCCGACATAATAATATGCACCGGCGATATGGTGGACTCGGTCGTTAGCGATGCTGATTTTGCTTCCGATCTGGGAGAAAAGCTTTCGGGGATCGCTCCGACATATTACATATACGGGAACAACGAGGCCGAAGGTATTTATGATGTACCGTTAAACAAAGAGGCGCTTGATGAAAAATTCGGGTTTGATGAAAGCAACCGCGATGAGACGGCGCTTTTAAAACTCAGCGATCCTTTCGGAGACAGGCTCGAAAGCGTCGGAGTCAGGGTGCTTAAAAACGAAAAGGATACAATAAATGTTAAGGGTATGACAATTGATGTGTACGGGGTGCTGACTTCAAATCCGTCGGCGTTCTGGCCGTATTCGGGGAAAGCTTTTTCAGACTATATATACGAAAACGAGGACAATCTCAAAATTACGGCAATACATGAGCCGATCCTGTTTGAAGAATTTACCTCCGAGCTCTGGGGTGATCTGATAGTTTGCGGACACACTCACGGAGGTATCGCACGCGTTCCCGTGCTCGGCCCGTTGTATACGCACGAGGGCGGTATATTCCCGGGACGGAGCGGCGCTTTCGTTTACGGCAGATACGATGCCTCAGGCACGCCTTTGATCGTAAGCGGAGGGCTTGAAAATTCGGATATTTTTCGCATAAACAATCAGCCGGAGCTTGTTATTATTGATATAAATAAATTTTAATTTTGAAAGGAGGACAGAAAGATGCTTAACGACATATTACAGAAAGCGATAATTATAATTGTCGGCGGCTTGCTTGCCGTATCGGCGGCGATAATATTTTTTCGCTTAAAAAACGTCAACCGCACAGAACGTGCGCAGATCTTTAAAAGCGCGGAATATTTCAATGCGGGGATAATACTTATATGTTTTGTCGTCACTATGGTATACGGGATCTTTTACCATATTGACCTAAAAAAATCCGTAAATGCGGTCATTTCGCTGAATTATTCCGAGGCTTCGCAGGCGCTTAACTCCAACGGGACCAGATACAATATGACGGAGATCATAAGCGATGAGGTAATAGAGCGGGCTATAAATAAAGGTGCGCTTGAGAACGTGAGTGTAAAACAGCTCAAGGATTGTCTTTCGGTTTATCCTTACGTGCAGGGCGGCGTCGGCGATGAATCGAAGTACCATATATCTACCGAATTTGCGGTGGAATATCATGCTTCAAAGAATACGTCTCACCTTGACTCGGAGAATGTTATCAATCTTGTCACCACTGCGTACAAGGAGTATTATATCGAAAAATATACCGATAATTTCAGCCTTGACGCACAAAAGCCCGATTTCGGCAAAACGGAGTATTCCGATGCAGTCGCTTATCTTGAAAAAGAAGCCGGAGCTGTGCTCAATTATCTGTACGGCATGGCGGAAAAGGACCCGAGTTTTGTAACGGATGACGGAAGTACTTTCAATTCGATCGCGGGAAAGGTATATAATTTCAAAGAAATTCAGATAAATCAGAATTTGAAGTCTTTCATTCTTCAAAACGGGATCGCACGGGACAAGGTAGGCTATATTGACCGACTGACATATCAAAACAACGATCTGGAGTATGACCGTAAAAAAAGCGAGGCGTCATATGAGGTATGCCGTCGGGCAATAGATATGTACGGCGAGGAAATGATAAGCGTTGTGCTGGTACCGACTTGGGACAGCTCGGGAAAATATTATATGGGCAGAACGAAGGTCGGCGTCGATGAGCTGTCCGTTCTGGCGGCGGGCTACAGCAGCGACGTTGCCGCAGTAGGCAAGGAGATCATGGAAAACGAAGCGGAGATCGACAAGATCACTTACGCAAAACAGTCGGCAAAATTATATGAATCGGCAGACTTGCTTATAGATTCGGCGTATAACAGCATCAAGGACTTTGAAAAAGAGGCGATAATTGCCGGCAGAGAGTATTCGCGTTACAAGATGAATCAGTGCGTTGCGGTAACTATTTACGGCGCTTCGTTTATGAGCGAGTTGAAAGCGCTTGCGGTATTTGCGCTTTTTGCATATGCAGCGCTTGTGCTATGGAAAATTTCAAGGAAATTTCCACAAAAGGCATAACGGAGGATGAGAATGAAAAGCTTTCGGATATTAAAGTATTTAAAAAAGTTTATACCGCTCATCATTGCCCTTTGTATTCTCGCGACCTATGCCGCATATTTCAGGCTTTCAAGATCAAACACATATATAGCTTCGGAGGTAATCCACTACAATGACGTGCAGGCGGAAAAGGGGCTTACACCGACCGGAGATAAGCTTGATGTAAACGAGATCAAATCCTCCGCCGTAATGTCAAAGGTGGTAGACAAGCTGGGGCTTGGCGGCATCTATTCGGTTGACAGCCTTATATCAAGGATCGACATAACTCCCGTTGAGGATATGGATAAAGTGGCTCAAAAAGAGGCAAAGCTTGAAGAGGGAGAAGAATACATATATGAGCCGAGCACCTTTATCGTTTCTTTTGCTTCGACAAGCGGCGAGGGCGAAGGCTTCGCGAGAACTATACTCAACGAGACTCTGGATATTTATTTTGAGCAGTTCAGCCGCGAATATGTAAATGTGATCCCGGCGAACAACACGATTGAAAATCTTGATAGAAACGATTACGATTTTATTGAGATGATGGAGCTGATCGATGCCAATATCGGCGACGCCGTGAAAATATTCAATCAGAGAGTTGCGCAGAACAATTACTACCGCTCCACCGAAACGGGGGTATCGTTTGCCGAGCTTGCCGACGATTTCAATTATCTGAAGCAGGTCAGGGTATCTTCGATCTTATCGAAGATATATAAGTATCAGGTCACAAAAAACAAGTCGGTGCTGGTTGCCGACTATACTGCCCGAATTGACAGCAACAGCATTTCAAACGCAAGAGAGGAGCGCATAATTGCGGACCTCACAGAGGTGATCGACGCTTACGTTAAAAAAATGAGAGATTCGGGCAACACCAATATTGACCACGAGTATATTCTTGATGATCTTCATGAGAAAAACGTCCTAGATTACAACGGAGACCAAACCGTAACATATGACGAATTGATCTACGGTTTCAGAGAACACACCGAAAGTCGGGAGCTTGCGGTCATTGATTCTGCATATTGCAATTACATTATCGACACGTTCACGGCGTGTACGGGCAACTGCGGCGGTATATGCGGACAGTCGGATCTCACCTGCGCCGAGCTTTCCGACACGGAGTACGCCGAAGTCAGAGCGGAGATCGAGCAGGATATCGATCTGCTTTTAGGCGAGCTTTCGGGGCTTTATGATACTGCGATGAAAACCAACGACGAATACAACAAATATCTCGGCGCAAGTTATATTTCGGTGTTGTCTACGGCTTCGATAAGAGAAAGCGTTAACGTAAAGCTTTATACGGCGATCGCATTTATTTTCTTTATGATCCTTTGCTGCGGCGGTGCCTTGGTTATAGGAAGGCTCGGCGATATAATCATGAGCATTTTCTACACCGACCGTCTTACGGGATTATATAACAGAGCGTATCTTGACAGGTATCTGAAGTCAAAAGATAAGAAATTGCTTGATGACGGTATCGTATACTGCTTGGTTGATATATCCAACCTGATTCACATAAACGCCGAACACTCGCGTGAGGTCGGCGATGAGACGGTCAGAATGTTTGCAGAATACATAAAGGAAGCTTTCGGCAGATCGGATACCGAATATATTTACAACGGCAACGGCAGTTTTGTCATGATGACGGAAAACTCGGATTATATCACGGTTGAAGATATAATGAGACTTTTCAGACTCAGACTTGACGAGAGGGAGGTCTGCCGCGAAGTCGCGATAGAATACAAGATCGGTGTTTCAGAGTCGCTGAACGAAAACAAAACGGCAAGAAAATTGCTTTCGGAGGCTATCAAAAATAAAAAGAGCTATATTTCGGCGCCGGACCAAAAGAGCGATACGTAAATAATTCCGATTGAAAGGAGGGCAGGACGCATGGAAAAACAGGTCCTCACAAAGGTCAAAGAATCTTACTTTATGGCTGTGGCTGTGCTGATGTATTATTTTTTGAATGAATATATTGATATCGGTCTGTATGTCACATACCGCCATGCGTTTGCCCTGATCCTTTTTGGCTCGGCATTCCTTCTGTTTTTATACAAGCCGGACATTGCTGTAGGTCTTACCGCGTTTCGCGAGGCCTGCGTATACAGCTTGCCGCTTTTGGTAACTACCGTTGTGTCGCTTTTTATCTGGTTTATGGGAATGGCGGACGTCGGGGTAATTTCACGCGGACTTTCAAGTTCGTTTGTGTATATGAATATGCTTTCGTTTGCCTTGGGAGCGGGGGCGTTGCTGTATGTTTTCGGCGGGAGGGCCATATGGTATAATCTGGCGGCGATCCTGTGCGCGAACCTTTTGATGATAGTAACGATCATATCGCAGAACGGACTCGGGAACTACCTTTCTGAGTTTGTGACGCTTGTAACTACCTTTGCGGATGTGACCGGAGATATTATCGTAAAGGCTGAGATACACGAGCTGGCGTTCTGCCTCGGCGCATATCTGATCTATATGCTTTACAAACCAAAGAAAAGCGCGTCTTATTTAATATTGCTGTTATTGACAGTGTTCTGTTTTTTATCGGCATTCAAGCGAATCGCGATGGTCGCTGTTGCAGCGGCGCTTATCTTTGGCTATCTCTTGAAGTTTGTTGCGCGATGCAGCAAAAGCGCGGCGTGCATGGCGGCTGCGGTGCTGACTTCTGTTGTTATCTGCTTACTGCTCGGATATGTCGCCTTGATCAAACACAATGTGTTTGAGCTGTTGGAAAGCTCCGGTATCAATACAAACGGGCGCGCGGGAATGTATAATGCGGTAGACAGGTTTTACGAATTTGCTCCCGATTTTCTCGGCCACGGTATCGGCTTTCTGACTTACCAACTCAACACGTTTATGCATATCGGAGTTGCGTCTATTCACAATGACTTTCTGCAGCATTATATCGATCTCGGCTTTTTCGGATACATTATATGGCTTATTTCGATAACTTTAGTCAGAGTCCTGTATTTCGGCAAACGAGGTAATGCCGACAACGCTATAGTTGCCTTTATGCTGACGTTATATTTGGTAATTGTATCTTCAACGGACAACACTATGAATTATCCGCTTCTGACGGGAGTGCTTGCAATGCTTATGATGGGAAACGGGTTTGACGAAAAAGTACGCGACTGCGAATATAAAATGTTCGGATATATTTCAAAGGAGCACAGAGAAAAG
Source organism: Clostridiales bacterium UBA4717 (assembly GCA_002404395.1). Lineage (GTDB taxonomy): Bacteria > Bacillota > Clostridia > Oscillospirales > CAG-272 > UBA4717. The sequence goes on from DHJP01000006.1 coordinate 9,955, forward strand.
GGGGGAAATTACCGTTATGAAAATTTTGATGGTCAATAAATTTCTTTACCCACGCGGCGGCAGCGAAAGCTATATGTTTTATCTCGCGGATCAGCTTCGGGAGATGGGTCACGATATTGAGTTCTTCGGTATGTATGACGAAAAAAACACCGTCGGAAATTCTTCGGATCTGTATACTCTGAATATGGATTTTCACTCAACCGGATTTTCAAGGTTTTTATACCCATTTAAGATAATTTACTCTGTTGAAGCAAAGCGAAAGATCATGCGGGTCATAGACCGTTTCAAGCCCGATATCGTTCACCTCAACAATATAAATTTTCAACTTACTCCGTCTGTGATCTACGGCGTAAAGCGTAAAAAGGTTCCGTTAGTGCAGACCGTGCATGATTATCAGATGATCTGTCCGAACCATCTGCTGTACAATTTTGATAAAAACATACCCTGTGAAAAGTGCGTCAAAGGTTCGCTGACCGAATGTATCAAAAACAGGTGTATTCACGCTTCGCGGATCAAGAGTATTATCGGCGCTGCTGAAGCAAAGCTTTACCGATCGCTTAAGACTTATGCAAAGGTCGACCTGTATATTTGCCCGAGCCGTTTCCTTGAAAACAAGCTTTTGTCGGCAAGCGGGTACTATAAGGGAAAAACCAGAACGATACATAATTTCATAAACAAAGAGCAATTCAAAAACGTCGATCGGGAGTCTGAGAATTACATTGCGTACGTGGGAAGGCTTTCAAAGGAAAAGGGGATCGAGAATCTTGCGGAAGCGGCTAAGCGGCTTCCCGAATATACTTTTGCGATAGCCGGGAGCGGGCCCGATGAAAAAGTGCTTAAGGGCATTCCGAATATAAAGCTTATGGGATTCCTTACGGGGGACGAGCTTTGCAGGTTCATCGGAGCTGCCAGCGCGCTTCTGTTGCCGTCGGTTTGCTATGAAAACTGTCCGCTTTCGATACTTGAGGCACATTCCGCCGGAGTGCCCGTTGTTACGATGAACAGCGGCGGAATGGCGGAGCTTGTCTGTGACGGTGTTACGGGAATGTTGGTGAATGAGCCTACGCCCGAGGCAATTGCGCTTCGGATTAAAGCGTTGCTTGAAAGCGAGGATACCTACAAAGCGATAAAAGCAAACTGTGCGAAAGAAAGTGATAACATTTTAAGCGCGAAAGCTTATGCGGATATGCTTATCAGGGAATACGAAAAATTGATATGATGGGGGATATACAAATGCCAAAGCCTAAGGTAAGCATTATCGTTCCGGTATACAATGCGGAAAAATATCTTGAAAGATGCGTAAATTCTCTGCGTAATCAAACTCTCGGCGAAATTGAAATAATTCTTGCGGATGATTCCTCTACCGATTCTTCGCTTGAGATATGTACGGAAATGTCAAGGCATGATGAGCGTGTCAAGGTCATTCACAAAGCTAACGAGGGCGCCGGCATGGCAAGAAATGCCGCGCTTGAGATCGCGGTCGGCGAGTATATCGGCTTTGTCGATTCGGACGATTATGTCGCAGAGGATATGTTCGGAACACTTTATGAGAAAGCCGAAGAATATAAAGCGGAGCTTGTGATGTCGGGGGTGATATTTGCAGACGGCATCATGTTCGGAAAATCCGGCGAACGCATCATTAGAACATATTTTGACAAGGACACTCTTTTTGATACCGCAGAGAGTCTGAAAGCATTGAAAATCGGAATAGTCGGAGCGGGACCTGAAGATCGGGAAGACAGCAGATACGGAATGAGTGTCTGGAAAAACCTGTTTAAAAACGAGGTAATAAAGGAAAACGGTATTCGGTTTATGTCCGAGAGAGAAATACTCTCCGAGGACGCGCTGTTTATGATAGATTATATCTCTCATATAAGTAAGGCGGTCGGAATCCCCGAAGCATTTTATTATTATTGCAGGAACGGGGGATCAATTTCAAAATCATATAAAAGCGACCGGTTTGAAAAAAGCCTTGCGTTTGTGAGCGAGGTTGAAAAAAGGTTTCGAAAGGATATCGAGCCGCAGGAATATTTTATTTATATTTGCAGGTTCCGACAGGCAATGTGCAGGGTAATATGTTCGCAGGAGATCATGTATGCTGCGGATAATAAGCTTGAATATGCAAAGCTGAGGGAAAGGCTTAAAGCGGTATGTACGCACAGCCTTACGGTGGAGGCGCTGAACGCGTATCCGATAAAAACATTGCCGTTCAAGCAAAGAGTGTTTGCTTACGGTATGAAGTACCGACTGTATTTTTTGCTTAAAATACTCGTAGGATTAAGAAATATGTAGGTGATAATATATGTTTTTTTCGGTAATAGTGCCTGTATACAAGGTCGAGAGCTATTTGCCCGATTGCATAGAAAGCGTTTTGAAACAGAGTTTTACCGATTTTGAACTTATTCTGGTGGACGACGGTTCGCCAGACGGTTGTCCCGCTATCTGTGACGCATACAGGGAAAAGGACGATCGCATAAAGGTGCTGCATAAGCAAAACAGCGGACTTGCCGGCGCGAGAAAAGCCGGGATGCGGCTCGCCGAGGGGGATTATGTATTCAACCTTGATTCGGATGATCTTATCGAGTCCGATACGCTTGAGTCCGCGTACAGGATGATATGCGATACAGGCTGTGAGATCGTGTCGTTTGCATACCGTTGGGTCAAAAACGGAAGTACGGTACGCATTACGGACGACTGTCTTGATGAGGGGCTTTACACCCGCGGCGACATTGAAAGCTATATTTACCCGAAGTTGTTCATGGACGCGGATATGCGCCATATTTCATATTATCTGTCCGGGAAGGCGATAAAAAGAGAGCTTTTGACGCCGCATCTGCTTAGCGTGAGCGATAAAATATCACTTGGTGAGGATTTTTGCTGTGTGGTCCCGTGTTATCTTAATGCGGACAGCGTGTACATAAGCAAAAAGGCGGCGTATCTGTACAATGTGAGAGCCGACTCAATATCAAAAGAATTTAACGCGGGACAGATAGGGCTTATAGCGGATATCATAACCGAAATAAGCAAAAACGATATTTCCCGAGTGTCGGATATTAAAAAGCAGCTTTGCCGCTATTCCTGCTTTATGTGCTTTGCTGTATTGGCGTCGGCGGCGGAGGGAGATCATTTTGAAAGCATTAAAGCGCTCGCGGATAATATAGATGATTCGATACACAAAGAGCTGATCGCGCACGCGGAATTTAACAGGATCTCTCCGAAAAGCCGAATAACGATCTTTTTTATGAAGAAAAAATGCTATAGAACGGCGTTTTATTTTCTGAATTTGTGCAAGAATATAAAAAATATGCTGAAAAAGGGGTGAGTAAAGCTATGCCCGAGATCTCGGTGATTATGAGCGTATATAACGGCGAGGCGTATCTTGAAGAAGCGGTCGAAAGCATAATAAGTCAGACCTTTGCCGACTTTGAGCTTATCGTTATAAATGATTGCTCATCAGACTTGACAGGCGAAATTCTTGCTTTGCTTGCCTCAAGGGATAAGAGAATAAGGGTCTATACCAACGAAGTCAACTTAAAGCTTCCCGCTTCTCTCAACAAAGCATTGGCTCTTTGCCGCGGCAAATACATAACAAGAATGGACGCGGATGACATCTGCCTGCCCGACAGGCTTGAAAAACAATACAAATTCATGGAGGAGCACGCGGATACGTCGTTGTCCTCCTGCCGATTCATGACTTTTAAAAGCGGCGTATATTCTTCGGGAGGCGCCGGCGGGCGCT
>DHJP01000006.1:13742-15816 GCA_002404395.1 Clostridiales bacterium UBA4717
CCTGTGATAACAATGCGCTGCGCGCAATGTTACTTGTCTCAAACCCGATTCTTCACCCCGGGGTCATTGCAAAGGCTGAGGTGATGAAGACTTTGTGCTATGATACAACGCTTACCTGCACCGAAGATCTTGAGCTGTGGACAAGAATGGCGATACAAAATTATAAAATACAGATCCTTCCCGAATGTCTTTTGATATATCGGCTTCACGACAAGCAGATAACCGGCACAACTGTAGAAAGGCAACATACCGAGGTATTGCGAATACAGCAAAAATATTATGCGAACGTGCTTGAGTTGCCCGAATACGGGATGCAAGAGTTTTACATAAACGGCATATATTTTAAAGAACATACGGATGTCGATAAGTTTATACGATATGCAAAGTGGTTAAAAAAGGCGGCGCGCGGAAAATTTGATGCCCGTGATATAAACTATGCGCTGCTTGAAGTTATCGCCGAATACAAGCGGCGCGGTGTGCGGAGATCGGATATTCTCAGAGCACTGCTTACGATCGACTTTTTTGCACTTGTAAAAGAACTCGTCAGAAGAAAGTCGGCGGCGAAAAAAGATATTGAAAAATTTACAAAGGCGGCACTTGAACTCGGTCTGGTGCGGACCGGCGGAACGAAAGCGTTTCCGATATTTGAAAAGGATAACAGGCATTAACAAATGACTATTCTTGAATACCCGTATGCGATCATAGTGATTCTTTCGGCAATTTTTGTTTTGATGGTGGTGCTTGGATTGTATTTTACGGTAAAATCGGTAAAAGCGGCAGACGGAACGGCGGAAAAGGATTTCTGCGGAATGGGAAAGCTTGAGCGCGATTTCAAACGCTCGGGTCAGCGCAGGAAACGCCGTTCGGTGATCTATATTTCGATCTTTCTTGACAGTATGAAAAGACTTCATTCCGAGTCAAAGGCGGAACGGATGTATGCGCAGATCAAAAGAATTTTATTTGAACATCTGAGCCTTGATATCGGCGGTGAGCTCGCGCTTTGCGGGAACGGAAATTTTGTTGCGCTTAATTATTCGGAGCCGGGTGAGACCGAGCTTTGCATCGAAAGGTGTTTCAAAGAGATCAATGAAGTTTTTGCGGAGCACGGCGCTGTGAATGTGGCACGACTCTACTTCGGATACGTATGCACCGCTTCAAACGAGCTTTTATTCGAAACGGCGCTTGAGAGAGCCAAAAAGGCTTCGAGTATGGCGGAGGACAAGGAAGTTATCTGTTGCCGTTGGGACAGCTCAAGCGAAAGAGAATTTGAGAAAAAGCTGAAAATTGAAAACAGTATACAGGATGAAATTGAAAGCGACCGCTTTTTCCTTGAATATCAGCCGATCCTGAATGCCAAAACAGGTAAGCTTTTCGGAGCGGAGGTATTATCAAGGCTTAATTCGCAAACCGAGGGGATCTTAGCTCCGCGCTTTTTCCTGCCGGCGGTGAGGAATGTCGGATTGAGCAGAGAATTTGATTACTACATTTTCGAAAAGAACTGCAAGTGGATATCAAACGATAAAGAAAAACGTATCGGATATGTATATTCGGTCAATTTTTCGCGATATACGCTCTGCGAAAAAAATATGGCTGAAAAAATATTTGATATCATAAAAAAGTATGATATAGACTGCTCATGCATTGCCGTCGAAATACTTGAGGACAAAAGCTCAAGCGCCGCCGAACGGGCTGAAATAGCCGCAAATTTGTCCTGCTTAGCGGAAAAAGGAATCCTTATTTTGCTTGATGATTTCGGAAAAGGGTATACCGGTTTTGATGATTTAAAGGATTTTGATGTGAGCATCGTGAAGATCGACAAAGCCATAACCCAGAATGCGACGACTCAAAAAGGCTTTTTGATACTGAAAAACATTATAAAAATCGCGCACGACCTCGGTTCGCTGACGCTTTGCGAAGGCATAGAGACCGAAGCGCATAAAAGCGCTGCCGAAGATGCCGGCTGTGATATGTTCCAAGGATATTACTTTTACAAGCCGATGCCGGTCGGAGGACTTGAAAAGCTGTTTGATAAAAAATAAGCGCACAGAGCGTCCCTGCTGGTAAGACAGTAAAA
>DHJP01000013.1:0-831 GCA_002404395.1 Clostridiales bacterium UBA4717
GGTCAAGATCTTCACGCATATTTTCCTTGTCGGGTACGGGAAGCAGATAAGGCTCAAGTATAATGATCTTTGCCGAAGTTTTTTCACGCACGGCGGAAAGCACGGTGCGGTAGTTCTGCTCAAATATCTCTGACGGTATCCATGATCTGTCTGCGGCGTGATGCCAGACATCGTTTATGCCGATCATGATCGAAACAATATCCGGGTCAATGTCGATAAAGTCGGATTCAAGTCTTTCGACGAGATCCTTTGTCTGATTGCCGCTGATGCCGAGATTGATAAATTCAAATTCGGTATCCGGGAAGTCTTCGCGTATAAGCTCTGCCGCATATTTGGGATAGCCTGCGCCGAGCTCGTGCGGATTTTCACGTCCGCGGCCTGCATCGGTTATGCTGTCGCCCTGAAACAATATTTTCATTTGACTGTGATTCGGCTTTTGAAATTCAGCCGCCTTTCATGATTCGTTTTGCCGGAAATATATGCTCCGACCCCCAAATTATATCATTACATTCGGCTAAAGTCAATAGAATATGCACAGGTTTTGTGCGTCCGTGTAATAACGCGAAAAGCCCTTGAGTATTATTTAATGCAGGCCCGTTTGATTTTGACCTGAGCCTTTGGTGCGCATCTGCCTGAGTTTTTTGTCGGTGAGTTTGCGGACTTTTGCACAGCGTATCCGAAGTCATACGGTACTGCCTTAATACAGGGTCTGACTCGGAGGTATGAGCGTGAAAAATCAGTCTTTGCTGAGTAAAATTTCAAATTTTACTCCCGAATTTTGCAGAGCCGCCCCGAATATTTGCGGTTGCTTTCTGAGTCGGCTTCGCCGAC
>DHJP01000013.1:899-1430 GCA_002404395.1 Clostridiales bacterium UBA4717
ATTTTCTGACCGACTCAATTTGCGGGCGGATATTGCCTGTTGTGATCTTTGCTGCCGGGATCTACCATATAATCATTCTCGGGCTCTTTCCGATAACCAAACTCAAAACGATATCGGCAGCGCTGTTCAAGAATAAAAAACGCGGTAATTCCTCAGCAAAGGCAATGTGCGTAGCGCTTGCGGGCACGCTCGGCGTGGGAAATATCGCCGGTGTGGCGGGAGCTATCGCTATCGGCGGCGCAGGTACGGTGTTCTGGATGTGGCTGTCGGCGCTTGCGGCTATGCTGTTGAAATATTCCGAAACAGTGCTCGCAGTGAAATACCGCAAGCTTATTGACGACGGCGCTAAGCGAAGATACACAGGCGGCGCTTTTATGTATATGAGCGCGCACGGCGACCGCTTGCTCGGTATTTGCTTTGCGGTGCTTTGTATTATTACTTCGATAAGCATGGGCAGCGTCGTGCAGGTCGGCGTTATGACCGACGCGGCGGAAAAATGTTTCGGTTTTCCGAAATTTGCCGTGGCGGGTG
>DHJP01000013.1:1476-4787 GCA_002404395.1 Clostridiales bacterium UBA4717
ATGGCGGGTGTGTTTGCTCTGCTTGCTTTCATAATTCTTTCGGGCGGTTTTTCGCGGGTCAGCGAGCTGACCTTTGTGGCAGTCCCCGTTTTTTGCGCGTTATATGTAGGAGTATCGCTTTACATAATTATTTCCGATTTTTCAAGGCTTCCCGCCGTGTTTTCCGAGATCTTTTCAGGCGCGTTTTCACTGCGTGCATTCGGTGGCGGCACACTCGGCTATGCGTGGCTTGAAGCGCTGAGACTCGGTGTGGTGCGCGGCATCCTTTCAAATGAAGCGGGCAGCGGCACGTCGCCGACCGCTCATGCCGCCGCCGATACCGACAGTCCGTGCGAGCAGGGCTTTTTCGGCATCCTTGAGGTCTTTGTTGATACGATAGTGCTTTGCAGTATGACTGCGTTTGTGGTATTGCTCTCGGGCGTGAGCAGTGAGGGAGGAAGCGCAATGACTGTCGCCGTAAATGCGTATGCGCATTATATCGGCAGGGTGGCGCCGCCGCTGCTTACGGTCGCGGTCGTGTTTTTTGCTTTCGGCACCATATTGTGTTGGGCGGTATACGGAATCGAAGCAGTGAGATTTCTCGGCACATATAGCATCGGTGTCGGCAATATGCCCGACGCCAAAGTCGGCAAGCTTATATTTATATATATCGCGATCTATTCGTCATCGGTGTTTGCCGCTGCCTTTGTCGGCGAAGGAGTGATGTGGGATATCGCCGATCTTTCGGTGGCGGTGATGACTGTAATAAATTCGGTATATCTGGTAACACTCGGACGTGAGACGGCAAAGGATACAAAGGCGTATTTTTCGCGCCGCACGTGAATATGCAAATGTTTTATGCAATATACTGTATCAACAGAATAATCGGAAAGGATGACCATTATGTTTATTTATTCCTTGCGTGCGAATACGCTGAAATTTTTCGGAACGGTGACGGTCGCGCTCGCAGCATTGATTGCGCTGATCGCCTTTGTTCCGAGCTATGAGCCGGTACCGGTATCGGCGCCCGGCGGGGAAGCGGCGGCATCCGCAACCTCGGAGTACAGCTATACAAAGATCAAGACAAATGAAGATCGGGTGAAGTTTTTGGAGCAGTTCGGATGGGAGGTCGATCCGACTGCGACCGAAGAAGCGGAAGTCGTGATACCTGAGGAATTCGACAAGGTTTTTACCGGATATAATGAGATACAGAAAAAACAGGGATTTGACCTTTCAAAGTACAGGCTCAAAAAAGTTATGAGATATACTTATACGGTTAAAAATTATAAGGATTATCCGGGCGTCGTGTATGCGAACGTAATAATCAAAGGACACAGAGTGATCGGCGGAGATATTTGCTCTGCCGAAGCCGACGGATTTATTCACGGCTTTGAAATGTCTAAATAGTGTCGGATCAAAAAGAGCGGCGCAATCACCGTAAAATACCGTAAAGCCCAAAACGTGGTTTAAAAACTCAACTTGAGTTTTTTAAACCGCGTTGCGCATAATAAAATGGCTGTGGTCAGGCGACCACAGCCATTTGTTCGTTTATGATTTGCGGATCAATACATTCCGCCCATACCGCCCATACCTGCTGCGGGAGCGGCTGCCGGAGTTTCTTCTTTCTTGTCGGCAACAAGCGCTTCGGTCGTGAGCACGGTCGAAGCTACCGAAGCCGCATTCTGAAGCGCGCTTCTCGATACCTTTGTAGGATCGACGATGCCGGCTTTGATCATATCGACATATTCTTCCTTGTATGCATCGAAACCGTAGCCTACGGTGCCGTTTGCAAGGATCTTGTCAACGATTACCGAGCCTTCAAGTCCGGCATTTGCGGCGATCTGACGAATCGGTTCTTCAAGTGCCTTGAGGACGATCTTGACACCGGTCTTTTCATCTCCGTCAACGAGATCAACAACTGCTTTTACCTTAGGAATAGCGTTCAGATAAGCGGTTCCGCCGCCTGCAACGATACCCTCTTCAACTGCGGCGCGCGTTGCGTTGAGCGCGTCCTCAATGCGCAGTTTCTTTTCTTTCATTTCGGTTTCGGTAGCGGCGCCGACTTTGATCACGGCAACACCGCCCGAAAGCTTTGCAAGTCTTTCCTGGAGCTTCTCACGGTCAAAATCGCTCGTGGTGGTTTCGATAGCCGCCTTGATCTGTGCGATTCTGCCCTTGATAGCGGCGCTGTCGCCCGCACCGCCTACAATAATGGTGTTTTCCTTGTTGATCTTGACCTGTCTTGCACGGCCGAGCTGTTCAAGCGTGGTGTCCTTAAGCTCAAGTCCGAGATCGCTCGAGATCACTTCACCGCCGGTCAGAATAGCGATATCCTGGAGCATTTCTTTTCTTCTGTCGCCGAAACCGGGCGCCTTGACCGCGCATACGGTGAATGTGCCGCGCAGCTTATTGAGTACGAGAGTTGTAAGTGCTTCGCCCTCAACATCTTCAGCGATAATAAGCAGCTTCATGCCGTTCTGAACGACCTGTTCAAGCAGCGGAAGCACTTCCTGAATGTTGGAGATCTTCTTGTCGGTGATGAGCAGACGCGCATCATCGAGCACCGCTTCCATTTTGTCGGTGTCGGTTGCCATGTAAGGCGAGAGATAACCGCGGTCGAACTGCATACCTTCAACCACTTCGCTGTAGGTTTCTGCCGACTTTGATTCTTCAACGGTGATAACGCCGTCGCTGGTTACTTTTTCCATAGCGTCGGCAATCAGCTTACCGATCACTTCATCGCCGGCGGAGATAGTGCCGACTCTTGCGATGTCGTCACTGCCGTTGACTTTCTTCGAGTTTGCGACAAGCGCTTCGACTGCCGCATCAACCGCTTTCTTGATGCCCTTACGAATGATGATCGGGTTAGCGCCTGCGGCTACGTTCTTCATGCCCTCGCGAATGATGGCCTGGGCAAGGAGGGTAGCGGTGGTGGTGCCATCGCCCGCNNCATGCCCTCGCGGATAAGCGCCTGAGCAAGCAGAGTAGCGGTCGTTGTGCCATCGCCGGCTGCGTCATTGGTCTTGGTGGCGACCTCTTTAACGAGCTGAGCACCCATGTTTTCCATAGCGTCCTCAAGTTCGATCTCCTTTGCGATCGTAACACCATCGTTTGTAATGAGCGGCGCGCCGTACTTCTTGTCAAGTACAACGTTTCTTCCCTTAGGACCAAGGGTGATCTTTACGGTGTCGGCGAGTTTGTCAACGCCTGCCTGCAATTTATTTCTGGCTTCGATTCCGAATGAAATTTCCTTTGCCATAATGTTCACATACCTTTCTTATGATAATATAATTGCGGATTTATTCAACGATTGCGAGAATATCGCTCTGGCG
>DHJP01000077.1:0-12176 GCA_002404395.1 Clostridiales bacterium UBA4717
GCGGCTGCGTGGGCGTTTGAAAAGGGTATTACGAACGGGATCGAAAATGAGCTGTTCGGACCCGAGCTGCTTTGCACCAGAGCACAGGCGGTCACTTTCCTGTGGCGTGCGGCAGGCTCGCCCGAGCCGAAGAATGCGTGCGGATTTGCCGATGTTCCGAGCGACGCTTATTATGCCGAGGCGGCTGCGTGGGCGTTTGAAAAAGGTATTACGAACGGAATAACAAACGAATTGTTTGATTCAAACGGTATCTGCACAAGGGCGCAGATCGTGACTTTCCTCTGTCGGGCTTACAACTGAACACGGCAGAACTCCGATCGGTTTCGGACCGATCGGAGTTCTTTGTTGCGTGAGACCGATGCTTTCCGAAATGACCGTGTTTTCGGCAAAATGCCCGAAACGGAGTCGAAAAATTCGGCGGTCGGACGTTTTACGGTCTGTGATATTAAGTCGGCGCAAGTATTTAAACCTCATAAAGTATGACTTTTCGGAAATCTTGTTTCCGTGAATGCGTGCGGAAGCTTATTACCGCCGAGCAGAGAGGCAGGCATTACCGAATTTTTGCCGAAGCGGCTGCACAGGCTGTCAGCGGCGGCTTCAAGCCGTTCGCGTTTTTCGCTTGAAAGCGGATCCGTAAAAAAATCAAAACGCACAGGTTCGCTGTCACGGATAATGTTTCCTACGCGCACCGTGACCGCTCTGAGCGGGAGCGACCTGCATGACCGTTCGAACAGCGCAACCGCGGAGCGATGCAACTCGGAAAAAGAACGTGTGGGCGAAGCAAGCTTTTCCGAATGTTCACGGTCGCACAGGTCAGGCGTGCGCAGGCAGAGTGCGATTGATCCTGCCAGATATCCGCCGCGTCTGAGCGTTGCAGATATTTCACGCGTAAGATACAGGATTATCTGAGAAACTTCGGATTCATTCACCAGATCGGCACGGCAGGTAACTCCCCGTCCGACACTTTTGGGATCTTCAAAGTAATCGTACATCTTGACAGGTTCAAAGTCAAGCCCGCGTGCATAAGCGGAAAGGACGGCTCCGCTTTTACCAAGCCAATTTTGCAGAAACTCGGGAGGTATCGCAGCAAGTTGACCGATGGTGGTGATACCGCGTCTTTCAAGCGCCGCTGCCGTGGATCTTCCGACTCCGAGCATACTTGAAGCGGGGAGACACCAGAGTTTTTCTTTGAAGTTTTCACGCGTTACCTCGGTCACGGCATCAGGCTTCTTTAAATCACTGCAAAGCTTTGCAAATATTTTATTGAAGGAAACTCCCACCGATACCGTGAGGCCGGTTTCGCGTTTTACGCGTTCGCGGATCGTTTCGGCGATCGTTTTGCCGCTTCCGAACAACGCTGTACTGTGTGTGACATCAAGCCAACATTCGTCTATTCCGAACGATTCGATTTCATCGGTATATTCGGAATAGATCTTTTTTACGGCTTTGGAAAAACGGCGGTATTCTTCAAAATGCGGCTGAACGCACACTAATTCGGGACATTTTTGACGCGCTTTGAAAATTGTGTCACCGGTTGCAACGCCGCAAAGCTTGGCTTTCTGATTTTTGGCGAGCACGATCCCATGACGGTCTTCGCTTGCTCCGCAAACTGCAACAAAAGATTCTTTAAGCTCGGGATTAAGCAAACATTCTGCCGAAGCAAAAAAATTATTCAGATCGCTGTGAAGTATGATTCTGTCCATATACGTATCGAATTTCTGTCGGCGAAGCCGACGCTGATATTTCATCGCAAGCCGAATTTACCCAAAAGCATCCGAGTATCGGAGTGCCGATACAAAAAAATCGAGAAAATTTGCGAGACCTATTGACTTGAGGTGAAAAATGTTTTATAATACTTGCGAAGATAAATTTCACATATATTATATGAAAATCAAACTCGCTTGTCAAGAGAAATGCGAAAAATATTTTCATGTAATTTTTGGAGAACGGCACAGGCATTGTTTGTGGGATCAAAGCGACAAGCTTTTTACCTGTAATTTCACGAAATCGGGGTAGAGCTGCGGTTCCGTAAAGCTGCCGATTATACTATGGGTCGCCTGCGGCGATATGAGAGATCATTATGAAATTCGGAGAAAAATTGAGAAAAGCGCGCAAGGAAAAAAAGCTGACGCAGGAGGAGCTTGCAGAGTTGGCGGGCGTCACTAAGCGCACGATAATTAACTACGAAGGCGGAGAGAGCTATCCTAAGGACAGAAAGATTTACTACAAGCTCGCCGAGTTGCTCGGAACCGAAAAAGGCTACTTTATAAATGAAGACGAAGAGTTTTTGCTGACGGCAAACGAAAAGTACGGCTATCGCGGCAGAGCGCAGGCGCAGGCGTTGCTTGAACAGGCTTCGGCGATGTTCGCCGGCGGTGAGCTTAACGATGACGACAAGCTTGCATTCGTACATGAGATCCAAGAACTTTACCTTGAGAGTAAAGAGTATTCAAAGCGTTTTGCGCCTAAGAAAAAGACAGAAACTAAATGATTTGACGTTTGGGAGAGACCCGTCGGATGAAAAAAAGAATATTTGAAACCGCAACGGAGCTTGTGCGCCGTTGCGGTACACGCGATCCTTTTAAGATCGCGGAAGGACTAGGCATTACTGTAAAAATAAGCGACGGCTTTACAAAGCTCAAAGGCTTTTACACCGTTATCAACCGAAAGCGTTTTATTGTATTAAACAGCTCGCTTGACGAAAATCAGAGTCGGATCGTACTTGCGCATGAGCTGGGGCACGACCGCTTTCACCGAAAACTCGCGCAGGATGCCTGTCTTCGGGAATTTGTGCTTTATGATATGAAAAGCCGACCTGAATATGAAGCAAATGTATTTGCCGCTGAGCTTTTGCTTGACGATTCCGAGGTGCTTGCACTTGCAAAGGAAGGATACGACATGGAAGAAACGGCGAAGATACTTTGCACCGACATAAATCTTGCGGCGATAAAGATCGGGTGCATGAATATGCGCGGTTTCGGCTTCAGAGAACAGACGATGCCGCGTGCTGATTTTTTGTCAAGATAATTTTACGGAGAAAAAAGTGAACAAACAATTTTTATGTGATAAAAGCTTTTATAAAGCTATGTTAAAGCTTGCAGTGCCGATCGCGCTTCAGAATCTGCTTGTCAGCTCGTTTACGCTTGTGGATACGCTCATGGTCGGTCAGCTCGGTGACACCGCACTTGCCGCCGTCGGTATGGCGGGGCAGTTCAGTTGGCTGCTGCAGATCGCACTGTTCGGAATCGTCTCGGGAATGTCGGTATTCGTTTCGCAATATTGGGGAGACGGAAACATTGACGGTATTTACCACGTGTACGGCATCGCGCTTGTTTCGGGATTTGTCGTTTCCGGTGTTTTTTTGTGTGCGGCGGGACTGTTTCCCGAGGGCATAATGCATATTTTCAACAACGAGCCTGCCGTTATCGAAGCCGGTGCGTCGTATCTGAAAATCGCCGCGTACTCTTACCCTGCGGTGATGCTCGGAAATATCATGTTCGCGCTTTTGCGCTCGACCGAGTGTGTAAAGGTGCCGATGTTCATATCGCTTTGCACGACCGTGCTCAATGCTTTTTTTAACTATGGACTTATATACGGGGCGTTCGGACTGCCGGAAATGGGCGTATCAGGAGCGGCGCTTGCTACCTGTATTTCTTCGTGGGCGGGTCCGATAATTGCTTTTGCGGTTGCGGCAATCAAAAAGCTTATTATAGTTGCACCGCTTAAAAGACTGCTCGGATTCAATATGCAGACGGTGGCAATGTTTTACAAAAAGGCTTCCCCGATCATCGCAAACGAAAGTATGTGGGGACTAGGTACATTTATTATTACGCTGCTGTATTCGAACCTCGGAAGCGAGCACTACGCGGCGGTGACTATTCTCAAGACGTTTGAAAATATTGCATTTGTGATATTTGTGGGTATCTGCAACGCTTCATGCGTGTTGGTCGGTAAAGCGATCGGCGCCGGAAATATCAAGGAGGGCGTAGTATGTGCGAAGCGCATGGCACTGCTTGTGCCTTTGATTTCAATTCCGATCGGCATGATCATAATTGTTTTCAGAAATCAGCTTGTGCAACTGTTCAATCTGGAGGGCAATATTACCGCGGAAACAGTAAGAATGGCGACAGGAATAATTACGGTCTATGCCTGCGAAATATGTATAAGAAACATCCCGTATATACAGATAGTCGGTATTTTCAGACCGGGCGGAGAAACGATACGCGGGCTAATATACGACGCCGCCTGTCTTTGGATGATCTCGATTCCCATGACTTATGTTGCGGCATATGTGTGGAAGCTTGATATCATACTTGTTTACATAATTATGTATGTTTGCGAAGATATACCTAAAGCGGCGCTTTGCCTTTACTATTTCTTTACCGAGAAATGGATAAAGCCGGTAACGGAATCAGGAAAAGCGGGGCTTGAAAACTATCTTGCCGAAAAAGCAGTGTCAAAAGGATCTCGAAGTTAATAGCGCTTTCTGTCGCATAGTTGAATACTATTTATTTTGAGATTTTTTTGCAATTGTTTATTGCATTTGAGCATACGGGGTGGTATAATGAATCCGAAGGTCGGGTATGCGGATATACCGCGATCACATAAAACTATACGGAGGAATACTTATGAGAAAGGTCGGACTTTCGCGTAACGAATTGATCAGCGAACGGGATTTTGCTGAAATGAAGGATGCCGGCATAGATTGTATTGAGCTGTCACCGATCCAATCGGATAATTATGACTATGTCGATTATGACAGGCTCGGCGCGCTTTCGGCAAAGTACGGTATTGAACTTAGGAGCTATCATCTCAGGTTTGCGCCTTTTGAAATGCTTGATATTTCGTCGCTTGACGAAGAACTCAGACGCAAAAGTGTGCTGTATCACAATAACTGCATGACCTGTGCGGCAAACGCGGGCATGAAAATATTCGTGATCCACCCAAGCGGAGAGCCGAATGAACCGGAAACGCGCAGCGCGAAGCTCGCCGCTTCAAAGCGGTCGCTTTCCGAGCTTGCCGATCATGCGGAAAAACTCGGCGGAGTGATTGCGGTCGAGGATCTTCCGAGAACCTGCCTCGGTAACACCGCAGATGAAATGCTTGAGCTGATACGTGATGATAATCGCCTGAGAGTTTGCTTTGATACAAACCATCTGCTCAAGGAGGATCCGTCGGATTTTGCGCGCAAGGTTGCTGACAGGATAGTTACCACCCATGTTTCGGATTATGATTTCAAAAATGAGCGTCATTGGCTTCCGGGAGAGGGAAAGGTCGATTGGGTGCGTCTTATGGATGCACTTGACGAGATCGGTTATGCCGGGCCGCTTGTATACGAGCTTGGTTTTAAAGCACCGATACAAACGCTCACACGTCCGCGCGACCTGACAAGTGCGGATTTTGTGAAAAACCGCAATGAGCTTGAAGCACGCAAAACGCTCACGGTGATAGGTACTCCGCGCGAGGATCTGTGAAAAGCAGGCTTTCTAAGCGGCAATTACAGTGTAATAAAATAAAAACGGTGCGAAATTCCGCAGAAATCGCGAAAAATTCGTTTTTAGTGATTGACAAGAACAAAAAACTATGATATAATATTTCGCGTCGGCATGAGTTCGACGCGAAATACATGCGGGTATGGCGGAATTGGCAGACGCGCTAGATTCAGGTTCTAGTGGGGGCAACTTCGTGAAGGTTCAAGTCCTTTTACCCGCACCAAAATCGGCAAGTTTTGTAAAATACTTGCCGATTTTACTTTTTATCTATTTACATCGACGAATTTGTGACATTCATGCCATACGATACGGTGGAGTTTTTGGAAAAATGCAGAACCGTCCGCTTGACGAATTGTACCTCATCACTCCGGAATATCTGACTCCGTATCTTACCTACATCAAGGAACATCGGCGCATTTTTAAGGCCACCGTGGAACAGACATCGACACTGCGGATGACAGATGCATATCAGAAATTAAACTGCCATGTCTTTACACCGATCTTGAATCGGTTCGGAGTGCCGCCGGAGGATCAAAAATATGTGATGAAATTCCATATCAGCGGACTGATGGCAATTATTGATGAATGGTTGAAAGAAGATTGCAATGACAGCATAGGGCATATTATTTCGGTTATGCAACGCTGTATAAAAAATGTAAATATGTGAATGCTTTTTGCTCGGTGCAACCGCCGATTTAACGAACAACTCGCATCCGTTCTTAACTTTGAAAGCTTAAGATTTTTCGTAGGAGAACATATACCAGCCTAAAAAGACGAAAAGATCTTTTTATAGTCCTCACGTAAGATCAAAAACAGATGAAAAATTTTGTGGTGAAAAATGAACAGAGAAACAGCAAAATCTTATTTTGAACTTGTGTTCTCCATGCTGATTTTCGGCACGCTGGGGATATTTCGCAGATACATAACGCTTTCGTCCTCTATGCTCGCGCTGTTTCGCGGCGTTCTGGGAAGTGTGTTTTTACTTGCTTTAGTTTTCGCAAAAGGCGGAAAGCTTCAAAAGCTTGACGTAAAAAAGTTGCTTTTGCTGACGGTGAGCGGCGCGCTCATGGGCTTGAATTGGATGCTGCTCTTTGAAGCGTACAATTATACCTCGGTCGCAGTAGCGACTATGTGCTACTATATGCAGCCGACTATCGTTATATTGCTTTCTCCGTTTGTATTTGGCGAAAGGCTAACGCTCAAAAAGCTGCTCTGTTCAATCGCCGCTATCATCGGCATGGTCTTTGTATCCGGAGTTTTAGGCGGCAGTGAATTTCAAACGCAGGACATAAAGGGGATACTCTTTGGTATCGGCGCCGCCGCGCTTTATGCTGCTGTTGTGATTCTGAACAAAAAGACGGTTGTAGAGGATGTCTATGAAAAATCGATTATCCAACTTGCTTCTGCTGCAATCATTATGATACCGTATTTGCTGATGACTGAGAATGTGACTGAGCTCGCATTGAACGGAACGGCTGTTGTCATGATCTTTATTGTCGGCGTTGTGCATACGGGTATTGCATATGCCATGTATTTTGGCAGTATGAAAAATCTTAAAGCGCAGTCTATTGCGGTGTTGAGCTATATTGATCCGGTGTTTGCACTTTTGCTTTCCGCGGTTGTTCTGCGTGAAAAGTTGTCTTTGCTCGGAATAGTCGGAGCGATATTGATTATAGGTTCTGCTCTGGTCAGCGAAGCAACAGGGAAAAAACAATGATTTCCGATATAAAAGTCGATCTTTCCGTCGTGAAAAGAAGCTTGATTAGCGTAATAGATCAACGCAGGTCATTGATAGCTTCGGATGAAAACACGATATTACAAGAGTTATACGATAACTATTTGCCGAAATCCGATATTGACGGAAATAAATTGTGCCGTTGCAAAAAACGGTTTGCAGATTTTTATGCCGAAAAGTGCAGGGAATTATCTGAGTATTGTTCTGCGGATAACAAAAATTTTGACAGGTCAAACGTGAGTATTTCGGAAAATGACGGCAGGGTGTTTTCTTCAGGAGTATTTGTCAGTCTGATAAAACATTTGAGAATAGAGCAGGCACTGCGTGGTGCGGACGATCAAACGGCGATTTGCATACTTGAATGTCTGCACGCCCATTTGGGTAATGTATATTATTTTTCCGTGGATGATAATGTATTGAAAGCCTTGTTTGAAAATGCGATTTTGTTATATTTATCCGATAAAGGGTGTTGGGATAAAAAAGATATCGAAACGCAGGAGATCATCAGATCCATGAATAGGCTTATAAGCGCGTACAGCATTGACTATGAAATAATAAACGGCGAAATCGTTTTAAGCGATGAAACCGATAAAGCGATTCAAAGCAAACTCGGACGGCTGGCGGCAATGTTCGGAGGTGTTGATTTTTTAAGAAGATTGTTCGTCGGAAATATTGTTCCGAAGTTTGAAAACAAAATTGACCGATTTTTGATCCACCGGAACAAACAACAATTTCCGATGAAAATTGACAAGTTGAGAGTGCCGCTAAATTATCTGATACATATAGGAATCAGGCACATCAATACCGAACGCTCAGTCCTCCTTACGGAAAACGGAGCTGAAAGTCTGTTTGGCAGAATAATTCAAGACAGCAGCGATTATTTGAATGTGTTAAATTTGCAGTCATATTCAGTGTTTGAGGATCTGTTTTGTGACTTTGAAACCATACCGTTGTACTTGAGTAAAAATATCGCTTTTGAAAAAATGTTCACGCCTTCTCAATACAGACCGGATTTTGTTCGCAGCTATTTGATAAAAGTGTATGCCCCTTTGTTTAAAAATGTCGCTTGCTCAGATTATACTTTTGATGAATATATGAAGCTTTGCCAGACTGTATTGGATGACAGGCGAATTTGTGCGACATATACTTTTGATGAATTGCGGCGGAAAACAAATATAAAGGAAAAAGCTTTAAGACGCATTTTATCAGACGTTAGCCTTGACTACAAAGAGGTGAACTGCGGATTTGATTCATTTCTGGCAAAAACAAATTATAACGAGAGACCGCTTGTCAAGCTTGAAGATAACAGTTACTTTTTATTATCGGCTTACTTTAACGGATTTGCTTTTTGTGAAGTGATATATCATAAATTGAAACCCCTCTATCCGCTGAACATTGACCGGGACAAGGGTTACAGAACAGAAGATATGATAAAATCATTTTTTGACTTTAAAAAAATTCCTTATCATTGCGGGAAATACAGAATTGATAAGTCAAATACGAACGAATGTGACCTGTTTATCGAAACCGATAAGCAGATCGTATTTTTTGAAATAAAAAGCAGACCTTTGCCCGAAACATTTGAACAAGGCGATGATGTGAAAACTTTACGCTGTCTTGCCGAAGGTATGATAAAGGCTCAGATACAATGCCTGAAGCATGAGTATTGTTTGAAGAAGAACGGAAAAATTATTATAGAGGATGTCGGCGGAAAAGGCAGGCTCGGTACATATCGTTTGAATTGGAATAACAGACGCATTATATGTATCAGTGCTTGTGCTCAGGAATACTTATTTTTAACAAATAAGGTATTCAGTGAAAAGTTATTGGAAAGCTTGCTTGTTTCCTCATATCATGCAAATGATAAAAGCAGAGAGAATGAGTTATATAAGTTAAATAGGCTCAGCGACGAACTTAAAAATACCGTAAACGAAATGTGCAGATCAGATATAAATACCGATCGGATTTTCTTTGACACATTGTTCAGAAGCGCACAACAGATATATACCATATTGAGTGTGAGCAACTCGCCCGATGAGTTTATTAACTATTTAACCGAGCCCATATATATCGTTGACGGCAGTGACGACGTATACTGTCAACTGCTCGGTAGCATTAAACGGTCGAAGGAAGTGTGATCCTTACCAAGTAAAGTTTCAAGTTTCACGTTTGCCTTTGGGATCGTCTTGTGCGGTATGGAGATCATAATGGATATAGAATTATTTTATGAAACAGAGGGAAACGGTGAAACGCTTATCCTTTTACACGGAAACGGCGAAGACAGTTCCTATTTCAAAAATCAGATCGATTACTTCCGAAGCAAATATCGTGTGATCGCTTTGGATACAAGAGGTCACGGTAAATCGCCGAGAGGCAAAGCGGAATTTACCATTGAGCAATTTTCTCGCGATTTATATGACTTTATGAATCTGCACAATATTTCGGATGCAGTGATCCTTGGTTTTTCCGACGGAGCCAATATTGCTATGAAATTTGCAATGAGCCACCCGGAAATGATAAAAGCATTGATCCTTAACGGCGGAAATCTGAATGCCGATGGAGTAAAGCGGACAGTGCAGCTGCCGATTGAGATCGGATACAAAATTGCGAAACGCTTTGCCGAGAAATCGCCTGAAGCCGAAAAGAATGCGGAAATGCTCGGCTTGATGGTGAACGATCCGAATATCGAGCCGCATGAATTGTCAAAAATTACTGCGCCGACGCTTGTAATCTGCGGAACAAGAGACATGATAAAAGAATCTCACACCAAAATAATTGCGGCAGGCATACCGAATTCGAGATTGAAATTTGTGAAAGGGAATCATTTTATTGCGAATAAGAATCCGACGGAATTTAATAGGGCAGTCGAAGATTTTCTGAAAACCGTTTGACGAGGCAGTTCGATTATTGTGTAAATTTCAGAGACGGCGGAAATATGAATAACACATCATATTCCCGCCGTCAAGCAAAAATGTCGGATATTAAAGCTTACCCGACGATCAGTATTCTGCCCTCTCTATGACTTCCTGCTGCAAGGCCGGTGAGAGTCTGACAAAATAATCGCTGTAGCCGCCGATCCTGACAATCAGATCGCGGTGTGCTTCCGGGTGGATTCTTGCGTCTTCAAGCGTTTTGCGGTCTACCGAGTTTATTTGCATCTCAATACCGCCGCGCTTCATGAAGGTTTCTACCATTGTTACAAGCAGGTGACGTTTGTTCGCGTTGAACGTGCGTTTCGCGAATTTGACGTTCACTACCATTCCGGCGAGAAAATCCGACTGATCCCATCCGGTGAGTGAATTTATCATCGCGGTCGGACCGCTTGTGTCGCGGCCCTGAACCGGACAGCAGCCATCGGAATAGGCTTTCCCTTTATTACGTCCGTCAAAGGTCGCGCCCATTGCCTCTCCGCGCGATGCATGGGTTATATAAGAGAATGTACCGGGGATCAGAAATTTGTTTTCTGATAGCTTTCTGTAAGAAAGCTCACGTATAATTGAGGCGAGTGTTTTCGCGATCGGGTCTATACGACCGTCGTCGTTTCCGTAGTGCGGAAGGCGGTTGATTATATACTGTCTGAGCGGCTCATTTCCCTCAAAATCGTCTGCTATGATTTTTAAAAATTCGCTTGCGGTCAACTTTTTCTGAATAAAGCAGAGTTCGTTCACGGCTGTGATCGAATCGACCGCTGTTGCAAAACCTATGAATATCGGTTGAATAAAAACATACTTTGCACCGCCGCCGTATAGTCCGCGGCAGTGTTCCATGCAGTCGTCGATAAAGCAGCAGATGCGCATCGGTTCGTTTCCGTTTCGGTCGGCTTCGAGGATTTTAAACTCATAGTTGCGGACCCCGTCGGTGAGCTTTTCGCGTATCTTCTCACCGAACAGACGTATCAGCTCGTCTTTTCCGGCAACATCGGTGTTTTCTGCGACAGTCTCGACAAGCAGACGCGGGAGATCTATCGTCACCGCCGTCGTGTGTCCTCTCGAACGCCCGGAGACCGTGATCTCGGCACAGGTCGAGTGAATATAATCGACAGCTTCCGAGCGGGCTATTCCGAGCTTTTCAAGCGAAGAAACGATCACATCGTCGTTGAAGAACGCCGGGTGCGTGACTCCTTTGGCGAGGATGCTGACCGAGTATTCTATTATCTCGCGTCCGGTCTTGGAGTTTACCGACAGCGCACCGTTCGGGTCGGACATTTTTATGTGTTCAAGCGCGGTCAAAAACATATATGTGAGTTCGTTTTCAATAAGTTTTCCGTTCTCGTCCTGCCCGCCGACCATGAATCCGCAGGCGGCGCGGGAGAAGACGCGGTCGGAAACGCCGAGGCAGAAGAAGTCAATAAGCTCCTGCGCTTCTTGACGGGTCAGCTTTCCGGACGCGATGTCTCTTTCATAAAAGTCGTTCAGATATCTGTCGGGCCGTCCGAGAGGGTAGAGCCCGAAAAGGTTCGACAGAAAGAAATGCACGCTTTGAATTGCCTCAAAGAAGCTATCCGCCGGTTCCGCCGGCACTTTTTTTATAGTCTCAGACATGCGGAGAAGCTCGTCGCGACGTTTGCCGACCGCTTTTTCTGCGAGCGCTGCGGCTTTTTCGGAATACCTGTCGGCGAGACCGAGGAGCGCTTCAAGCTCAAAGATACAGCATTGGCAGAACTCTATGCTCTCAGCGACCGATGAATCAACATCCATGATGTCGGGACGTGAATTGAATTTCCGAAGCTTTTCATAAAGTTCGTCGATGACGTTCCGAACGCCGACCGAAAGCAGTTTTCCGAAATCGAGCGCAATATGATCCTTCCGTGCGCCCGGGCTGTGGAGCGGAAACGGTGAGCTTTCAAACGCGTCGCAGAGTTTGTTGTAGCGCTTTTGTTCATCTTCGGACATTTGCGGAAGATAAAGGCGTCCGCAGAGAAGATCGTTTTCATATATGACAGGTTCAGC
>DHJP01000077.1:12245-12467 GCA_002404395.1 Clostridiales bacterium UBA4717
CCGAACGGCGGAGTTTTGTCGTCTGCGCAAATTTATGCTTTTCAAAGCCTTCGAGAAATCCGAGTGTGATGAATCGGTCGCCGGTGCAGAACATTCGGTAATTTCCGTCCGAATATGGATTTTTCTCGCTTCCTACGACGAGCGTTTTTACATGCTCGCGCGATGCAAGTATGCGATCGGTCACCGGTAGCGGTGTGTATTTCATAAAAATCCCCATTCTGC
>DHJP01000135.1:0-4525 GCA_002404395.1 Clostridiales bacterium UBA4717
AATACCGTTAATATTTTGACAAAGGCATTGTCATACGTCAAAAAGTGTGATATAATGATAATATCCGAGATTATGCAATAATGCTCCCGGATAATACAGAGGAAAGGAGAGAAGCTATGATACCAAAGATAAACGACCTGTTTGATCTGACAAAAACGATCGCTGCAGAGCTGTTTGACGGTTGTACCTATCCGTGGGAAGTGCTTGACGATATCGGAGCCTTCATCATAAGGCTCGGAAAATCGCTTGACCCCGAAAAGTTTGATCTGATCGGTGAAAACGTGTGGATCGCAAAGGATGCCGACGTAGCCCCGAGCGCAAGCATAACCGGTCCGTGCATAATTGATTCGGGCACCGAGATCAGACACTGTGCATACATACGCGGAAAAGCAATCATCGGCAAGGGCTCGGTCGTGGGCAATTCCTGCGAAGTTAAAAATGCGATAATTTTCGACAGCGTTCAGGTTCCGCATTTCAACTATGTGGGCGACTCGGTACTCGGCTACAAGTCTCATATGGGCGCGGGAAGCGTGACCTCCAACGTCAAGAGCGACAAAACCCACGTGAGCGTTAAGTCGGAGGGCGAAGTCATTGACACCGGACGCAAGAAATTCGGAGCGATGCTCGGAGACTATGTGGAAGTCGGATGTAACAGCGTATTAAATCCCGGTACCGTGATCGGCAGACACTCAAATATTTATCCGACCTCATCGGTGCGCGGAGTTATCCCCGAAAACTGCATCTTCAAGGCGGAACGCGGCATTACGATCAAAAATAAAACTTAACTTTTGAAAGGAACAGATTAACATGGGCAGATTATTCGGAACCGACGGAGTCCGCGGTGTAGCAAACGAATCGCTGACTGCCGAACGCGCTATGCAGATAGGCAGAGCGGCGGCGATGGTACTCTCAAACAACCGTCGAAGCGTACCCAAGGTGCTTATCGGCATGGACACCAGAATTTCCTCGGATATGCTTTCAAACGCGCTTGCAGCCGGGCTTTGTTCGGTCGGCGCAGACGTAGTGATACTCGGTGTGATACCGACTCCGGCTGTAGCATACCTTGTCGGCAAGTATAAGGCGAACGCCGGCGTTATGATCTCGGCGTCGCACAATCCCTACGAATTTAACGGAATAAAGATCTTCAACGAGGACGGCTTCAAGCTCGCCGATGAAATTGAAGAACGCATTGAGTCTATCGTACTTGAAAACACGCCTTCGATAAAGCTCGCTGTCGGTGAGAATCTCGGCAGGATCACATACGCAACAAATGCGGCGGACGATTATATCGAGCACATAACAAGCGCGGCTATCTGCTCGCTTGACGGCATGGAGATCGCGGTTGACTGTGCAAACGGTTCATCAAGCGTTACTGCGCGCAAGCTTTTTGAAGGACTCGGCGCAAAGGTGCATATGCTGTCGTATGAGCCCGACGGAGTCAACATCAATGACAAATGCGGTTCCACTCATCTTGAAAACCTTCGCGAATATGTGCTTGAGCACAAGCTTTGCGCAGGTATTGCCTTTGACGGCGATGCGGACAGATGCCTCTGTATTGACGACCGCGGAAATGTGGTTGACGGCGATATGATAATGGCTGTATGCGCACTTGATATGAAAGAGCGCGGAAAGCTGAGAAAAAATGCGGTAGTCGGCACGATCATGACGAATTTCGGATTCACCAAATTCTGCGAAGCAAACGATCTTCATTTCGTAGCAACAAAGGTCGGCGACAGATACGTGCTTGAAGAAATGCTGCTTGAAGGCTACAGCCTCGGCGGTGAACAGTCGGGACACGTTATATTCCGCGATTTCGCAACTACCGGCGACGGTCAGCTTACGGCAATACAGTTGCTTACTCACGTCAAGCGCAGCGGCAAAAAGCTTTCGGAGCTTGTTGCGGTCATGACACGTTATCCTCAGCACATCGTCAATATTCGCACTACCGACGAGGGCAAGTTGGCTTTCTATACCGATTCGGATATAAAGCAGATCCTCAAGTCGGCAGAAGAAAAGCTCGGAGATACGGGAAGGATCGTTGTAAGACCTTCGGGAACCGAGCCGCTTATCAGAATAATGACCGAGGGTGAAAACGATGAGCTTACCGAAGAGGTAGCTAAGGACACCGCAGCGGCAATATCCGAAAAGCTGTCAGCATATTGACGGCAAAAGCGCCAGACCGCGTTTTACGCGGTTAACGAGGAGAGAGCTTATCGATAATTCGGCGGATTGCTCTCCGGGGTAAAAAGGCCTCGTAAGCCGTATAACAAACAGTCGGGCAACCGATGAACAGAAATTACGGCAAATCAAATTTTATTAACTAAAAGGAAGCGGGCATAACCGCCTGCACATATTATAAACCGGCGGAGCCCGTTATGGTATATAAACTATGTGTGGAATTACAGGTTATATCGGCATTGGCGACAATGCCGTTGAAGTGCTCATGGAGGGATTGACCGCGCTTGAATACCGCGGCTACGATTCGGCGGGAATTGCCGCATTTGACAAAGATCGTAAGCTTCGCGTGATCAAAAGCGTGGGCAGGATCGCGGCGGTGCGCGAAAAAGCGAAGGATTTCGGTCCGTCGCATTGCGGTATCGGTCATACGCGTTGGGCTACGCACGGCGAGCCGTCCGACACCAATTCCCATCCTCACGGCACCGAACTCGTACAGATAGTACATAACGGAATTATTGAAAACTACGCCTCTTTGAAAAAAGAGCTTACGGCGCTCGGATATGAATTTATTTCCGAAACCGATACCGAGATCGCCGCAAAGCTGTTTGACTATTATTACAGAAAAAGCGGAAAGCATTATGAAGCTGTCTGCGAAGCGGTATCAAGGCTTTCCGGCTCATATGCGCTCGGGATCGTTTTTGCGGACGATCCGGATACGCTGTATGCGGCACGCAAGGATTCTCCGCTTATCGTCGGTCTCGGCAAGGACGCTAACTATATCGCATCCGACATTACCGCACTGCTCCGTTATACCCGCGACTTCTACGGGCTCGAAAACGGCGATATTGCCGTCGTAAAGCGCGACAGCGTGGAATTGTTCAACGGCGGCAAGCCCGTCAAGCGGGAAAAACAGACTGCAAAGTGGGACTTTGAAGCAGCCGAAAAGGGCGGATTTCCTCATTTTATGATCAAAGAGATAAACGAGGAGCCGGATTCGATAATCAAGACACTGCGTCCGAGAGTCAAAGACGGACTTCCCGACTTTTCGGGAGAAAAGCTTGATGACGCGGCGCTCTCAAAGATCACAAGACTTCATATAGTCGCTTGCGGCACGGCGATGCACGCCGGGCTTATCGGAAAATATATGTTTGAAAAATATGTCGGACTTCCGGTAGACGTTGAAATAGCGTCGGAGTTCAGATATAAGGATCCGATAATCGACGAACATGATCTGGTAGTCATAGTTTCGCAGTCGGGCGAAACGGCGGACTCGCTTGCGGCATTGCGGCTTGCACACGAAAAGGGTGCGGCAACGCTTGCAATTGTGAACGTAATGGCATCGTCGATCGCCAGAGAAGCCGACAGCGTGCTCTATACCTGGGCAGGTCCCGAGATCGCAGTGGCAAGCACTAAGGCATATACGGTGCAGACCTCACTGTTAACACTGCTTGCGATCCATACGGCGTTGCTTCGCGGAAAGATGACCGCCGAGGACGCGCGCGAGTTTACGCGCGAGCTGCTTGAAGAAGCACCCCGTGCAATAAGCGAAGTTATTGCAGCAGCAGGCGAGATCGAAAAGCTTGCGGAAACATATGCAAAAGCATATGATCTGTTCTTTATCGGCAGAGGTATCGACTATTATCTTTCAAGCGAAGGCTCGCTTAAACTTAAGGAGATCTCATATATCCACAGCGAAGCATATGCGGCAGGCGAGCTTAAGCATGGTACTATTTCGCTGATTGAGGAAGGCGTTCCGGTAATAGCGCTTGCCACCGACGACAAGCTGTTTGACAAAATGGTAAGCAATATCAGAGAAGTCATTGCCCGCGGCGCGACGGTAACGCTTATATGCAAGAAAGACGTTGACACCGTAGTTTCCGCAGATGCGGTAATAAGACTTCCCGAGATACCCGAAAGAGTGAATTTCTTAGCAACCGCAACGATCCTTCAGCTTGCGGCATACTATACGAGTATTGCGCGAGGCTGTGATGTTGACAAGCCGAGAAATCTTGCAAAATCGGTAACGGTCGAATAAAAAAAAAGAGGCAGGGGCGGTAAAAAAGTCGCAATGACTTTTTTACCGCCCCTTTATCTGTATTATATTTCAATCCGCTACTGCGCGCACTAGTCCCATCGGGGTCTGTTCGCTTGTCTGTCCGAGCGGATTATCCTTGAGTATCTTACAAAGGGTCTCTTTGGGCAGACACTCGCTCGAAGTGCCGAGGATCACACAGCCGAGATCGTTTGCGTCGATTATCGCAGTCGCAACTCCGATCTTCCGACGGATCTCTTCGACAACCTTGTCGGGATCTTTCGGACCGAGCACCACGTAGTGATTATACGGCGG
>DHJP01000135.1:4557-21254 GCA_002404395.1 Clostridiales bacterium UBA4717
CGTGTAGTGGCAGGGTCCGTCGATGCTGCGTGCCTTATCGCCGGCAACAATATAAAACCAACCGTTTTTATGAAAGAGCTTACCGATCACCGAGACAAACGCAGCGAACAGGATCCTTATGACTCCGCATTCCCTGAGCGCCATTTCCATAGTTTCGGGCATACCGAGTCCGATTCCGACCGGCGTTTTGGTCACGTGTGCGGAAAGGAATACCGCGAGTCTGCGAGGCTTTATATCTTCAAGCGGGATCGCGCGTCCCTGCGTGCAGGCGACCGCTTTTTCGCTTATTACCAGAATATCTCCGCTTTCGGCAAGCGGCTTCGCATACTTTTCGGCGACATCGACAATGTTATCGTCTTTCGTGATTACGTGAGTTTTTACGCAAAGTCTGCGATAATTTTTGCCGTCAGCTTCGATCACGGCGTTTTTACCGGGATTTACATAACGTCCGTCGTTTTCCATATTCTCCGTATTTTCCATTATGATCCTTCATTGTCGGCGGAGCCGACCCAAAAAACTAAGCATAGGCGCGAAGCACAGTGGCTCCGCTAAAACAGGCAAAACTTTCGCACCGCAGCAATATCGTCTGATTTTGTACAATGCAGGCACTTTGCGCATTTTGAGTACTTATATATTTTATCATCAGCTTTGCCGAATGTCAAGCCGTATATCAGTGCAAAATTTGCTTAAGGCGCGGCACGAGGCGTTCGGCGATCTGCCATGCCCCGTAAATATTCGGATGTACCTCGTCGGCTGAAATAAGCGACATATCTCCGAGCAGCTCAAGTCCGCTTATATAGGTAATGTTTTTTAAAGCTTCCCGCTTTACGATACGTTCAAGTGCGCTTCTCCACCTGTTGGCATTTTTGCCGTTATCGTTAAAGTCGTCACAGCAATACAAAGGGGAAATAACAACTATCGGCTTGTCCGGATTCTCCGAGGCAACGCGTCGTATCATATATGAAGCGCGCTCATCAATTAAATCATCTCCCCATGAAAGCACATTTATTCCAAGCTCCATAACAGCGATGTCCCATGCTCCGCCGACTCCGAGCGCGGCAATGTGATCCGCCATCGCAGGTTCCATACGGCAGTTACCTGCCATTGCAAGGTTGAGCGTGTCAAAGTCAAGCGCTCTTGAAGTAAGCGCAGTATAGCTGTGCGAAGTATCTATTGAATTTGAGCCGTGAGTTATTGAGGAGCCGTAAAACAGCACGGTCTTTGACGGAAGCTGTTCAGCCTTCGGCGGAACAACATCTCCTATTATATCAACTATCTCATAATAACCGCGGTCAAAAATGACCCTGACGATCTCGGGAGCAAAAGAGGTGTTTGAGAGCTTACTCATACGAGTCAACGTATCAAGATTTGCCGAGCGCTTGATCACAACATCCGTAGTTCCACAGCCAATGTAATTATTCAATTCATGATCTTCCCAACTTCCCTGTATACCGCCTCTGAAAATATGGAATATTGAACTCAAACCCTTGCAGTGCTCGATCGCTTTAAGTCTCAGCGTGACCGACTCGCCTATAACAGCAAAACGAAGCTCTACTCCGGTAGAGTTCAAAACCTGCTGTTTCCCGCCGTCTCCGTCAAGTTTTTCCCTTAATTCAAGCGGTACTCTCGACCAGGTAACACCGCCGTCTCCGCACGGAATAAGTTCGGCAGCGTTATGAATGTCAATATTTTTGTATATCATTGTATTCACTCCTGCTTTCTTAATTTGATATTTTCACATATCGCGCCGAATTTCAAGGCGCTCCGTTTTCATTGATCGCCTGACCTCAATCTATCGGCAATATCCGACTTTTGAGCTTTGGATCGTACTCAGGGATCGCGCCCTCAAACCCGACCACATATCCGCCGAGCGCGCACGCACGCTCAAGACATTTCATAATATCCGCTCCGCTCATGAAATTATATAAGAAGCACGCCGAAAAGCTGTCCCCTGCGCCGATCGCCGAAACGACTTTTTGTTTTTCGGCAGCGAAGCGATACACTTTGTCCGCTTCGAGCGAATATATCATCGCGCCGTCACTGTCAAGCGTAACAAGCAGATATCCGATACGGTATTTCAGGCAAAAAGCTTTGAAAAACTCGGGACCCCCGCCGCATACAAAATTCTCGTTCTTGATATATTCAAGCTCGTCGCGGTTTACCTTGACAATATCAGAAGCGAAAAAATTTTTTTCAAGCATTGCACGTGTGTAATAGCTCTTGCGCAGATTCATGTCGTAAAATACCGTTTTAAATTCGCAACTGTCAAGGATCCGGTAAAGCGTGCCGCGCGATTCGTCACTACGCTCGGCAAGTGTTCCGAAGTAAAATACGTCTCCGTCAAGCGAGTTAAGCTCGCTCTCACTCAAAGCAATATGATCGTATGCATAATCGCCGTCGAGATCATAGCTCGGCTCACCGTCCTTTACCGTTGCAATGCACATTCCGGTCGGGTACTCGGTATGCTTCACAAGTCCGATGTCCACGCCGAAGCTCCTTGCCGAGTCAAGCGCGACTTTGCCCCACTCATCATTTCCTACCGCACTTAAAATAGCGCTTTTTGCGCCGAGCTTCGCCGAATGGGCGCAAAAGTTAAACGGTGCGCCGCCAAGCTTATGCTCACCGTTTACCACATCAAATAATATTTCACCGAAAGCTACGATCTTCAAATCAAGTCACTCCCCTTTCAGACATTTGCCAATATAAAATCAACGATCACGGACGGATCATTCGGTATACCGTGAGGGTGATGTCCCTGCAAGCGTCGCGGAACGATCTTCAAAAGCTCGCTGCCCTCGTAATAATCCTCGAGCAGTCTTCCGTTTTCATCGTAATTTACGGTTCTGTCTTCAGTGCCGTAAAGCATAATGATCGGTATTTTATGCGTCTTGAGAATGTGTGCTTTTCCTATAGGATGATTGTCAAATCCCGGCAGGTCGGCGCGTTTGATTTCGGGATAAGCAAGCACAAATTCGTTTTCCCACACACCCTCACATTCTTTTTTATCAAATTTTCCGGGATAGTCACAGAAATTAAGTACGGGAGCGTCAATAAACATACACGCAACCAGGTCGGGATAATACCCGGCAAAGTTTACCGCGTGCGCACCGCCGCAACTCATGCCTATCGGTACGCATTTGTCGCGCAACCCATACTTTTCGTGCAAATACTTAACAAAAGCCGCTTTTTTGTCGCAGTCATCGCGCGTAGCGAAACGCGTGCGGTTTTTTAAGTATGCCACATGAAATCCGCGCTTCAAAAGTGCGATCTCGGTTTCGGGAAATGCGCCGAAATACTCGGTTTTCAGTGCAAAATTTCCGTTTTTATCCGCTTTCTCCGGAAACACGAGCACCGCCTCTGCACCTTCAAACTCAAAATGCTTAATTTTAAAACCATACCACAATTCTTCCATATATGTTCTCTTGTATGTCCTCCATGTTTATTCCTTGTCGATATCACTGTCAGACAAATCGGCATCATTGATATTATAATCCGTATATCTGCATTTCGGATAATTTGAGCATCCCCAAAACTTTCGGCCTTGATTTTGCCCCTTTGCAGCAGTACGAATTATGAGTTTTGCACCGCAGCGCGGACAGACGGCAGTCGAATTTTCCCCACTGATACTCTCTTTTTCGAGCATAACATTACTGTCATCAATCGTCTCAACGACAGCTCCATTGCTTTTGTATTTTGCGTTTATATCATCAATGTGTTTTTGTTTAATGCCATCGTCCGCCTGTGTGTATTCATATAATTTATTATAAATTTCATTGATGTCTTCCGGCTTCAAAACAGTCTCCGGCACTTTGCCGAAAATATCTTTTACCGTATCAAACAATGCCTCACGTTTAATAACTTTTATATCGTCGCTCTTCATCCTAATATTTTTAAGCGTGCATCGGTTTGAAAAAACAATAATTGAATATTCCGGAATTTCCGCTCCGATAATCTGTTTCAGATACTTTATATGTGTACGATTTTGCATTACCGGATTAAAAAATGCCTCTTTGGAGCTTTTGCCCTTTCCTTTAGGCAATGTTTGATACCATTCTTTTTTGTATTCGTCCCCAAAAATCCAGCCGCTGTAGTTTTTGCTTTCAAGCACAAACAGCCCCTTTGCAGTTATGAGCAAAACGTCAATTTCGGTTGTACTTTCATCCTCATGCGGTATATATACGTTAAACAAAAATTTTGCACCGCTTTTTTCAAGCGATCTTAATTCCTTGTATGACAAGTATTCTCCGTATTTTCCGATATCCGTCCGAGTCTGTATGTAAAGATTTTTCGTAACGGCATAATATGAGCTTTTGCGGTAGATTACATAGTTTACCAAAATTACAACAAGTGCCGCCGGAACGATCATATAGTATACTGCAACCGCCCATTCTCCGAATACCGACCTTAAAGTACCGGTAACAATATTAAAGAGAAAATCAGATATGTTCATATTGCCCCTCCGAGTGAATAAATCAATTGTTTTTTCATTATACCACTATCCACGCGCATTTGCAATAACCCGGCTTGCAAATCCATGGCATTATTTGCGTATATAAAAATCGTTCCGTTGCGGAAGCTTCCGCAACGGAACGAATACAAATTACTTATATTATTTGAGCACTTCCCCGCTCATTACCGGATGGCAGGTAAGCTCACCGTTTTCGGCATCAAGTACAATGGTTGAATTGCTTTCAAGATTGCCTGCAAGTATTTCCTTAGCAATAAGCGTTTCGGCAGTGCCCTGAAGGTATCTCTTGAGCGGACGCGCACCGTATACCGGATCATATCCTCTGTCGATGATAAGCGATTTTGCCGCGTCGGTGACCTCAAGTTTAAGCCCGCCGGCAGTTCTGTCCGCCAGACGCTTCCTGAGTCCGTCAAGCAAATTATCAATTATACCGCCGAGGTTATCCTTTGTAAGCGGTTTAAACATGATAATTTCATCAAGACGGTTAAGAAATTCGGGTCTGAACGATGCACGAAGCTCCGCTGTTACCTTTGAACGCGCTTCCTCGCTTATATCTCCGTCAGGCGTTATACCGTCAAGCAGATATTGGCTTCCGAGATTTGACGTCAGAATAATGATCGTATTCTTGAAGTCAACCGTTCTGCCCTGACTGTCGGTGATACGTCCGTCATCAAGGATCTGAAGCAGAATGTTAAATACATCCGGATGCGCCTTTTCTACTTCATCGAAGAGCACTACGCTGTACGGATGACGCCTTACCGCCTCGGTAAGCTGACCGCCTTCATCGTATCCCACATATCCGGGAGGCGCTCCGATAAGACGCGAAACACTGAATTTTTCCATGTATTCGGTCATATCTATTCTGACAATATTATGCTCGTCGTCAAACAAACACTCGGCAAGCGTTTTTGCAAGCTCGGTCTTGCCTACACCCGTAGGACCTAAGAACATAAAGCTGCCTATCGGTCTGTTCGGATCGGAAATACCGGCACGCGAACGCTGTATTGCCTCGCTGACAAGTCTGACCGCCTCATTCTGACCTATTACACGCTTATGCAGTATATCTTCAAGATGTAACAGCTTCTCGCGTTCGCCCTCGACTAACTTCGATACCGGTATGCCGGTCCAACGTGCTACCACCTCGGCGATCTCTTCGTCGGTCACGGTAGAGCGCACAAGCATATTCTGATTCTGACGTTCGGTTGCCTTTTCGGCTTCCTCAAGCTTTTTCTGAAGTGCGGGCAGCTCCGAATACTGAAGTCTTGCCGCCCTCTCATACTCACCGCGAAGCTGAGCCTGCTCAATATCACCGGTCATTCTTTCAATGTCGGCTTTGAGCTTCTTTACGTTTTCGGTAGCCTGCTTTTCAGACTCCCAACGCGCCTTCATCTCATTGAATTTTTCTTTTTTCTCGGCAAGCTCTGCGCTGAGCTTTTCGAGCCTGTCAAGCGAAAGCTTGTCATCTTCCTTTTTGAGCGACATTTCTTCGATCTCAAGCTGCATGATGTCACGTCTCAGATCGTCAAGTTCGCTCGGCATTGAGTCGATCTCGGTACGAAGCATAGCGCAGGCTTCATCCACAAGGTCGATCGCCTTGTCGGGCAGAAAACGGTCGGTAATATATCTGTGAGAAAGAGTAGCCGCCGCCACGAGCGCATTATCGTGGATCCTTACGCCATGGAATATTTCATATCTTTCCTTGAGTCCGCGCAAAATTGAGATCGTATCCTCAACTGTAGGCTCGTCGACCATGACCGGTTGGAAACGACGTTCAAGCGCAGCATCCTTTTCGATATATTTTCTGTACTCGTCAAGCGTAGTGGCGCCTATACAATGAAGCTCGCCGCGCGCCAGCATCGGTTTGAGCAGGTTGCCTGCGTCCATTGAGCCTTCTGTCTTTCCGGCTCCAACGATAGTGTGAAGCTCATCAATAAAAAGCAGGATCTTGCCTTCGGCTTTTTTGACTTCGTTAAGCACGGCTTTCAGACGCTCTTCAAACTCGCCGCGATATTTCGCGCCTGCGACAAGCGCGCCCATGTCAAGTGAAAAGATCGTTTTGTCTTTAAGCCCGTCAGGCACATCTCCGCGAACTATACGCTGTGCAAGCCCTTCGGCGATCGCCGTTTTACCTACACCGGGTTCGCCGATCAGCACCGGGTTATTCTTGCTCTTACGCGAAAGAATACGCACAACGCTTCTTATTTCCGAGTCACGTCCGATAACCGGGTCAAGCTTCTGCTCACGCGCACGTTCCACAAGGTCGGTACCGTATTTTGCAAGCACGTCGTAGGTATCCTCAGGATTGTCGCTTGTTACGGGCGAGGTCTTGACCTTTGCAAGCTCGTCGGTAAAACTTTTTTTGGTAATACCGTACTTCGAGCAAAGCTGTTCAATACTTCTGCCGCCCTGTGCAAGCAAGCCGAGCATAATATGCTCCACAGATATATATTCGTCCTTTAACTCGCCGGCAACCTTTTCGGCAAATCTCAACACCGCCGAGACCTCGCCTGACGGATAAAGCTCGCCGTTTGCTCCCGATACCTTAGGCAGTTTTTCGATCATAGCGTTAAGCTCGCCGAGCATCGCGCCCACAACGTCGGTATTACCCGACTTCTGACCGATTCTGTATATAAGCGTTCCGACAAGTCCGCCGTCCTGCGAAAGCAACGCATAAAGCAAATGCTCTGCACATATCGTCTGATTACCGCGCTCACGTGCAAGGTTCTGCGCGTCATTTATGGTTTCAATGGTTTTCTGTGTAAATTTCTCTGCGTTCATATATTTGTTTCATTCCTTTCGTTGCGGAATTTATGCCCGAATAATCCTGTGCTGACCGCATCTGCCGCCTAAAAGCCATACTGAGCGAGCCGCAGTATTATCCGCATTATAAGTTTATATAAGCACCTGCCGACGTTCAAGATCCGCCTCGTACATCTCAGCAAGCGTACGCGAATCCGCTCCGCCTATACAAGCCTTAAGCATCTTATCTATAAGACTGACATAGTCGGTAATGGCACGCGACACCTCTTCGGCATTTACCGCTTCGTGCGGCCCGACTCCGCCGCGCTTTGTCGGGTAGGCAAGCGTGCGTGTGAATCTGCCGTTTTCAAGCGAGTACGAAATATCAAGCGGAAGCCTGTGCTCCTCTATTCGCGCAAGACATCTGAAAAATCTGTTTAAAAGCTCAAGCAACCCCTGTGATTGGGTTCTGAAGTTTGCGCTCAGTATTCCGATCGGCTCGCCCGGCACAAACCCGTTTTCAAGCTCGACTTCATATTTAAGCGTAGGATGATATTTATACTCAAGGCTCGATCTCACCGCCACCCGTTGGGTGTTCGGTGCAAACAGCGGCACCAGCTCGCGCGAAGTTGCAAGCAACCGCTCGATCCCGCTGAATATATCGTTTATTTGCTGTTCGGGAGTTTTCATCTCCACCCGCTCGGCGAGTATCATGTTTACCAGATTTGAACGGTTCGTTCCCATTCGGTGAGCAAGCGCATCGACCTCGCGCATGACTTCATCCGACAGCATCAGGCTGTACAGTGTTTTCTTCATGTGTGGTCACCGATCCTTTCCTTCGGAGCTTGCGCTCCGCTTTTTCTGATTTAAATTGTATCACGAATTATTTATTTTGTCAAGAGTTTTATATAAATTTCTCTACATTTTTTTGCTGCGCCGCTTTTGAAGGCTTTCAGGTAGGCAAAAGTCAACATTATTAAACAGAAAAACTACAAGTTTGAAACTGACGCAACATCTGTCGTACACAGACCGAAGTTCGTTTATTGACATTTACTTTGTCTGTATTCTGTCGCTTTCATTCCTGTCAGCTTTTTAAAATAACGGCAGAAATAGCTTTCATCACCAAAGCCCGAAAGCTCTGCAATCTTCGGAATAGAGTAGTAGTCAGATAGGATAAGCTCTTTCGCTCTTGAGATTTTCAGGTTATTTATGTATTTTATCGGAGTAGTATTCTTGCATTTTATAAAAGTATTTCTAAAATAGGTTGTGCTTATACCGCATAACTTTGCAAGCTGCTCAACACTTATGTTTTCCGACGTATATTTTCTGTGAATATATTTTATTGCCGGCTCGATAATTCTTTCCGTACTTTTGGGAACATACTTTTTTTCGTATTTTCCGAGCATCGAGCAGATTATTGAATACAGACTTGCTTTGCACTGCATTTCATATCCCGGTGATTTCAAACGAAATGATCTTTCGGCAACCTTAAATTTTTCCGCTACCTGCCCGTCCATATTTAAAACAAACGGCTCAAAAAAAGCAACATCTGAGATCTTGAAATTTATAGCATAGCAATCCCCCGGAGATTCAGTCTTCACTATATAATCAGAATGTTCCGGCATAAAGATGATATCATTCTTTCCGGTATAGAGAACATTATTTCCTTCAAAAACATATTTTTTATATCCCGATATATGTAATGCCACCCCATGTGACGCTCTGTTTGTGTGAACAGCATCTCCCGTTCCCTTCGGGACATAACAAGCAAGAACGATTTTGTCTATATTAAAATTATATCCGAAAAAATTCTTCATAATCGGCTCCCCCCTACGCAAGCATTATAGCATTTTGTTTTGAAACAGTCAATGAGTTTTGAAATGTTCATTGACATTTCAGCAAATCAATGCTATCTTTTGTGTTGAAAATTTAAATGCGTGTTTTGGGAGCGAGCTAACGCAAAAGCGCGGTATGCGCTATGTACGGTCTCAGATTTCACACCCGGATTTTCCGAAAATGGATCCCGTCCCATTTTCATCGGCTTCGCCGAATCGAAAATTCTCGTTCACTTTTGGGTCGGCTTCGCCGACATGGAGATTATTATGTTTTATCAGGACCGAAAATTTATAGAAAATAAATATCATAAAACAGATGAACCGTTTAACCCCCATGCCAGAATGGCATATCACGGATATAATTATGATAACAGCACAGGTCTTGAAGATAACGAAATCAAGGATGGTCTGACAAAACTTTATGAAAAAACAAAAGCTTTACCGCACCCTGTTGCAAAAGCCAATGCTGTCAAATATGTGCTTGAAAATACAAAAATTGATATAAATGAGCATGATTTCTTTGTCGGATTTTGGAGTATAAATCGGCTCGCAAACTGTATAACGCAGAATAAATGGGAAGCTGATGTTTTTAAAAACATTATCCCTGAGGTCAATGAGCAGATAGAGTTGATGAACGCTTCCGGCGCTGTTACGATTATGCCGGATTTCGACCACGTTGTTCCGGATTGGGAATCCATCATGCAGCTCGGATTTTCCGGACTTTTGAACCGCGTCAAAGAATATAAGGAAGCGCATCGTCAAAAAAATACTCTTTCCGATAAAACAGCGGCACTGTTTGACGGTATTATAATCGAATATACCGCAATAATAGATTTGCTCGACCGATTGTATAAATACGCACTCACCAAAACACATTCAAAAGCGAAAAGGATTGCCGAATGTCTTAAAAATATACGTGACGGCGCTCCCCAAAATATATATGATGCAATGCAGATGATATACATTTATTTTATGCTTTCCGAGTCTTTTGACAGTTATCAGGTGCGTTCTCTCGGCAACGGACTTGACCGGACGCTGTACAGCTTTTATTGCAACGACTTAAAAAAAGGAACCTTTTCACGCGATGATATAAAAGAATTATTAAAATATTTTCTTATGCAATGGCAGGCAATAGGCAATTATTGGGGACAACCGTTTTACCTCGGCGGAACAGCAAAAGACGGAAGTTGTATTATAAACGATTTATCAAACGACATAATCGATGTTTATACCGAAATGGGAATATACAATCCCAAAATTCAGATCAAGATCAACACAAACACTCCGATAGAATTTCTTAACAAAATACTTTGTGCAATTCGCAAAAATCAAGGAAGTTTTGTTTTCTGCTGTGAGCCGGGCATGATGCGCGCGGTAATGGGGTACGGCGCGACATATGAGGAAGCCCGCACAATGGATATCCGCGGCTGTTATGAAACAGGTGTTCGTGCAAATGAAGTTACTACCGGAGTGGCATATATAAACGCTGCAAAAGCAGTCGAGTATGTTTTCTCGCAGGGCTATGATAAAAAAGCGGGAAAGCAAGTCGGCTTAAAATCTCCACCCGTAAATGAAATAAAATCATTTGAGGAGTTTTATTCCCTTGTTTTAATGCAATGGGATAATCTTATAGAGATAAGTATTAAATCAGTAAACGTATTTGAACAATATTTGAGCGAGATCAATCCATCTTTAATGTATTCAGCCACTATAGAGGGCAGCTTAAAAAAAGGTGCGGACGCTTATCAATGCGGAGTAAAATACAATAACTCTTGTGTATTAAATTGCTCTTTTGCCACCCTTCTTGACAGTGTTACAACAGTCTATGAGCTTGTTTATGAAAAAAAGCTGATCGCTCTTACCGATTTAAAATCAGCTCTTGATGCTGATTGGAACGGATATGAAGAATTGCATAAGGCAGCAAAAAACTGCACGCACAAATACGGAAACGGGGATGATCTTGCTGATATGTATGCAACCGCCATGTCCGATTTCTTCTGCAGCAAAATCAACAACCGTCCTAATTCCCGCGGCGGCGTATATAAAACAGATATGCACTCTGCTCTTCAGTTTACCATTCAAGGTGAAAAAACGTCGGCTACCCCGGATGGCAGATATGACGGTGACGAACTCTCCAAAAATGCATCACCTTCCATAGGAATGGACATAAATGGGGTAACTGCACTTATTGATTCGGTTTTAAAACAAAATCCATATAATTATCACGAATCACACTGCCTTGATATAATGTTACATTCTTCTGCCGTTCAAGGCGATGACGGATTGGCGGCTATGAGGGGAGTATTGTTCACATATTTAAAAAACGGCGGGATGTGTATTCAGTTCAATGTGTTCAACGCTGACACCTTAAGAGATGCTCAAAAACATCCGGAAAAATACAAAAATCTGCAGGTCAGAGTTTGCGGTTGGAATGTACTATGGAATAATTTAAGTAAAAAAGAGCAAAACGCATATATAAAGCGTGCGGAAAATATAAAGTGAGGAAGTAACGCTATGAACGCAAATATAGTCGAAATCAAAAGATTTGCCGTGCATGACGGCGACGGAATACGAACGACCGTGTTTTTTAAGGGATGTCCGCTCAAATGTCTGTGGTGTCACAATCCCGAAACGATTTCGCCGGAACGACAGCTTGCTTTTTACAGCCACAAATGCGTTTTATGCAAAAAATGTGCCGGGGCTTGTGAATGTCATAAGTTCTCGGAAAACATACATAAGATAGACCGAACGAAATGTACGATATGCGGAAAATGCGTTGAACTCTGCCCTGAAAATGCGCTCGAAATATGCGGCAAGGAAATGTCTGTCGACAAAATATGTGAAATTTTATTAAAAGATAAAAAGTTCTATGACGAAAGCGGCGGCGGAATTACATTATCCGGCGGCGAATGTCTGCTTCAAAGCGAAGCCTGCTGTGAAATTTTAAAAGTCATGAAACAAAGCGGAATAAATACCGCAGTTGATACCTGTGGATTCGTTCCACTGTATGCAATAGAGAGAATTATGTCATACACTGATATTTTTCTGTATGACATAAAGGCAATAGATGAAGAAACTCACATCAAATGCACCGGTCGGTCAAATATAATTATACTCGATAATCTTGCATATTTGGATAACCACGGAGCAAAAAGCGAAATACGGATCCCGTTCGTTCCCGGATACAATGAACTCTATAGAATAGGAGATTTTTTATCAAAGCTTAACAATATCTCCGGCGTCAGGATCCTACCGTATCACAATTATGCCGCGTCAAAATATGAATCGATCAATATAAAAAATACTCTTCCGAGCAAATTGCCGAGCAACGATGATATTTTGAAAGCGAAAACAATACTTGGCGAATATGGGTTAAAACTCAGGTAAAAATGTAAATAGTTAAAGCAAAAACGCCGCGTATAAAAACGCGGCGTTTTATTATGTATGAAAATACGCGGTTTAAACATATTTTATCGGAGAAATGCGCAAAACGCGAAAAGTCGTGCCGAAATATGACCGCAGCTTGGAAGCAATCTTAAAGATTGAGAAAATCCTTGCGGTATTTGACGCCGAATGCCTCGGCAAGCTCGACCATTTCGGAATCCTTTATCGTATTCACTCTCGGCAGATGCGCGGTGAGCATATATATCTGCGCCGCCTTTTCAACCGTCTCAATGAGTCCGAAAGCTTCATCCATGGTCTTGCCGCAGCCGTAAATTCCGTGCATACCCCACACGACAAGCCTGAACTCCTTCATCTTGGCGGCGGTAGCTTCACCGATCGAATTGGTACCGCAAAGCATCCACGGAAGCACGCCGATACCGTCGGGAAATACCACTATGCACTCGGTGCACATTTCCCACAGTGTGTGAGTAAACTTCTTTTCGTCAAGCTCATGCACGAAGTTCATCGCGAGCGTGTTTGTCGGATGGCAGTGCATGACAATGCGGTTGCCGGGATCTACCGAAAGTCTTGCAATATGGCTCATAAGATGCGCGGGAAGCTCGCTTGTAAATTTTCCGCCGTCGCGGTAGCCCCACAAAAGCTCGGCGGTTTTTCCGTCCTCTGCGATCCTGATGATCCCGAGATTGGTTTCGGGGTCGTCTGTGACATTTTTGAAATACTTGCCCGTGCCGGTCACTATGAATATTTTGCCTATAAGCTCGGGAGCGTCGAAATTGAGCGGTATGGTGCGAAGCACGCACGAAAGATCAAGATACTCTGCAACCTCACAATTGTCAAGCATATAGCTGATGTTGCCGCCGTTGCGCTCATCCCAACCGAGTCTGTACATATTGGCGGTAGTCTTTTTCATTTCCTCCACAAAGGGAGCGGTCAGTATGTTTTTCATTTTCTGTTTACCAACACTTTCTTTTCATATTCGTCTATTGCCGCAAAGCTGTCGGAAGCCACATTTTCGCGGCGCAGATATTCTTCCCAGACCTCACCGAAAGGCATGGTCTTCATATCCTCCTGACGCACCATAAGCTCGGTAAGTCTGCCGTCGCGCTGAAGCTTTGCAAATTCTTTGTGCGGAGTCAGAAGCGCAAACAAAAGCGCCTTTTCCACACTGCGAAGCCCCGTGACCCACGCGGATATACGGTTTATCGAAGCGTCAAAATAGTCGGTAGCTATGAATACGCGCTCAAGTGCGTCTGCCGCCACGATCTCCTTGGCGATCTCACGGGTCTCGTCGTCAAACAGCACTACATGGTCGCTGTCCCATCTGACGCCGCGCGTAATATGCAAAGCCAGCTTTTCATTGAACAGCAGCATTGCGGAGATCTTGTCCGAAACGACTTCGGTGGGATGATAATGACCGTTGTCCATAAGCGGTGTGATCTTGCGCGTATTTACATAGTTGAGGCAGAACTCCGCAGAGCCTACGGTGTATGACTCCATGCCGATACCGAACACCTTGGATTCAAGCGTTACAAACACCCGGCTCTTGTCATACGGGATCGAAAGAATTTCGTCAAACGACTGTGCAAAACGCTTTCTCGGCGAAAGTCTGTCCGCCGGTATATCCTTATATCCGTCGGGGATCCAGATATTCATTACGCAGGGCTGACCCGTGACCTTGGCGAAGTACTCCGAAATTTCAAGGCAGCGTCTGCCGTGTTCGACCCAGAATTTTCTGACTTTTTCATCGGGTGAGGAGAGCGTCAGATTATCCTTTACCATCGGATGCGAGAAAAATGTCGGATTGAAGTCTATACCCATGCCGCGTTCAAGCGCAAAATCGACCCATTTCTGATAATGCCGAGGCTCAAGCTTGTCGCGGTCGGCAAACTCACCGTTTTCAAATATCGCATAGCAGGCATGAAGATTGAGCTTCTTTTTACCGGGAACAAGGCTTATTACCTTGTCGATATCCGCCATAAGCGCTTCGGGGGTCGAAGCCTTTCCCGGATAGTTGCCGGTGGTCTGTATACCGCCCGACAGCGATTCCTTGCTGTCAAAGCCGCCGACATCATCGCCCTGCCAGCAATGAATCGAAATCGGCACGGTTTTGAGCTTATCGATCACCGCATCGGTATCAATGCCGAGCGCGGCGTATTTTGCTTTTGCATATTCGTATGTATTCATGCCTTTGTGTTAACCTCCGTTATTTCAAAGCTATCATATATTGCGCTTCTTGCTTCTTCAAGATCGGTAAATTCACCGGCTTTTATAAACTGCGCCATAAGGTTGCCGAGCGCGGTGCCCTCCGCAGGACCGGTATAAACGGGAAGTCCGGTCGCCGCCGCGGTAAGCTCGCTTAAGTATCCGTCCTTACTGCCGCCGCCGACTATATGTATCCCGGTGTACTTCACTCCGGTCAGTGCTTCAAGCTCCTTGACCGAGCGCGCATACTTGTCAGCAAGGCTCTTATATACGCATTGCATAAGCTCGCCGACTTCCGTCGGGACTTCGGTGCCGACACGTTCACATTCGGCGCGTACCGCGTCGATCATGCTGTCGGGCGCAAGGAAGCTTTCGCGGTCGATATCAATAACCGTCGCGAAATCCGAGTTTTCGCGCGCCGCCGCTTCAAGCTCCGCATACGACCATTTGCGCTCGCCTGCGTGTGCGTCGGCTCTTTGCTTATTCTGAACATATGCCTGACCATTAAGCTCACGGCGTATAGACTGTATCATCCAAAGTCCCATAATATTTTTAAGGTATCTGAAGCGATATCCGAAGCCGCCTTCATTTGAGAAATTGGCTTTCATACTGTTGCTGCCCGTAAGCGGCTTATCATTTTCCACACCGAGCAGACTCCAGGTGCCGCTTGAAATATACACCGAAGTCTTGTCTCTTGCCGGCACTGCCATAAATGCCGAACCGGTATCGTGCGTTGCCGGTAAGATCACCGTGCAGTCAAATCCAAGCTCCTCTGCCACTTCGGGTCTGAAACTGCCGAGCGTGGTCATCGGCGGCATCGGCTCTCCGAATATGCGGCGCGGTATACCGAGTTTTTCGATGAGCTCGTCATCCCATACGTGACGCTCCGCACTCAAAAGCGCTGTCGTCGAAGCGTTTGTATATTCGTTTTTCATAACGCCGGTGAGCAAAAAGCCCAGGTACTCCGGCATCATCAGAAACCGCTCCGCCCTTTCGAAATCCTCGGGCGACTCAAGCTTATGCGCAAAAAGCTGATAGATCGTATTATACGGCTGATACTGTATGCCGGTCTTGCGGTAAAGCGTTTCAAACGGAATTATTTCCTCAAGCTTTTCACGCATACCGACCGTGCGCTTGTCGCGGTAAGCCACCGCGTCGCAGATCGCAGTGCCGCTTTTATCCACAAGCACGTAATCAACGCCCCATGTATCAATTCCCAAAGTCGTCGGCAGCTTTCCGAGTTCACGGCATTTCGCGATCCCCGCTTTTACGTTTGTAAACAGATGCTCAATATCCCAACAGTCATGCCCGTTTTTATGTATCTGTAAGTTATCGAAGCGGTAGATCTCCTCAAGGATCATTCTGCCGTTTTCGACGTGTCCGAGTATGTGGCGCCCCGAGGACGCGCCTATGTCAATTGCAAGATAATAATTCATTTTCATTCTCCGTTCCGCCTGAG
Source organism: Clostridiales bacterium UBA4717 (assembly GCA_002404395.1). Taxonomy (GTDB): domain Bacteria; phylum Bacillota; class Clostridia; order Oscillospirales; family CAG-272; genus UBA4717. The sequence goes on from DHJP01000135.1 coordinate 20,666, forward strand.
GCGGTCCAGGGCTTTTGCCCTCTTATTATAAATGTTATCACTTCGCCGCTTGTTTTCAAAGTACAAATTTTGACGTTTTTCCTGCACTTATTTGCGGTAAGAGGCAGGAGACGCTCCGTACTTCTGCTTAAATATGCGATGGAAGTAACTCGCGTTGCAGTATCCTACCGTTTCGGATATCTCGACTATGCTCATATCGGTATTTTTCAAGAAAAAGCACGCCCGTGAAAGCCGCTTATCCGCAACTATGTCGGTATAGTTTTTGCCCGTGCGTTTTTTTATTTCGCGCGAGAGCCAACAGGGATCATAATGCAGCCGCTTTGCAAGCTCAGCAAGACTGCCGTTTATGTAATTCTCGTCAATATATCTGTGCACTTCGATCATAAGCTCGTCCGTGGGAGCAACGCTTTTGATCCTTTCGGTACGCCTTAAAAGTTCAAGGAACAATAGTCCCATAGTCAGACCCATGATGCCCGAATCGGGCGGCTCCGACTCGATCACCGAAAAGATCAGATTTTCGATCAGATTTTGAATCTGCGGTACGTCGGAAACTTCAAAGTGCAGATAGCTTGTTTTGTCCCCGCCGTTT
>DHJP01000100.1:0-8308 GCA_002404395.1 Clostridiales bacterium UBA4717
TATTCGGTCCGATATAGTTCTGCCTGAACTCAAGCAGGATATCGGGCTTTTTTTCACGCAGTGCGTTTGTCGCGTCGGTCATAAATACATCGACCGCATCGGAAAGGGCTTTTATGTCCATGCCCGTTTTATACGGCGCACTGCCGCACCAGGTATCAATAAAATCAAGCTTAAAGCCGTCAAGCTTCCACTCGTCAAGCGCTTTCAGATATATGCCGATCAGGAACTCGCGCACCTCGGGATATCTCGGGTCAAGCACCCCGGCTCCCATGCCCTCGTCATAATAAAGGAACATATCCTTGAAATGCCCGTAGTGTTCGGAGCATTTACCGACAAAGACCACGCTGTACCAAAGCACATATTTCATTCCGAGCCTGTGCACGCGCTCCACGTGCGCCGCCATGTCGGATATCTTTTCATGAGCCGGACGCCAATCTCCGCAGTATGCGTATCCGCGGTTGTTGTCGCCGGTCTGCCAGCCGTCATCCACTATGCATACGTCAAAGCCGAGTTTTTTGGCACGCGCACATTCGGCTTCGACTTCTTTTTCATATACGTTCTGATGATACGAATACCAGAATGAGTATGCGGGATCTTTGGCAGCGTCCGGAACATACGCCGGCTTCATGCCGCAGTCCTCCCACCATGCCGCGACCTCGCCTACCGCGTCGCAAAACGAAATGTCGCGCGAGTCGATCCTGAAAGTAAGCTCGGTGTGATTCTCGCCCGTGAACTGCTCAAGCCCCATGCGCAGAACGCTTTTCAATTCGCCCGTTTCTTCAAGCACACCGCTTTTGAAGCTTAAAAGCTTCTTACATTCGTCCACCGCCCAAGTGTACCTGTTGCGCGTATTTCCGTCGTATACCGAAATAAGCGGCGCACCCGACGAGATCATCGAAATGCGCTCTCCGCCCCACTCGGGCTGTATGCAGCGCCTTTCTCTGAACATCGGCGCCCACATATACATAAAGCCGAGCATCGGCACACACCACTCGAATCTGACTTCGGAATCGGACCTGACTCTTGAGCGATCCCAAAAAAGCTCAAAGCGGTAAAAGCTCACACCGCCGCACTCGCGCTTTTCGGCGAGCAGGCAGCGGCAGCTTGCGTTTTCATCGGTCGTAACGGTAAATATATCGGCGGCAAGTTTCATTGATCTTTCCTCTCAGACGGCTGTAATATCGTTCACGCCAAGATTATATCACCTGCCCGACGCCGTGTCAACAGGATTTGGGCAATACGGCGCATTTTTTCACGTAATTTCTGCATATCCGCTTAAATTTCGGAATATTGACATTAAAGCTCCGGTGTGTTAAACTTAACTTATTAAATACGACCGCCGCTTAACACTTTGCCTGCGGGAAAAGTATCTGATCTCACGCTCAAATTTTGCAGAGCCGACTTAAAAATTCGCTTTTATTTTTCGAGTCGGCGCGAAAGTGCGGCCTTTGCAGGATGAAGTCTCGGGTTTCACGTCCGAATTTTCATCGGCGTTGTCGATCGGAAATCCACGTTGTTTTTTGAGTCGGCTCCGCCGACATGGGGATTATTATGAAAAGATCCGCGTTAAAAATTTTGGCCTCAATGCTCGCAATAATCCTGCTGTTTCCGTATGCCGCGGTAAACGCCGCGTCGGCCGGCTCCGCGGCGATCGAAGAAAACGGAGGCAGTACGCTCATCTTCACCTCGGATATGCTGAAGGACGGCGCGGGCGGCAAGGGAGTCGTCTCAAAAGGGCTGGCTTACAACGACGGCAGAATATTTCTGAAATACACCGCAAGCGGAAGCGCTGCGAACGAATACTACCTCGAACTCACCATCCCCGACAAACTCCCGGTGACCGAGTACCCCTACTTCAAAATAGGCTACAAGGCGTATACCGAAGCTTACAACGACTCGGTGGTCTCCGACATAAATATAAGCGTGTCGGGCAAACGTTATTGGTCGGGACACAAGCCGACGCTCGATTTTTCGGGCGCATACTCCGAGCTTTGCTTCTCGGCAAAATATATTTCAAACGGTGAAAACGGCGGAAAATATTCCGACTTTACCGCAGACGATACATACTCCGCCCTCCGCTTCATGCCTTGGGGCGTGCATACTCTCGCCGAGCGCGGAGAGTCCGATTATTTCATGATCGAATACATCGCGTTTTTCAAGACCGAAGAAGCGGCGGATAACTACACGACGCAAAACGACCGTCGGACAAACGCATTGAATATTTCCGCCGAAGGCAAGCTGGCGCTTGAGGGTCTGTCGCCTGTCGGATCAGACCGCTTTGCATATATAACGCGCGTCTCCGAAAGCGGCATTGCCACCGACAACACCTCGATCATAATAAAATGCGGAAGCGACATTTCGATAAAATCAAATCCGATAGTAAAACTCTCATACGTGAGCGATATTTCCGCATCGTCAATGATAGATTTCAACGTCGGCGTCTATATAGACGGCGTGAGCGAGCGGCTGTTCGGTCCGCGCGTGGAGTTTATCGCGGACGGAGAGCCGCATACCCTTACAGTCGATCTGTCAAAGCTCAATTACACCGGCGGCTCCGGCGCGCTTGAAGATCCCAAAGCCTATGAAAACCTTTGGGATGCGCTTGACGATAAATTCGGTTATCTCAAGCTCAAACCCTTTGACCGCAAAGCCATGAGCAAAGGCGAATACTTCGGAATAGAATACATGATGTTTTTCCCGACCGTCGAAGCCGCCGAAGCATACACACTGCCCGCCGCCTCCTTTGAGATCCTCGGCGACGTCAATTCCGACGGAAATGCAGACACCCTTGATGTGCTTTACCTCGCGCGACACCTTGCGGGCGTCTCAGGTTATGAACAAGCAGACGAATCAAGTGCGGACATCGACTGCGACGGCAGGATAACCGCGTCTGACCTGACCCTGCTCGCGCGCAAGCTTGCCGCTTGGGACGGTTACGAAAGCCTGTATTTCAAAGTTGCGGACGATGCGCTCGTCTCAACGCTTGACTCGGAGTTTGAAGCACTCAAAAACACGATCATCGCTTCAGACAGCGAATGGCGGAAAGCAAGCGGGGCAAATAACGTGTACTATGTCTCAAACAACGGAAACGACCAAAATGACGGACTTTCTCCGAGTTCGGCGTTCAGAACCTTTAAAAATCTCACCTCCAAGAAATTAAAAAGCGGAGACGTGGTGCTCTTTGAGCGCGGCGGTCTCTGGCGCGAGCGGCTGACCTGCGTTGCCGGCGTCACCTATTCGGCATACGGCTCGGGCGCAAAACCGAAGCTTTACGGCTCGGTCGATGCCGCCGATTCCGAAGCCTTTACCGAAGTCGGAACAAACCTCTGGCTCTACAACGCGTGCACGTTTGACATAAACAGCGCAGACGTCGGCGCGATCATCTTCAACGACGGCGAAGCCTACGGCTGTCGCATACTCGACGGAGATAACGGCAACCTGCTTAAGATAGGGCACGACTCTTTGGTCTCAAACGGGCTTGAAAAGTGGTACCGTCCGGTAAAAGCCTTTTCGGGCGCCGCCGACCTTGAGCACGATCTTGAATATTACCTTGAGCCCGAAAGCGGAGATCTGTACATATACAGCGACAAGGGAAATCCCGGCGCGCGCTTTGAATCGGTCGAGCTGTCGGTCAAAGGAAACATAGTAAGAGGCGCGTCAGACTGCACGATCGACAACCTCTGCCTGAAATACGGTGCTTCGCACGGCATCGGAAGCGGCACCGTCAGCAACCTGACGGTAAGGAACTGCGAAATAGGCTGGATCGGCGGCGCGATACAGAATTATAAAAATTCCGCTACCGGAAGATTCGGAAACGGGATAGAGATCTACGGCGGCTGCGACCGGTTCAGCGTTTACAACAATTATGTCTACGAATGCTTTGACTGCGGGCTCACCGTCCAAGAGCAGGGGACTCTGGCTGCCGGCTCAAAAATGCTTGAATTGAACGCGTTTTTCACAAACAACGCGGTTGAGCGCTGCAACAGTCCGCTTGAAGCCTGGCTGACCGTAGGCAGCGAGCCTGACGAGAACAGCTTCAAGTACATGAACAATGTCGTGTACGAATACAATCTGTGCCGCGATTCGGGCTACGGCTTCGGCGGATATATGCATTCAAAGACCGACAACAATATGTTTTACGGCGCCGGCAAGACAAATGCCGTAATGACGAACTGCTATATCAGAAACAACAAAATGTGGAGAGCGCGCAAATACATAATGAAAGCCGTGCCGACAAGCACCGCTCACGGCAAGGGTTTCATTTGGGAAAATAATATGATCCTCGTGAACAGCGGACTGTTCGGACTGCTCGGGACCGACCCTGCAGACGCCGGCGGCAATATGCGCGAATACAAATTCGACGAGCCGACGCTCACGCTGATGAGGCTCACCGGCGCGCTCGGCAAAAACCGCTTTTATAAATATACGCTTGACGGGGATTCTTAAACCTGCCGGACCGTCAGGATCCGGCTGTTGAATGGACCGATGTCAAAGAACGGCGCAAAAGAACTCAAAATGAGTTTTTTGCGCCGTTCTTTTGTGCACATCGACTATAAATGGTCATTATAATATAGAATATTTGTCAATTGATTTTTTTTTCGTTAAATGTTAGAATATGGTATAGTATTGATAAAATGCATATTTAATGGAGGAAAAAGTATGTTATCAAGAAAACTCATTGCGGCATTGCTCGCAGCGCTTATGCTTGTGACCATGCTGATGCCCGGCGTCTCGGCGCTCACGTATGACGAATATAATTACATTTATTCGTCGGTCGCGACCAAGGGCTTTACCGTCTCGACCTCGAACATAACGATCGAACCGACGGTCAGCACCAAGCGTATTGTAAGACTTACGACTCCTGCGGGCAGTTACAACAACAATGTTATCTTTGCCATGAAACCGACCGAATTCGCGCTCAGCGACCGTCCGATAATCAAGGTCTGCTATCGCACGGATTCACCCTCTGACATATGCGACCTCACCATATCCTGCCCCGGCGGCGAAAATTGGCCCGCAGACCATCCCGCGATCACCGGAGACGGCGAGTGGCACGAGTTCATTTTTGACTATAATGATATCAATTCAAACAAATCGGCGCAGTTCCCGGACGCCGGCGCGCGCAACGTCACACTCAGACTCAAGCCGTTCGGCGCAGGCAAATTCACGCTCGAAAACGATTCGTATTTTGAAATAAAGTACATCGGCTTCTTTGAAGATCAAGCCGAAGCCGAAGCATTTGAATATATGTCGAATTACAACGACAAGTATTCATACAATGTGCTCACGCCCGCCGCACTCTATCACGGAGTTGACAGCTCGAACACCGTCTCTCAGGTAAAGCTCAGCCGTCAGAGCACGAACGAATCCTTTATCCGCTATCTGGCATATCCCGGCACTTACAATAATAACCAGCTCGTATTGTCGTTTACTCATACCGAGTTTTCGCTTACCGAGCGCCCGTACGTCAAGCTTATGTATCGCACCAACTCTCCCACAAATGAGTTGAATGTATCTCTCACCAGCGAAAACGGCGAGAATTGGGTGGCAAGACATCCGTCGCAGATCACCGACGGCGAGTTCCATACCATAATACTCAACGTCAACGATATCAACGCACGCGGCGGCGATTATACCGCTCCCGACGGCAGCATGAACATCAACCTCAGGCTCAAGCCGTGGGGTTCCCAGACCAAAACCATCACCGAAGAAAGCTATTACGATATTGTGTATGTCGCCTTCTTTGAGACTGCGGCGGAAGCCGAAGCGTTTGATTATCCCGGCGACAGCGCATATCCGTATGCCTACGGCAGCGACAGCTCCGATTTTGAATATAATTTTGCCGACAACAGCGTGATACTCGGCTACATCAAGGACGCCGACGTACGCAAGAACGAAATAATCCACACCAACAACTCCTTCCCCTATATGCGTCACCTCACCTCGGATCACTTCACGTATTCGACGATCGAAGATACGACCGGAAAATACGTGAGACTCGTCCCGACCGGTGAGCATGAGATCATATTCATTGAATCGGATATGGACTTCGCAAACTATCCGATAATGAAGCTTTCGTACAGATCAAACGGCACCGACGCGCTATTTGACACAAACGGGATCAAAAAGACCGATATAATGGATCTTTCGGATATTCCGGATTTTGAGGGCGGTTCTTCTTTCTCGCTTGCTCCCTGGAGCGCTTCGGCGTCCGAAGGCTCGTATTTCGATATTGAATATATCGCCTTCTTCAAAACGGTCGCCGAAGCGAAAAAGTTTGAGTTCAAGGACAACGGCGCAAACATGACCGAATCGCTCATCGTGTATGACGCGGATCTGCTCGATCCCGCGAACGTCCCCTCCCAAATGCGATTCATTTCGGCTGACGGCGACGACTCAAACGACGGAAAAACTCCCGATACCGCATGGAAAACGGTAAGCAAGCTTCAAAATACCTCGATCGCGTCGGGAACGACCGTGTTCTTCCGCCGCGGCGATACTTTCCGCTTTACCGGCTCGATAACCACCAAAAACGGCTGCACCTACACCGCTTACGGAATGGGCGACAAGCCGATCCTTACCGCCGCGATCGACGGCAAGGGTGCCGATAAGTGGGAAGCCACCGAATGGGAAAACGTCTGGCACTTCAAGCAGAACCTCGGCAAAGGTGCAAACACCGACGTCGGACACATACGTATCAACGGCGGCTCGATCTGGGGCATAAAGGTCATTAAGCTCAACAATAACAATATGCGCCTTAACAACGAAAACGTGTTCAACGGACGCACCTACATCGATTCATATTCCGCGGCGATCGAAACCGAAAGCGGAGACTTTGACGGAAACGGACTCTGCAACGATCTTGAATTTTACCATGACTACGATACCGGCGAGCTTTATCTCTACTGCGAGGACGGAAATCCCGGCGAAGTGTTCGACTCGGTAGAGCTCGGCGACAAGGGCAATGCCATCGCGACCGGCGGCGGTCAGGTAACGCTCGACAACCTGCTCGTGACCGGCTGCGGAAGCCACGGAATGGGCGGCGGAACTATGGAAAACTTCACGGCGCAGAACTGCCGCCTCGAATGGATCGGCGGCTCTATCCAAACGCTTCAGTTCTCCGAGGGAGCGACCGTACCGACCCGATTCGGAAATGCGATCGAAGCTTACGGCGGTGCGAAAAACTTCACTATCAGAAACTGCTACGCTTCGCAGGTGTATGACTGCTGTTGGACGGTACAGAATCAGGAAGCGGTAGTATTTGACGGCGTGTTCATGTACGACAACGTCGCCGAATACAGCAACTCCGGACTTGAAGTATGGCAGTCGGGCGGCACCACCGAAAATATGTACCTGCACGACAACTACACGCTGTTCGGCGGCTACGGCTGGAGCCATCAGCGTTCAAACAAAGACGGCAACTTCTTCTACGGCGGCACGGGTATCAGATCGACCGTATTCACTAACTGCTCCGCCGAAAACAATGTCAACGTGCTTGCATACCGCTACGGCCTGCTTGCAAGCGAGATCGGCTCGACCAGATATAACTTCAACCACAACGTATATATCATGGAGGAAGGCAAGTATTTCACCTACGCGCCTTACGATACCGAAAACGGCTCAATGGCGGCGCCGCTCGAATACGACCGCAGCACTCTGCGCCGTATCACCTCGCTCGGCACCGAAAAGGGTTCGGACTTCTATTACGCCGCTCCCGGCACATTCAATATCGGCGACGATCCGTACGAGGTATTCGGAGTATCCGAAGTCCCGGTAGAAGCGATCGACGCACCGAGCGAAATAACCATGACTTCCGGTGAGCGCATCACACCCGAGCTTACCTTCACCCCCGCGAACGCCTCAAACACCGCCACGGTGATCGAATCGTCAAACGACTTCTCGGTGATCGTGACCGACGGCGAGCTTGTAGCAAAGCATCCGGGCGTGTCATACGTCACAGTACGCTCGACCGACACCGGCGTAAGCACAATAATAAAGGTGATCGTCAAGAACGACCCGATGAACCTTGAGCTTTGGTCAACTGACGCGCTCGGCGAAGCATCGGCGGCATTTACCAATGTCGATATCATCGGCGACTCGCACCGTGTTGCCGGCAGCAGTGTGATCTCAGCGCTCACCGACGAGCTGATGCTCTCGGTAAGCACCTCCGCCTCGGCTGACATGACCGCTTCGGATATGCTCGCGGCGATAGAAAACGGCGCCGCAACCAAAGGAATGATTCTGCTTGCGGGCGGATACGGCGACTATGCAAACAATACCGGAGTCGCCGCCTATGCGGGCGAGCTTG
>DHJP01000100.1:8355-9548 GCA_002404395.1 Clostridiales bacterium UBA4717
TTGAAAAGCTGTTTGAAAAACTGCTCGAATCAAACGCTTACTCATTCATCTCATTTATAACTCCGTATCGTATACCCGAGACCGAAAACGGCATCGGCGAGACCCCCTCGGAATATGTTGACGCCGCCCTCGCGCTCTGCAACAAATACGGAATAGTGACGCTCGATCTGTACAATGATACGAATGCGGGGATCTACCTTTATGACAAAAACGGCAACGCCGGAGACGCAAAGCCGCAGCTTATCGACTCAGGCTCAAACCTGACCGAAAAGGGCGCCGCACTTATCGGAGAGCGCATAATAAACGCGCTCAGGCAAAGCGATCCGGTCTCGTTCAAGGGCGAGTTCAAGGGCGTATACCGCTATGATGCCGCTAAGCTCAGCACAGTGACTACCCCCTCTTCCCCGCTGAGATCAGACGGACTCATCGAAGACGAAGAGAACGGCAAGACCTATCTGCGCATATCAGCCGGTTCAAACGGCACAAGCAACGACAACACTCAGGTCGAATTTGACATAAACGGTGTCTTCAAACTCAAGGAATATCCGGTAATGAAGCTCAACTACCGCGCGAACGTCAGCCGCGGAAGCGCCGCTTTTGACGTAAACTTCATTACGAATTATTCGGGTCAGAAAATGAGACTTTGGGTCAATTCGAAGTACACTTATCAAAAAGACAATGCTCCCGCTTCAACCATAATCGACCTGTCAAGCGTTGCCTGCGGCGGAGACGGTATCTCGTACAGCTATGCGAACATTGACGACTCCGCACCCTTCTTCACTCTCAGACTCAAACCCTTCTACCCGAACAATCAGAGCATAACTCAGGGCGATTATATTGATATTGAATCGATCGAGTTCTACAAGACTGTTGCCGACGCCGAGCGCGGATATACCGAAGAGCCCGAAACGACCGTTCAGGTCGGCGACGCCAACGCAGACGGCTCGTTCGACACCGCGGATACGCTCGTGCTTGCAAGAGCGCTTGCAAATATTGGCAACTTCAATATGCTCATAAACTATGAAGCTTCCGACGTCAACGGCGACGGACATATAACCTTCTCCGACCTTGCGATCATCGCACGCCACTTCGCCGGTTGGAGAGGCTACGAGACCCTGCCGCTCGATTAAGTGCAGACATAATATCAAGTAACAACACAGCAAAGAAAACTGCGTGTCGGGATCCCGACACGC
>DHJP01000100.1:9607-9895 GCA_002404395.1 Clostridiales bacterium UBA4717
GCTTTGTTTTTTGTGACCAAATGCCGAGAGGGTGTTAAAAAACTCAGGATGAGTTTTTCAACACCCTCTTTTTTGATTTTCACTGCCGTTATATTGTTTTAAACTCCGAAAGCTTTACGACGCTTGAAACAGCGCGGCAGAGATACGCCTTGATAACTTAAACGCTTATTCTTCAATAAGCCCGCTTTCCTTGAGCAACAGTTCAATATCGGTGCCGCGGATCTTCTTTAATGCCACCTTGATAAGCTCCTTTTCCGCAAAGGAAAGCTTGATATCGGTGATCGGCTT
>DHJP01000173.1:0-527 GCA_002404395.1 Clostridiales bacterium UBA4717
CTGTCCGCACCTGTGCCGCCGTAATAACGGTCACGGTTACGGTCAGGACACAGACTTTGCAAGGCTCGGCCGAATAAACAAGCGGCTCACTCGGCTTTTATCCGGATCTCGATATGTACGCTTTCACCGTCCGTAAGACGCGCGCACAGCGGAAGCGTTCCGAAGCCGCCGATCACGCTGAAGTTGCGCGCGCAGCCCTCTGCGGCACCGTTGGCGGCACCAATGGTGCGGACATAAAGCGCGCTGTCCGAGCGGATCTCGATCGCGCCGGAACCGCGCTCAAGCAAGCAGCGTTCGGACTCAAGCGTAAAGTGCTCGTCTGGTCCGCACACGACCGGCAGCAGCAGCTCAGCCCCGCCGTCCGCCGACGCCGTTATGCAGAGCCTGTCGTCGAATATATCATACTCAAGGGAGTACGGCTCACTGCCCGCAAAGTCGATGTTTCTGAGCTTTCCGCAGGCACGGACGCTGATCTTCTCCGAGTCCTCCTCAAACGTCATTTCGGCTTCAAGGTCGTTCGTGCTCTG
>DHJP01000173.1:584-4484 GCA_002404395.1 Clostridiales bacterium UBA4717
CCGTTCGCGATCCTGAGCGTGCAGCTCGGCATATCCGGATCGTTTTGCGAAAGCTGCATATTCATCGGCTCGACGCGCTCATACTGCGACGCGGACGAGCCGAACACTACGCCGAGCGCGTCATGCCATACAAGCGACAGCGCGCCGCCCGACACGGCGGCTCCGCGGTATTTTACGGCGTCGCAGTCGGTCGCGGTGAGCCTCCACCCGCCCTTGTTGATGATCAGCACATGACCGTTGTTGAAGCGGCTGACCCCGCGCGCCGATTCGCAGGGCAGCTTTACGCGCGCTTCATACTTAAAGCCGCTGTTCAACAGATCGCACAGCGCCTTCGCGTGGCAGAAAGTGTGATGTGCGCAGGGCGGCTCGCCGTATTCTGTATACATTCTGCCGCCGTAGAGCAGCCCGTCCTTCGTGCAGGCGCGGTAAAGCTCAAAATTGCGCTCCGCCGCCTCGGCAAGCACCTCGTCGTATTTTGCGAGCAGACAAAGTCCCGACTGCGCGCCGTCGGAGGTGCGGCTGCCCCAATAGCTCCACTTGTTCGCGCGCGTGCCCCAGCTGTTATCCCACGCGCCGTCCGGCAGCATAAAGTTTATGTGCGCCTTGTATGCGTCGACCGCAAGCTTAAGGTAAGCTTCGTCATTGAAACAGTGCGCAAACTCGGCAAGCGACGGCAGTGATTCTTCGACATTGTATCCGAGGTCTATGTATCCGCAGCCCTTGGCGGTGACTTTTCCGACTCCGCCCTCTCCGGTCAGCAGCAGCTCAGAATCAAACTGCGCTTTTACATGCGCGGCTTTCTCATACGCCTTGTCCTTGTATTTCCGCTCGCCCGTCAGCTTGTATGCCAGCGCGTTCATCGCGCAATACGCCGCCGTGTAGTTGATATTGTTGTACGGATCCTCAAGCCGCTTGCCGCAGTAGGCTGCCATGCTCAGAAATTCGGCAAACCACTCGTCATACAGCTCTCTTTCGAGACAGTCGCCGTGATATATGAGCGTTTTGGCGAGCGCCGACGCAAAAAACACCGTCGTACAGCTCCATGGGTTAAGTCTGTCGTTAAGATATCTGCCGTGCCCGACAAGCGTGTTGCACCGGGTCCAACGCATCACGAGCTTCGCCGCCTCAAGATATTTCGGGTCGCGCGTTTTGTCGTACATAAAGGTAAAAGGATATACTGCGTCGCCTATTCTGCCGTGAATATGCGCGCAGGACGGGCAAAGGATCCCGCCTTTGAAGTACGCCTCGCCGTTATCCTTCAGCTGAAGCGATATAAGCCGGTCGCACCAGCTTTTGAGTAATTCAAAATATTTATTTTCCATAATGTCCCCCGCGCAGATACGTGTTCTTGCTTTTTGAGAAAATTATACCACACCGCGGCAAGGATTTCAAGCGCTTCACCGCTTTTTCGGACTTGACACCGACGCGGATTTCGGATATAATAAGTAAGTATTGATTTTGCACTTTGATCTTGAGCCGCGCCGCGCGCCATGGAGATAATATGAAGATTGATGTAAGAAGTATCCTCGCAGGCGAGGTATCGTCGATACCGATATCCTACACCCTGCCTCAGAGCGAGCTGCCCGAATTTGACGACGTGACCTATTCGGGAGACGTGCGCGTAGACGGCAGGCTCACCGACAACGCAGGCTATATGTGCCTGAAGCTTGCCTGCACGCTCGATTACGGCACGCGGTGCGCGCGCTGTCTGGAGCCTGTTTCCTGCACGCTCGCCGTAGATTTTGAAAAGACGGTCTGCCGCGAGGGCGAGCTTCAGGACCGCACGAGCGACGACTACCTTGAGCTGAAAGACGGTATGCTCGACGTTGACGAAGCCCTGCTTGAGGAAGTAATATTAAACTTCCCCACCCGTCAGCTCTGCCGCGAGGACTGCAGGGGGCTTTGCCCGAAATGCGGAGCAAACCTCAATTTTGAAAGCTGCGGCTGTCAGAAAAAAGAGATCGACCCCCGTCTCGCTCCCCTTTTGAAGTTCTTTGAAAATGATAAAAACGACGGCTGAAACAAGGATTTGCAAAAAAAGTAAAAAAATTTGCAAAAACTATTGCAAAAAAGGAAATTTCGTAGTATAATAGCTTGCGGTATGTGTAATACGGTAAGGGAGGTGTCTCTAAATGGCAGTACCGAAGAAAAAAGTATCTAAGGCAAGACGCGATAAAAGACGTTCCAACGTCTGGAAGCTGCCGATTCCCGGCATGACAAAATGCCCGAAGTGCGGCGAATACAATCTTGCTCACAGAGTCTGCAAGGCTTGCGGATTCTACAAGGGCGAGGAAGTTATCAAGAAAGAAGCGTAAGCGTTTTATGACGGAAGGACGAGTTCCTTCCGTTTTTGCTTTTTAAAGGTTAATATTTCCTGCGCCGTTTTACACAATTTCGACACAATTGCATTGTAAAATTAAAGGTATTGCCGAGTGCGGAGCGCTTTTTCGCTTTTGGCACGCTGTTTGGAAAGGATCGGTCGTACATATGAAAAGGTTTACCAAAAGGATCTGCGCCGCGGTGTCGGCGTTTATTATATTAGCGGGCGCGTTCCCGACGAGCGCGCTCTACCGCGGAGTGCTCGGCGACGTGTACTACGTCGGGAGCCGCCGGTTAAACGGCGGACTTATCTATTCCGAGTACCGCGGCATCACCGATTCGCTCAACGAGCGCGCGTATGTCTTTGAATACACGCCGAACTCGGGATGCCTGCCGACGCTGGCTTTCGGCGATACCGTCGTCGGCACCAAGAAGCTCAGCACGCTTGCCGCCGACGAAGCCGCAGGCTCGAACCGAACGGTGCTCGGCGGAGTGAACGGCGATTTCTTCAGCTTCCAGACCGGAGTGCCGATGGGCGCGGCGGTCAAAGACGGCAGACTGATCTCAAACGACGATAAAAACGGAGCGGTCGGCTTCACCGCCGACGGCAAAACGCTCTTCGGCTCACCCGGGATCTATTTCCGTATCCTGCATACATACACGCCGGCAAGCGAACCTGAGCTCCCCGACGACGGCAGAACCGACGGCGAAAGCGGGTCTGAAAGCACCCCGACCGCCGAAAGCGCGGACAAAGAGGACGCGGGAACTGCGGAGACCACGGAGACCACGGAAACCACGGAGACCACGGAAACCACAGAGACTACAGAAACTACAGAGACTGCAGAGACTGCGGAAACATCGGACACGCCCGATCCCGCCGACCCTGAAGGCGAAGCTCAGGACGGTACCGCACCGGCGGACGACGCGGACGATACCGATACAGCGAACGATACGGACGCGGATACCGAAACAGTGACCGAGGAACTGCCGATCTCCTATTTCAACAAATATCCGACGATCTGGGGCGGCTATATGCTCGACGATAATTTTGCCGCCTCCACACGCTCAAGCTCTCCGTCGCTTGAGATCGTCATAACTCCCGACGACCCCGAAGCTTATCTCAAGCTCGGCACGACCCTTGAGGGCAGTGTCAGCGCGGTACACAGGCACGCGACCGACACGCCGATCGGCAAGGGCGAGCTTGTGATCTCGATAAACGAAACGAGCGCTTATTATTCAAGCTACCAAAACGTAAGCGTCGGCGACCGTATCTCGATCGAAGCGCGCTCGGCTGAGGGCTGGGAAGCTGCCGAAACGGTCATCGGCGGCAGCGACGTCTTTATCCGCGACGGCAAGATAATAAAAGAATGTTTTGACGAAGCGCACGAAAAAACTGCAAATCCGCGCACCGCGCTCGGTGTGCGCGCTGACGGCACGGTGATCGCTTTCGCGGTCGACGGCAGACAGTCCGAGTCCTACGGTATGCGAATGGTGAGCCTTGCCGAGACCCTGCTCTCTTTCGGCTGCGTCTATGCCATGAATCTCGACGGCGGCGGCTCTACCACCGCGATCATAAACGAC
>DHJP01000011.1 GCA_002404395.1 Clostridiales bacterium UBA4717
AAAGCCAGATCTCGTTTCCGGTATTTGAATACATTGCCACGTTGTTTGCAAACTCAACATCCTTGAACCAGACTTCGTTTCCGTCGCCCGAGCCTTGATATTGGATCGTCCAACAGCAGTCGTAAAGGTTATCGGCGTAGCAATTGATGATCCTGAAGCCGTCGCACGCACCGAAGATCTCGACTGCGTTGCCGAAACGGATGGGACCCGAAGCCGCCATGGTCTGAACCGAGCCTCCGATGAACGAAAAGGCGCAGTTCTGAACGGTGAGATTCTTCGGGGTATTGTCGCCGAGACCGCTGTAACCGATCGCGTGCGAACCGATCCCGAAGAAAGCAAGGTTATCGATCGTGACGTTGTTCGCCTTGCCGGTGATACCGTGACCGTAGTCGACCAGCTCGACAGAGGCAAAGCGCTCGGCGGGATTTCCGTCGCGGCTGTACAGGAAGATACTGCCGGTATTCCAATCGTGCCAGAACTCAAGGTCATGCTTGAGATCGCCGGCATTTATCACTCTTGCAATTCCGACGTCATAGGTCTCAAGTCCGTTTGAGACCACGCCGACGCTGACCGAATTGTTGAGCTTGATGCCCCACGCCTTGCCGTAATCGAACACGATAACGCCGACGTCGCGCGTCTTGCCGTCAAGCTTATCCTTATATTCGTACACGTTCTCATATTCGGTCTCTTTCCAATCGCTCTTGTAGGACGCGTCTACCGAGCCGACGATCACGGGCTTGCTTCCGCTGCCGTAGGTCGAATAGGTCACGCCTTCGGCGGTCCTGAGCGGGACCGTGGTGCGGAACTTCTCACCGCGCTTGAAAAGCACGGCGTCGCCGCTCTTAAGCGACGCGGAATTGATCCTTTCGATCGTTTTCCAAGCCGTTTCGGGGGTCAGACCGTCGTTTTTGTCGCTTCCCGATGAGGAAACGTAATAGGCGGTGCCGCTGTATGTGATATCGGTTTCGCTTGCGAGTATCTCCGCCTTACGTTCAAAGGCTTTTTGAATACACTCGTCGATCAGTGAAAGCTCTGCTTCCTTGTAGACTGACTTGTCGCTGTCAGCCGCCGAGACCGCGGGGATCGCTTGGACTAGCATGAGAAGCGTAAGCACAAGTGCAAGTAATTTCTTCATTGAATTTTCCTTTCGCTTTGAAATTTCAGCAAAAATTGTGATCCGCCGATCTTCACCGACGCATGATCACATAAAAATTATACACTATGGCAGGCGGCAAATCAATTATTATTTCTTCCAAAATTTGATATGAAAAATCGGCGTTTTAAACAAAACGCCGTTTTGTCCATGTAAAATCCCGCACAAAATCCGGACTTTTCGCTCATCTTTTCGCTTTAAAAAATTCGACAAGCACCTCTCCGCAGCTGCCGCCGAGATCGCACTCCGACAGCTCCGGTTTATGATTAAGCGGATAGGCATTGAGGTTAATGAGACTTCCGAAAGCTCCGGCTTTCGGGTCGCGGGCGCCGCAGATCACGCGTTTGATACGCGAATTCACGACCGCACCGGCGCACATCGGACAAGGCTCAAGGGTCACGTACAGCTCGCAGTCGGTAAGCCGCCAGCCGCCGAGCGCTCTGCAAGCGGCGTCGATCGCGATAAGCTCTGCGTGGCAAAGTGCATTTTTCGCGCCCTCTCTGGAATTTTTGCCCTCGGCGATTATTTTGCCGTCGCGCGTTATGACCGCACCGACCGGCACTTCCCCGCGCGCTCCCGCTTCGCACGCCAGCTCAAGCGCACGCTTCATGAATTTTTCATCACGGTTCATACAAAGACCTCGTGTCGGCAAAAGCGACTCAAAAATTTATCTGAAATACCGCGTCACAGTCCGAGCCGCGGCAGTATTGCTGCACATATAAGCGCCGCGAACAGCAGGCAGACGGCGGGATCAAGTCCCGCGGCGAACATATGCTTTGCTCCAAAGCCCGCGGCAAGCGTTTTTACCGTTTTGCGGTCGAAAAGCGCGAAGTACAAAAGGACAAGCAAAGCAAACGCCGCCGAAATGAAAAATACAGCAAAATAAACGCGCGCGGAGGCGGCTGCCGATAAGGCGGCGAGCAGATTGTTAGCAAGGTGCGCCGCCATGGACGGGAGCAGTGAGTCGGTAAACTCAAGCGCAAGGCTGAAGATCATGCCGGCGACAAAGGCATAGCAGATCTGACCGGGCGAAGAATGTAACAGCGCAAAGCAAACCGACGATATTACCGAAAAGCGCAGGACTCCGAGCGGCTCAAGCAGGTCTGCTAGCACGCCCCGCCACAAAAGCTCCTCAAAAAGCGGAGCAAGCAGGACTCCGACAAGGCTGATCCTTCCCTTTTCCGACTCGTCGGCAAACGGGAAAAGCCCGACGACGAACGCCGTCAGAAAAAGCAAGGTCAGCACGAGCGAGAAGCCGAAAGCAAAGCTCCGCACGCCCGGCGGTCTGAGCCGCCGCCTTACGCCCTTGCAGGTTTTGCAAGCCAAAAGGCAGGGGAAAAGGTATGCGCAGACAAATCCGACGGGCGTTGCGCCCGCAAAATACAACAAGATCATACACAGGCAGGCGGAGATGACGCCGACTGCTCTGTCGTGTTCAAGCGGGTGTATCATATAAATTTCCATGCCGCCGTCGGCGGTTCAAAAAATATACGCGAAACCCGGATCCTCACTTAGCGGAGACTAAACTTTCACGTCTGCCGCCTCCGTGAAGCTCCGCCTTACGACACGGTCTGACCGTGTCAGCGCACGGGCGGGCAGCGCAAAATCGGCAGAGAAAAATATCTCTGCCGAAATCCGGTCATACAATATACATTCTGGTGCGCCCGAAGAGACTTGAACTCCCACGTCGTAAGACACCGGATCCTAAGTCCGGCGCGTCTGCCAATTCCGCCACGGGCGCACATAAGCGGCGCCGCGCGCATTACGGGCATTTTGCACGTAATGCGCTGTTGTACGTCGCCGTAAAGCCTGAGTCAGAACGGCAAAGCGGTGCGAACACGCGTTTTGCCGCGCCATACTCAAGCCACAAATCATTGATTTCCGACGGGCAAAGCCCGAGCGTATTGATTTTACCACATACAGAGCGGTTTGTCAAGTAAAAATTCGCCTCAGGTCTCGATACCCGCGAACTGACTTTGATAGAGCTTCCAATACGCGCCGCGCTTTTCAAGCAGCTCCTCGTGCTTACCCTCTTCGGCGACCTTTTTGCCATCGATCACGATGATCTTATCCGCGTCGCGTATCGTGGACAGCCGATGTGCGATTATCAGGCTCGTTCTGCCGCGCATAAGCTCGACCATCGCCGACTGTATATGCATTTCGGTACGCGTATCGACGCTCGAAGTCGCTTCGTCAAGTATAAGTATCTTCGGATCGGCGAGCACTGCGCGCGAGATCGACAATAACTGCCGCTGTCCGGCGCTGAGATTGCTTCCCGACTCGGCGAGCACGGTATTATAGCCCTCCGGCAGGCGCTCGATGAATACGTCCGCGCCCGAGAACGCCGCCGCGCGGCGCACCTCGTCGTCGGTCGCGTCAAGCTTTCCGTATCTGATATTCGCGGCGATCGTATCCGAGAAAAGCACCGTATCCTGCAAAACTATCGCGATCGTGCGCCGCAGCGTCTGTTTCGGGATATCGGTGATATTTATGCCGTCAAGCAGGATCTTACCGCCGTCAAGCTCATAGAAGCGGGTCAGCAGATTGACTATAGTGGTCTTACCGCTTCCGGTCGCGCCGACTATCGCTATCTTCTGTCCTTTTTCGACCTCAAGCTCGAAATTTCTGAGCACCGGTTCGCCCGGGATATATGAAAAGTCGATATTCTCAAACGAAAGCCTGCCTATCACATCCTCGACTCTGAGCGGATTTTTGCCGTTATCGATCTCCGGCTCGCCGTCAAGGATCTCAAAGACGCGCTCCGCGCCTGCCATCGCGCTCATTATCGACGAATACTGATTTGCTATCTCGTTTATCGGGCGCGTGAACTGCTTTGAATAGCCGAGCACCGCCTGAAGCGCGCCGATCGTCAAAAGGCTTCCGTAGACTGCCGCGCCCGAAGCGATCATATAACCGCCGACCGCAACCAGCAGGAGATATGAAAAGTTGCCGATCAGGTTCATGATCGGACCCATGACAGAGCCCCAGATACTTGCGAGTATCGAAACGCGCCTGTAGCTTCCCGACATATCCTCAAAACGCTCGATCGCTTCGCCCTCCTTACCGTAAGCCATGACCGTTTTATAGCCGGTGACCATTTCCTCGATATGGCCGTTCAGCGCGCCGAGCCGGCGTGACTGCTCGGAAAAGTATTTTCTCATATGCTTTACAAGCAGGTTCGACGAAAGGATCGTCAGCGGAATGGATACCATAGCCACAAGGGTGAGCTGCCAGCTGTAGCAAAGCATAAGCACAAGCGCTCCTACCAGCGTTATCACGCTCGAAAAGAGCGAGGCAAGCGACTGCGAGATCGTGTTTGAAATATTTTCGACGTCGTTGGTCATACGGCTCATGATATCGCCGTGCTTATGCGTATCTATATATCTTATCGGCAAATATTCAAGCTTTGCAAACAGATCTGCGCGCATGGTATGCACCGTTTTCTGCGAAAGCTTTGCGGCGCAGATGCCCTGAAGCGCCGTCGCTCCCGCACTGACGAGATAAACGCAACCCATAAGCGCAAGCACCTTAAGGAGCGTCGGGAGATCGACCGCGAGTTTTCCTGCGTTCTGATCCAGCGTGAGCGTATCTATAGCGACCGCCTGAAGCGAGGGACCCGCCAGATTCAATAATGCCGAGACTATCACTATAAGGATCAGTCCGAGCACCATAAACTTGCTTTTACCTATATAAACTACGAGCTTTCCGAAGGTCTTTTTTGCGTCCTTAGGCTTTTCGCCGTTGACTCTGCCGCCCATCGGACCGCCTCTGCCGGGTCCGTGACCCGGGCGCATACTTACCATCGGTTTTTCACCGTTACGGCTTCCGTTTTCTCTGTTTCCGTTCATGCGCTCACCTCCCCGTCGTTCTGCTTATTCTGTGATCTGTAGATCTCGCGGTAGGTCTCGGAGGTTTTCATCAGCTCATCATGCGGCGCAAAGTCGCTGACGGTGCCGTCCGAGATCACGGCGATACGGTCGCTGTCCTTGATACCGGCTATGCGTTGGGCGATATTGATGACCGTAGTGCCGCGCAGATTTTCGGATAGCGCGGCGCGAAGCTTCGCCTCGGTCGCGAGGTCGAGCGCGGAAGTGCTGTCGTCAAATATAAGTATTTCCGGATCGCGGATGACCGCGCGCGCGATCGCAATTCTCTGCTTTTGTCCGCCCGAGAGGGACGCGCCCTTTTCGGCTATCATCGTATCATACCCGTCATTGAATTTTTGTATAAATTCGTCCGCCTGTGCGATCTTTGCCGCGCGCACTACCTCATCGTCGGTCGCGTCGGGCTTGCCCCAACGGATGTTTTCGGCGACGGTGCCCGAAAACAGTTCGCTTTTCTGAAGCACTACCGCGATCTTGGAGCGCAGCGCCGCGGTATCGTATGCTTTCACATCCACTCCGTCAACGAGCACTTCGCCCTCGGTCGCGTCATAAAAGCGGTTTATAAGATTGACAAGCGAAGTCTTGCCGCAGCCGGTCGCACCGATAATTCCCACGACCTCGCCGGGCTTTACCTCAAGGTTGATATCGTGAAGCACCGGGCTTCCCTTGGTTCCGGGATAGCTGAATCCGACGTTTTTCATTATAACGCTGCCGGCTCCGCTGTGGCTTGCGCGTTCGCTTCCGCCGACGATCACGGGATCGGAGTCAAGCACTTCGATTATACGCTTTGCGGACGCGCTTGCACGCGAG
>DHJP01000101.1 GCA_002404395.1 Clostridiales bacterium UBA4717
GATTTCAATACTTCGATCGACTTTGAATGTGTGCAAAAAGAACCGCACATTGCGAATGCAATCATCTAAGAGAACCTCCGTCAAGATTTTTTATCGTGCGGTCGATAGCACGGGCAAGCACTCCGCCTGCAGATTTCGGCGCGCACTTTCCGGGAATTCCGCGTTTTATTTGCGCATTTATTCCGAAGCTTTCGGCGGCTTTGATATCAAATCCGTTTTGCGATGCAAGCTCGATAAAATATGCGCCCGGTTTGACCAAAACAAACAAGTCGTTTGAGATCACTGCATGCGGCACGGTGTTGATAACGACATCCGCACCGCCGATCACGAGCGGAAGCTCTTCGAACGAAAAGGCGCTTATGCCTTTTCTTATATAGTTGTACCTTTTCTCGTTATTGCGCATAATTATGCTGACGCTGTCGGTGCCGATAAGTTCAAGTAATTCAAACAGTGAACTTGCGATCCTGCCCGAACCGAGTATAAGAATATCACTTTCGGAAATTGATTTTGACGATTCGGAAAGAATATATCCGAGAGCGCCCTCGGCAGTAAGTCCGGCATTTTCAAGCAGATATTCTTCGTCTTTTGCATAGTCATAAGTTTCTATGCCAAGCTCTTCGGCTGCCTTGCAAAAATCCGAGTCAAATCCGCCTCCGAGCAGGATACTGCCTTGCGGAAGAAGCGGCAAAAGCGCCGCTTTGGTAAGCTCAGTCGTGCCTTTAATTATGCCGTCAACGCTGTACGGATGCGGAAGCACCGCGATCGTTTGCACGTCCGATCCACGCATAGTTTCGGAAATTTCAGCTTCTTCAAAGTTTGGCGGCTCGACCTCGCACCTGTTCCCGAGCCGTTTAAGATATTCGGCGGCAAATACGGTTCTGGCGTCGCCCCCGATAAATACAATATTTTTCATAACCTGACCGTATCCTTTGTGTATTTTGGGCGGGACCCACTGCTTATTATATGAAAACTGTGCAGTCAATGACACTTGCTGATAAGCGCAGCAGACGCATCATTGCGCAATATAGTGTAATTTTATACTTATATCGAAGGATATACTGCAATATTTTATAAATCAATATCAAAAGAAAAGACCGTGATATGCACGGTCTTTGATCAAGATCAAATGGTTATAATTTTAATCTTCCGTAAACAGATAAGCGCGTAAAGGTTTCGGCGACAGGATCAGTTTTCCGTTATTTCCGTCATAAACTTCGCCTCCGATAAGGTCACGGTATACTCCCGGATACGGCAGATTTATTTTGGCGGCCGAGTCGGTCGCGTTGTATACGCCGATCGTCAGTGAGTTAGGATATACGTAAACGCCGCAGTTGTTGCTGTAAATAAACGCTCCCGAAAGTTTTGCAATTTTGCGCAAAAGCGCAGATGGAAGCGTCGGCAGTGCCGAATATATCGACAAATATCCGTTTTTGCGGGTATATCCGACGGCAATCGCTCCGTCGGCAAAATATGCAAGTGCCGTTATATTGCGGTCGCAAAGCTCGAAATACGGCGCGTCGGTTTTATAGTTGTATGAAGTTTTCTGATATATCAACGGACCGTGAGGCGTGTCGCTTTGCTTAACTTCAATGCCCGTAAGCTCGCCGATCAGCTTCGGATCGTTCCGGCCATCCTCGGCATAGCCCGGCGCATACAGCCAAAGTGCGGCGGCGCTTTTCTTTTTGAGCATATCCGTAATGGTTGCTTTTTGCTCCGGCGATATATCGTATTGGTCGCAGAATATATAAAGCTTGTAGTCCGGCAGGTCGTTATTATTTACGTCGACGATCGAGCAAAGATCGTACCATGCGCCGCATTCGGCAAGATTGCGGCGGAATTCTGAAAGGCTGTGCTCAACAAGCAAGCTTGATTTTCTGACTCTGTAAAGCGACTTGCCTTCGGCAAATACCCCGATCTCGGCGGCAGAATCAATATCACATTCGGAAAGCAAGCGGTTTACACCGATCATATGCCTTATCGCGCTCATCAGCTCAGGTGAGCGGAACCATCCGTCAAACATATCAAACCACCAAAGCGCCGCACGGTTTGCTGTCGTGAGCAGAAAATCGCGGTACATAAGGTTAAGCGACTCGGTCGCATCGGCACACTTGCTGTCCGCGCCGGGAATTTTTACTATTTTACCGTTAGCCGCATTGGCGTCAAGTCCGTCGTGTATCTCTTCGGGAGCAACATGGGTGATGTGATCAAATTCGAGAAAATACAGCTTGTTATGCAGATCAAGCGTTTTTTGTGTTACCATAAACGCGCTCGGGTCGCGAAGTTTTCTGAAACTGTACGAAGAGGGACTTGATATCATGTCGATATCATTGCTTGTATAGATCTTCTCGTATTCAAGTACGCCGAAATTGTGGCATCTGCCGAGATGGAGTTCGAGCAAATATCCGTAATATAATCCGAGTAGCTTTTGGTGGTTTATAATACTTTGCGCCTCGCGTGCAAAATATAGGATCAGTTCGGCTATGGTATCAGAGTGAAAACGGCGCGCGGAGTATACATCGTTTTCTTCGGGAGTAAGAAATGCCGCTCCGTCAGCGTTCATGCGCTCGTCGGAGGGCAGACGGGCAGACTCGTCGTTAAGCCATTTGCGGTAACCGGCTTCCTTGATGGGATGCGAAGCTTCAAAATCATATGCGGAAAACCACTCGGTAGTCATGCCGCAAAGCATAAAATATCCGAATATTTTATCCCCGTATTTGGCTTCGCAATGTGAAATTACCGCTTTTAAATATTCGGCGGCAGAGCGTCTCCAATCTTCATACCACGCAGTCTGGGACAGCTTCAAAAAAGAGTTCGGCACTTCCGGGTGTAATTTTAAATACCAATCGCGGGTGTCGAGCTGAATCATTATTGCAAAATAAGCTTGCGGCGCGTTTTCGATAAACAATTCGATCTGACGGTCGATCGGCGCAAAATCGTATTTGCCCTCCCCGACCCATGACTCGCCGTAAAGTGAATAGGGAACGCCGAGAGCAGAGGTGACTCCGCTTGCAAGTATGCTGTAGAGTCTTACTCCGGCATAGTAAAATTCGGAAATGTTGGTTTTGTTCGGTCTGAACGATTTGAA
>DHJP01000174.1:0-4442 GCA_002404395.1 Clostridiales bacterium UBA4717
CGGTTCACGCCTGCGTTGCCCGCACTCACACGGTTCGCGCTCTGACGGTCCACATTGACGTTACCGACTCCTGCACGACCGGCGTTTCCCTTTTTTTCCTTTTCGTCCGACCCTGCCTTCTCCGGTCTTAATACATATTTTGTATATTCTTCCACGGCTTTTCTCACTTGTATAAGAGTTTTATATATACGTGTCGGAGTATAACACAATAATATTAACAAATCAACCTTATCGTCTCAACTCCTTGTAAAGATAGAGCGAGCCGCAGATCACGGTAAGTCTGCTTGGGTCCGCCGCAGCCAGCGCGTCAGCCAAACTGTCGGCAGACTTTCCGACAATATTACATTCGCGCATTGCAAGCGCGGCAAGCGCGTTTGCGTCCATGGCGCGCGGATTATCGGCAACCGTTGTAAACGTGAAGTCGCCGCCGAGCTTTGCAAGCATCGAAAGCGACGGCGCGACCGTTTTATCTTTCATGCAAGCGAAGATAATATCAATTACCCGCCCCGGGAAATATCTGCAAAGCGACCCTGTCAGCGCGCGGATCCCGTCGGGATTGTGAGCCCCGTCAAAAATCAGATTCTCACCTATATACTCAAATCTGCCGGGATTTTTCGCGCTTTCAAGTCCCTTTCCGATCGACTTTTTATCAATTCCGAAAGCAATGAGCGCGTCGACCGCCGTGCAGGCATTAGTGAGCTGACACACCCCGCCGAGCGAAAGCCTTGCTTCGATTCCGCGGTATGACAGACGCTCGTATATAAACTCGAAATCTTTCGGAGCGGGCACCTCGCTTATCGTAAGCGGCAGCCCCCGCGCGGCGCACGCCGCACGGATCACATCGGTCACCTGAGGATACTGCGGCGACGAGATCACACGCTCCGTGCCGCGCTTGATTATTCCGCATTTCGCCGCGGCAATTGATTCAAGCGTGTTTCCGAGATACTTCATGTGGTCAAAATCAATATGGCAGATAAGCGCAAGCTTCGGCGGGTCAATAATATTCGTCGCGTCAAACTCGCCGCCGAGTCCTACTTCAAGCACCACGATCTCGCACTTCATCTCGGCGAAATATAACATCGCGGCGGCAGTCCAAAGCTCAAACAGCGTGGCGTCAAGTCCCTGTGCCGCCCGAGTTGCCGATCCAAGCGCCGATTCAAGCGACGCGTCGTCAATGCTCTTGCCGTTAAGTGCGATGCGCTCGTTCACGCATACAAGATTCGGCGAAGTGAACTTCCCTACCCGCAGACCGGCGGCAATAAGACCGGCTTCGATAAACGCACAGGTCGACCCCTTGCCGTTGGTGCCGGCAACATGGATAAATTTAAGCGTGCGGTCCGGCCGCCCGAGTCGTGTAAGGAGCGTGCCGATCCGCTCAAGCGACGGCTTTGTAACGCTCGAAAACGCTCCGTTCATTTCTTCTCGCCCTCAAAATAATGCTTTCTCAGTTTGGGTATCAGGTATAGCGAGACCACCGAAAGCACCGCCGCTTTCAGCGGGAATACGATCAGCGATTCGGCAAGCTTGCTCGTAAATATCACCGAATATCCGCGCGGCTTGTCAAGGAAAAAGTTGAAGTAGATCCACAGCCAAAGCGGCGTGAGCGGTATCGAAATGCAGGCGGTCTGCACTGCCTCGCAGATTATCGCGCGTTTGACGCTAAGCTCCTTTTTATAAAGGAAAAGCGCGTAAACGAGCGCGAACAGCACTGCATTTATCGAAAACAGCGGATTGTACGCGCCGGTACCGCCGATGATCACGCCCAAAAAGTCGGCGACAAAAGCGCACGCCGCTCCGAATATCGGCCCGAGCATCGCCGAGCATACGGCAGTCGGCACGAACCCCAGACTGAACTGAAAATACTGCGCCTGTATTCCCGCAAACCTCGACAAAACGATCTGCAGCGCGGCAAGCATCGCACAGGTTACAAGTTTAAATATAAATTTTCTCAGCGTATCGCGTTTTTTCATAAAAAAACCTCCTTATACAGACTCTCACCGAACCCATACAGGAAGCGTTTCTTGCACGGACAGCGGGATGCGGAAAAACAACCGCGGCGGCGCTCCGCCTTCGTCGCCCCGGCAACTCCCCGTCCGAGACGCACTTAACGCTGCTTTTCCTACTCTGTTTTGAATTTTAGATAATTATACCACTTTCATGCGCGCTTGGCAATAGCAATTCAAAAATAAATGTAATTGAATTTTTTACATAACATAAAAACGACGTCGGAAGCGAACATTATATTTACGGCGCCGGATTCGGGCAGCACAGCGCCGCGAAAACAACAGCCCGACCAAATCAACGTAACGAAAGGATGCAAACGCCGCTTTAAACGTCGGCATTTGCACTGCGGCATATATGAATACAGCCAAAAAGCACCGCATCACCGCCGTCATTTCAGCGGCGGCAATATTCTTCGCCGTGATCCCGACCTCTGCCGCAGCACTCTCACCCGGAGGAATGCCGTTCGGCATAAAAATGTATACCGACGGAATCATAGTGTCGGCACTCGACCGATTTGAAGGAGAAAACGGAAGCATAAGCCCGGCGACCGACTCGGGCTTACAGTTAAAAGATATAATCACCTATACGGACGGCGAAAAAATTACAAGCGCGGAAGCACTTGCCGAAAAGATCGCTGCGTCGGACGGAAGAACCTTAAAGCTTACCGTAATGCGCGGCGAGCAGGAGCTTCAGATCGACCTGAAGCCCGAAAAATGCAAGACAGACGGAAGCTATAAAGCCGGACTGTGGGTGCGCGACAGCACCTCGGGAGTCGGCACGGTCACATTCATCGACCCGGAAAGCGGCAGCTTCGGCGGACTCGGCCATGGTATCTGCGACAGCGATACGGGTAAGATTCTGCCCATGTTACGCGGTACGGTGTCGGAAGTGAGCATCTGCGGGATCGCCAAAGGCGCGCCCGGCGCACCCGGTGAGCTTCGCGGCTACTTCAAAGGCGGCAGGATCGGAAGCCTTGTCAAAAACTCCGAGGTCGGAGTTTTCGGAGTTCTGTCAAATCTCCCGGAGTTAAATACCACGGTAGAGCTTGCAACCCCGGCTGAAGTAAAGGAAGGCCCGGCAACGATCCTCTGCACGCTTGACGAGAGCGGAATCGGCGAGTACAACGTAACGATCGGAGCGATAGACCGTGCAAACAGCCACGCGGGTAAAAGCTTTACGGTCACCGTAACCGACGAGCGGCTTATCGAAAAAACAGGCGGTATCGTTCAGGGTATGAGCGGAAGCCCCATATTGCAGAACGGAAAGCTGATCGGCACGGTGACTCATGTAATGATAAACGACCCCTGCCGCGGATACGGAATATTCATTGAAAACATGAGAAACAGTATGCCGGAGTTAATAAGTTAAGGCGTTTTGCGGCTCGCTCAGCATATCGTTTTTCATGCGCCTTTCCCTATATTCGCACAGATTTTTACCGAAATACAGAATTAAATGAAAGTGACAGCACTGCCGCCGTAACAAGCACCGGTGAGCACGCACGGGTGTCAGAACTCCGCATTTATAAGCATCGGCGCAAAAAGCAGAATCTGCTTTTTGCGCCGATATTTTTCAAAATCCCGACAAATGTTGACAAGCGCCGACAAATGTTATATAATAGACTTCGGATACACTATTTTACCGGAGGCAACCGTGATTACACAAACAAAAAAAGAAAAATCCTGCGGAGCGGTCGTGATCCGAAAGGTCAAGGGCGGTTTTCTGACCCTGCTTATTCAGCATCGCGGCGGACATTGGGGCTTCCCGAAAGGCCATGTCGAAGCGCACGAGACCGAGGAGGAGACCGCGATCCGCGAAATACGCGAGGAGACCGGCATAACCGTAGCGCTTGATACCAACTTCCGCAAAAGCGTGGTCTACTCTCCGCGCGAGTACATACAGAAAGAGGTAGTATATTTTACCGCCATCACAGATACTCGCGAAACGACGCCGCAGCCCGAAGAAATTCGCCGCGCCGAGTGGTTCACGTTCGATGAAGCCGCGGGTCAGCTTACCCACGAAAACGACAAACAGATCTTACGCAGCGCACAGAAATATTGGAAGGAGAAAACCGCGGTCGGGGAGTGAAAACTTCCCGACTGCCTTCATGTCGGAGCATGAGCGAAAACAACATAAACATAGTCCTTGTGGAGCCGGAAATACCGCAGAATACCGGCAATATTGCGAGAACCTGCGCGGCGGTCGGCGCCTCTTTGCACCTTGTGGAGCCTATGGGCTTTAAGATCGACGACCGAAAGCTGAAGCGCGCCGGGCTCGACTATTGGGATAAGCTTGACATTACTTATTATGAAAGCTTAAACGATTTTCTTGAAAAAAATGCGCATGAGCATATGTATTTCTTCTCCACCAAAGCGCGCCGCGCCTATACGGAAGTAAGCTACCCGGAGAGGGTATTCCTCGTGTTCGGAAAGGAAACCAGG
>DHJP01000174.1:4487-4899 GCA_002404395.1 Clostridiales bacterium UBA4717
CTTCCCGAAACACTGCTCGAAGCCAATCCCGATTCCTGCGTGCGTATACCGATGCGCGACCGTCTTCGCAGTCTCAATCTTTCAAATTCGGCAGCGATCGCAGTATATGAGGTGCTGCGTCAGCAAAACTTCGACGGACTCAGGCTTGAGGGCGAGCCGACCACCTTTGAATGGGAGAACTGAAAACGGCGGTCATAATTGCAAGCTGTCTGTATCGACGTGTTCGGCGTCGGAGATCATGCGTATCTGCGCCGCACTTAAAAACTCCAAGGCAGATATGCCGCCAGGACCGCAAGCAGTATCGACGGCAGCATATTCGCCACGCTGAGTTTTTTGCCCCAGATCAGATTTACGCCTATGCAGAATATCAAAACCGAGCCGA
Organism: Clostridiales bacterium UBA4717; assembly: GCA_002404395.1. Taxonomy (GTDB): domain Bacteria; phylum Bacillota; class Clostridia; order Oscillospirales; family CAG-272; genus UBA4717. Next base: position 4,870 of record DHJP01000174.1, read on the forward strand.
CGAGCGATATGTACAAAACGGCGGTCTCGG
>DHJP01000171.1:0-7273 GCA_002404395.1 Clostridiales bacterium UBA4717
CCACATTTGTTATGTCAAAGACATTGCTGCGCGGCAAGGCTTCGTCGTTTACGCTTGAGTTGCCGCCGTATCGCCGTCCTCAGCTCGGCAGAGTAATTATCCGCTCGGTGTTTGACCGCACGCTGTTCGTACTTGCCAGAGCCGCGGCAGTAGCCGCTCCTGCCGGTGTGATAATATATCTTGCGGCGAACATCAGCATCGGAGATACTAACCTTTTGCGCTATGCCGCCGCGTTGCTTGATCCTTTAGGCAGGGCGGTCGGACTTGACGGCATCATACTTATCGCTTTTATTCTCGGATTCCCGGCAAATGAGATCGTGATTCCGGTAATGATCATGGGCTATACTGCCGGAGGCGCACTCAGCGAGATCGGCGATGTCGCTTCAATCTTAGGCGTGCTTGCCGCAAACGGCTGGACCCGAACGACCGCTTTGTGTACGATCGTTTTCACCCTATTCCATTTCCCCTGTTCAACCACACTGCTCACAATAAAAAAAGAGACCGGCAGTATCGGATGGACGCTTGTTGCGGCAGTCCTTCCGACATTGCTCGGCCTTGGTATTTGTTTTGTTATAAAAAGCGTTTCAAGCTTGCTTTTTGCTTGAGAGTTTGCGTTTTTTGCGAATTATCAGGAATACAATCAACACAAGCGCAAGAGAGGGAAGCGCAATTGCAAGTACGGTGGGCAGATAGTTCGGAGCCGATTCAAAGTAGGCAAAAGCTTCGCCTGACTTAAGCTCAAATACGATGTAGCTTCCGAATTCCTGATAATCATGGCGTACAAGCGCATTGTCGGCGCCTGCAATAAACAGCTCGCCGCCCGACTCTGCAAGCAGGTGAACCTCGTATTCTTTGTCTGCTTCAAGTCCATTGCCCGATATTCTGCCCGAATCTATAAGCGTGTGCTTAGAGAGAAGCTTACTAGTCTCGGGCGTAAAGGGTGAGACCGAAAGCGTTTCGTTTTCGTCGAAAACGCCGCAGACAATTATACGGGGCACCTCTTCGCCGCTTGTCAGCGTGAAGCTACGGCTGAAATAGTCGCCGTTGATTTCAACATCACAGGTGAGCGGAAGCTCATATGAGTCCCACTTCCACTTTTCAAGCTCCTTATCGGCTATTTCCGGTACTTCGGAAAGCTTTGAGCCGTAAGGAAAGGTTTTTACTGTTTTGTTGCCGTCCTCATCCGTGAAGGTGACTGCGACTTCGGTGAAATAATTCCCGAATTTTGAAAGTTTCGTAATAGTTTCAAAATCGCTTCTTTCACATTCTCCCGAGAGATCGAAGCCGTTCACTCCGCCGATGACCGAGCCGGCATAGTAGTTTCCGCGCACTCTGCCGTCCGATTCGGTAAAGCCGGCGATCGAACCGAAATAAAGTCCGTCAAACTCAATTTCGGAGAGCGACAGGCATTCGGTTATATTCAGTACACTTCCGGCAAAGCCGCCGACGTATGAAGCGCCCTTGACTTTTGCACGTGCGCCGGAACCGGTCACAGTGCCGTCAAGTTTTCCGACAATACCGCCGGCATAGTCACCGTCAGAAGTGACCGAAGCGCTCGACACGGAACCCGTGATGACTCCGAAATCGCCGCTACCGACAATACCGCCCGCATATTCTGAAGAGGCATTGATGTTGCCCGAATTTGCCGAATCGGAGATATGCACCGACACGAGATATTTTGCACTGCCCGAGATTACCTGCGAAATGCCTACGGTGCTTTCACGGTCAACCGAAAGGTCGAGCGATATGCCGCCGACGATACCGCCGATGTTCGTATTTCCGCTGACCTCGCCGCTGTTTTGCGAAGCGGTAATTGTGCCGTCGCGTCCTGCGGCGGATTTGTCGCTTTCGGAAATATCCGCAATATTGTCGTGAACCTCACCGACAGATTCAAGCTCGGTCAGCATATCGGTCAGGATCCCGGTGAGATCGTGTAATGAATCCGAAACCTCACTGACGCGTTTTGAAAGCGTGTCGTCATTGACGGTACTCTCAAGCGCCGTAAGCGCTTTGTTCATCTCGTCAAGGTCATTTTTGAGCGTTGCCTTTGAATCGGTGAACTCGCTCCCAAGATCCTTGAAGGTAATTTTGTTTTCGGTATATTTTTTAAGAATCGTCGAGCTTTTATCTACAAATTCGGAAAGTGAATCGGAAGAATCCGAAAATATGCCGCTTGCCGCTTCAAGCTTTGAGGTGCAATCTTTGAGCGCATCGCCGGCAGAGTTGATTTCGGAAATCCCTGTCGAAAAAGCTTTTGAAGCATTTGAAAGGTCGCTTGCCGCCTCCGAAAGCCCGTAAAACGAGTCGCGTAATGCGATAAGCGCGTCGTCAAGCTTTTCAATATTCAATTCGCGCGTAAGCGTACCGAACGCTTCCGCCATGTCGGCGACAGCGGTTGCCGATTTGTTGAGCCCGTTGCCGATTTTTGAAAGCGTAAGGCGCAGATTTTCAAAATAGGCGCGGATCTCGCCGATCAGGTCACCGTCATCAGACGGAGTGCCGGGCTTTATTTCTGCAAGTGCGTCGGAAATATCTCTCAGCGCACCCGAAAGACTTGTCAGCGCGCTTGACAGTTCGACAAGCGCAGTCTGTACTGCCTCACGGTCGCCGACCGACTCGCGCAGACGGCTGATTGAGCTGCGCGCTTTTTTCATTGCGCGTGAAGCTTCGTCTGACGCGTCGGAAATCAGATCAAAAGCGTCGGAAAATTCATCAAGTGCCGGACGTGCGGTATCAAGCGCCTCATCAAGACTTTTAAGCGACGATTCGATCTGATCAAATCCGTCAGACATACCGTCCGAAAAGGCTTCAAGTTCCGTGAGTGCGTCAGAAAATTCACCCGATGCATCGCTGATACGGGAAAAAAGTTCATTGATCTCATCGACGTTGCTGTTGACGAAGTCTTCGACGCTGTTTACCATACGGTGCGCGGAGTCCTCGGCGTTTCCGAGTTTGTCAACGATGTCGTTGAAACGTTCGCCCGTGCCGTCGGCTTTATTTTCAAATTCGTCAATTGCGCCGTCGATCGAGCTTTTAACCTCGTCAAGCTGTTTTTCAAGCTTTGCGGCGTAGCTTTCGGCGGTGCTCCAGAAGCCGACCGGTTCAAGTTTGCCGCAGATCCCGCCGATGTCCCGCCGACCGAGGATCTTTCCCGAGTTTGAGCACTCGTGAATACTGCCGCTCTGTCTGCCGGCAATGCCTCCGATATTGTAACCGACATGGATATATCCGACATCACCGCCGTTTTTACAGCCTGTGAGCTTTCCGTCGTTTTTTCCGGCAATTCCGCCGATATCGGTTACGTCAAGCCAGATTTCGACCGAGAGTATATTTTCTCCGGTCTTTGCTTGTTCGATTATGCGGTAGGCAGTGTTGACCATGACATTGCTCTGACAGTCTGAAATACTGCCGGAGTTTGTGCCGGCAATTCCGCCTGCACGGTGGAAGCCGGAGACCGACCAGTTTGCGGCGCTGGCGGTGATAGTGCCGGATTTTTCATTTACCCCGACGATACCGCCAATGTCCGATCCGCCCGCAATGTTGCCCGAAAAGGTGCAGTTTGATATCTTTCCGTAGTTCGTGCCGGCAATGCCTCCGAGCTTTTCGGTTTTGTCCGGAGTGTTGAAGTCGGCGGAAATATTCAGGTCTTTGACAGTTCCCGATGTGCCGATCCGTCTGAAAAAGCCGCCTTCCGCCGCCGCTGCTTCGGAAATTATGCCGCTGATTGTATGGTTTGCACCGTCAAAGGTACCGCCCATTATAGGTATCGTATAAAATTCGCCGGCTTTAAGCTCGATATCGTTGTCGAGAATAAAACTTTTGCCGCGAGTCGCATTTTCCGATACCGCGATCGAAGCGAGCGCCTTAAGGTCTTCGGCAGTTTTTATATGTATGACTTCTGTGCCTGTGTCAAGCGCGTACGATGTAGTCGGGAGCGCGGCGAATATGACCGATACCGCAAGCAGTATTGAAAGTAATTCAGTTGCTTTCGTCAGCTTCATTTGCATCATCCCCTTTCGGCAGTTTGATCGTGAACTTGGTTTTGTCTATCAGCTTGTCAAGCAATACGATAAGCTGCGGCAGTGCGGTAAGCACAAGAATTACCGAAATGATCGCGCCTCTGCCGACCGCAAGTCCGATGTGACCTATGTACACATCGCTGACTCTGAATGAGATAAGCAAGCCTGCCATTGCCATAATGCTTCCCGAGGTAAGCACGGGAGGGAAGCTCTCGTTCACGGCGCGCACCATCGCTTCCTTTTTGGGAAGCTCTTTCTTTAATTCCTGATAACGGTTCATAAGTACGATAGCGTAGTCGATCGTCGCACCCATCTGTATTGCGGATACGATCATGCTCGTGACAAATGACGGATAGCTTCCCATAAGATACGGGAAAGAGAAGTTGATCCAGATACTGCCTTGAATTACGAATACAAGCAGGACGGAGCCGACAAGCGATTTGAAGGTAAAAAGCAATACGATAAAAACAAAGGCAATGGTAATCGCATTAATAAGGAAAGAATCGCTGTTGTATGAATCGGCAAGGTCTTTTGCGCTGGTGATGTTTCCGATGGTCAGAATATTGCCCGCACCGTAGAAATCTTCGCCGATACCGCGTATAGTGTTTACGAGTGAAATGCTTTCGTCTCCCTCAACCGGCACGTCTGCGGTGATGATGATTCGATCGTAATTTTCGCCGCGAAGCTGTGCAACTCCGCGCTCTAATTCGCCACGCAAGTCGTCAAGCTTATCGGCGGCGTCTCCCTCAAGTGTTACCGCGCCCTGATCGATTTTCTCAAAGAGATACAAGAACATATCTATAAGCGGTACCGAATATGTTTCGGCATTACCGAGAATTGCCTGATATTCTTCGTGCTCAAGCCCGTAAGCCTGATATAACAGTTTTGCTTCTTCATAATCGATCCCGAGTAATAGCGACAGCATTCGCGGCGTATATTCATCGGTAAGCACATGGGCATCTTCAATTTCAATGCCCGCAAGCCCTGTAACCGTCTCAACGCGCTCAAGCGTCTTGAGCTTTTCGATTATCTGCTTTTCGCTTTCAAAATCGCCCGAGGGGACTATCAGCGCAATAGTCGTTGAGTTGTCAAAGGTGTCTTTGATCTTATGCATGGCGTCGCGTGATTCGGAATAGACAAGCTCGTTTATGGTCGAGTCATCAAACGCGTATACCGTTCTGCCTGAGCAGATGACCGCAAACGGGAGAATTATTGCAAAAATAAGTACGAAAGCAACTTTGGATTTTACAAGCACTTTGCCCCAGGCGCTGATGTCGGGAACAAAGTTTTTGTGAGCGGTACGCTTCAGGGCTTTCGGGAAGAGCATGATAAGTCCCGGCATTAGCAAGAATACAGTTATCATACTGAAAATTATGCCTTTTGTCAGCACGATTCCGAGGTCGTATCCGAGGCGGAACTGCATGAATGTCAATGCAATCAGACCCGAGACAGTGGTAAGACTTGATGAAGAAATTTCGATTATCGAATCGGCAAGCGAAACTTCAAGCGCTTCGCGGACGGTCGGATAGATCATCGCCGCGTCCTGATAGCGGTGGCAGAAGATTATCGCATAGTCGATCGCAAGCGCAAGCTGAAGAATGATCGCGATCGAGTTAGTTATGCTGGAAATTTCGCCGAGCCAGAAGTTCGTACCCATGTTGAGAATGCCTGCGACCGCAAAAACGATCATGAATATCACGACTTCAAAGTAGGAGCGCGAGGTCAGAAGCAGGACCGCGATGATGACCGCGACGGTAAGCGCGATTACTCCGGTCATCTGACTTGCAAGCTCATTTGAAAAGTCCGAGCCGACTTCGGACGACACGTAAACGTCGTAGTCCGCAAGCATTTCCTTAATATTGTTCATTGCGGCGATCGCGTCCGGATCGTCCGAGGTGCCGTCAAACGAGACCGAAAAGAGTGCCGATGCGTTTGAATAGTGACGGTTGGTTTCATCATATGTCACGTCGGTAACGTGTTCGACCGCTTCAATCTCGTCTTTTAGCTTTGCCGCTGTGTCCTGGGTGATATTGGCTACCATGATGTTGGCGGTTCCGTATGTAATAAATTCGTCCTCCATTATGGTGAGACCGCGCCTTGTGTCGGTCTCCGGCGGAAGAAACGCCGTCAGGTCGGTGTTGACCCGCACCCGTCCCATTGACAGAATCGAGTATATGCAGGCGAGAATAAAGAGCAGAATGATTATGTATCTGCTCTTGATTATCAGCGAAGCGACTGCTCGCATCGGCGTTTTGCCGTTTCCTTTCAGTTTTTCAAGCTTCTTGATATCCAATTGATTGCCTCCCAAAGCGAAAAAACATTGACAAAAGTTTATTTTTAGATTATAATCGAATTATAAACCGACTCAGAGCCAAAGTCAATTGTCAGATTTCGACTTAACGTCAAATATTGAACACAATCAGGCATTGTGTCAATAACGAAAGGTGAAAATTTCATGAACAAAAAAGGTGAAGAAAACCGCAGTGTAAGAAATACGAGACGAAAGCTGCGTGAAGCGTTGATCGCCAAAATGAAGGAAAAGCCGATAAGCGAGATCACGGCAAAGGAGCTTGCGGAGACCGTGGATATCAGCCGCGGCACCTTTTACCTGCATTATGACGACGTATTCGATCTGCTCAAAAAGACCGAAGAGAATTTTTTTGACGAATTCGATCGTGTGCTCAATAGCGAAGAAGCAAAGCTTGATCGGGCATTTGAGCATTTGACGGCGATATTTGCCTTTATCGGTGAAAACGCGGATCTTTGCCGCGTAATGCTCGGTGCAAACGGCGATATATCATTCGTTTTGCGGATACAGAAGCATATTGACGACAAATGTTCAAGTATGTGGAAGCAATGTGCGACTCCCAAGGACAATACTCTCGTTGATCGCGAGAGGGAAGAACTTTACAATGCCTTCATAATATACGGATGTATGGGGATCGTTCGGAAGTGGATCGAGGGCGGACTCAAAGATCCGCCGGAAAAAATTTCGGCGCTTGCTGCGTCGATCATCACCTCAACTCTGCCGGGTTGCCTTTTTGCCGAATAAATTACATATTACACGATCTATATGGTACGCGGCTTTGTGCCGATCTGCAAAGCCGCGTATTTTTACCATTTGTCTGAATCGCCGGGTCTCAGGCTGATCTCTCCCGAGTTTATCTTTTCAACCTTGCCGTCCGCAAAGCGTACAAGCAGAGAATAATCATCGCTTATGTCGATGACGGTCGCCTGACGGGTCGAGGTCGGCG
>DHJP01000171.1:7299-9084 GCA_002404395.1 Clostridiales bacterium UBA4717
AAATTGACGTTTCTTCCCGCAACAAACGAATAACTGCGGTATCTGTCGATAAAAGCTCCTCTGCCGATCCTGTACGGAAGCTCGCATATGCGGTCGGCAAGCTTTGCGCAAAGCTTGACTTTAAGTTCGCAGTCATAGGGAGTATCAAAAACTGAGCCCGCAGTTTCGGCTATGCTTTCGGGAAAGCCTTGTTCCGGCATAAATAAGTTTATGCCGATGCCGAGCACCGCATACGTGAGCTTACCGGTCTCAAGATCGGAAGAGGCTTCGGTAAGAATACCGCAAACCTTTTTGCCGTCGGCAAATACGTCGTTTACCCATTTGATATTTATTTTCTTATCGGTAAATTCGGAAAGCGTGTCTGCGACCGCCACCGCCGCTGCGGTGGTGATCTCAAGCGATTTTGCTGCCGCTATGTTTGGGCGGAGCAGAAAGCTTATGTAAAGTCCGGTGTCCTCCGGCGAGAAAAATTTTCTGCCGCGGCGTCCGCGTCCGCCCGTTTGATGAAGCGTAGCGACTGCGCTCGGCGAGGGGGCGCCGGCTTCCGCAAGCGCTTTTACATAGGCGTTGGTCGATTCGCATTTTTTCAGCACTTCGAAATGTTCAAGCTTGTAGCGCATTTCCTTTTGAACAAAATGTGCGGCAAAGCTCGTTTTAGCCGTGCAGAGCCGGTAGCCGTTGTTGGTCGAAGCTTCGATCTCATAGCCGAGCCTTCTTAATTTGTTTATGTGCTTCCAAACCGCATTGCGGCTGATTGACAGCGAGTTTGCAAGCGCTTCGCCGGAGACATATCCGCGATCGCAGGCTTCAAGCGCTTTAAGCACTTTATCGGTAGTGGTTTCCATAATATCTCCTTCCTTATTTGTGTTTATTTTTGACGCGTGAGACGCAAAAGTCGGTCTGATATCAGCCACGCGAGCGAGATCTTTATAAAATCGGGTATTATAAAAGGGACAACACAGCCGAGCAGAACGCCGGACAAACTTGAAGCTCCGTCAAGATACAGAAAAGCGTACCAAAGGCTGCCGAAAAGGTAACAAATGGCAAGCGAAAGCAGGCAGGCGAGCACTTTTTGATAAAAAGAAGTAGTTTTTATGACCATAAATACAACAGGTATAAGTAAAAATCCGAACAGGTAGCCGCCGGTCGCGCCGAAAAGGACGTGCAGACCGCCGGCAAAGCCGGAAAATACCGGCAGACCGAGCGCTCCGAGCGTGAGGTAGACGGCAATAGAAACAAGCGATTTTTTAGGGCCTATAAAGAAAAGCGCGAAATAAACAAAGAATGTCTGAAGGGTAAAGGGTATCGGTGAGCTGGGAATTTTTATAAACGCGCCGACCGCCAAAAAAGCGGTGCAAAGTGCGGTATAAGTCAGGTCAAGGGTTTTGCGGTTCAATTCACGATTCATTATTCCTCCGAAGTAGCGGCGCGCGGCAGTATATAGCAAGTATTACGTACAAGCATATTATAACTCTGCATCTTCGCTTTGTCAACCCCATCGAAAATCATGGTTGACAAACTAAATGCAAAATTGAGGAAATATATTAAAAAGTGTTGAATTTGCGCAAAAATTGTGATATAATTATTCAAAATCGCGTGTTATGTAAAAATGCACGTACTGATAAGGGAGCGGCTGTATGTCCGATAGTAGAAAGCGCTCGCGTCGTGACCGATACGACGGGTATTATATCGACAAACTTGACCCGATGCATATGTTCACTCCGTATCTTTTGCCCGAGCGGTGCGATAATGAAGCGGTAATGAATGAAAAGCTTGATATGACCG
>DHJP01000074.1 GCA_002404395.1 Clostridiales bacterium UBA4717
GATCACTTGCTTCGCTTGCAATAGTGCTTTCATATCTTGAAGCGATTTCGGGAATTGACCGCTTACTCCCGGTCTACGGTATAAAGCTCGGGCTCTCAAACGCGGCGGTCATGATCGCCGCGCTTACCGTTTCGCTTTGGTCGGGAGCCGCCGTAGCTTTAGTGAAGGTGCTTGTTACTTCGCTTTTGTTCGGCACACCGACTGCGTTTGCATTCTCGCTTTCCGGCGCACTGCTTTCATATCTGTTTATTGCATTTGCGGTAAAGCATCCGAAGGCCGGATTTTCGACTTTCGGAATCAGTATCGGTGCTTCCGCTTTGCATATCAGCGGACAGCTTCTTGCCGCGTCGATAATATTGAATAACACGGATCTGCTTTTTATGCTCCCGACTTATCTTTTGCTGTCTGCGCTGAGCGGAGCGATCATAGGTATCCTTACACAGCTTGTGCTTACAGGGATAAATAAACTCAAAAGGCGGTAGTTTAGTGATAAAAATACGAATACATCAAATTGCCGCGGCGCTGTGCCTTCCGCTCTGTTTACTTATCTTTTCTTCATGCGCCGAAGGAATGCGCGAAAGCGTTTTCTTTGCCATGGATACGGTAATGTCGCTTAAACTCTACGGCGCCGACAGCGCCGATCTGACCGACGAAGCCGAAAAATGCGTCGCGCAGCTTGAATATTGCCTTTCCAAAAGCCAAAACGGAAGCGTCGGCAGTATCAATTCGGGAAAAGCGGGCGAGTATCCGCTCGACACGGATACGTACGAGGTTCTGAGTTTGTCGTTTGCACTTTCCGATGCGACCGACGGTGCGCTCAATGTTGCCTGTGCGCCGCTGACTTCGCTTTGGCGTATAGGGCAAGCCGATTTCAAGCCGCCGAGCGATCGGGCGGTGAGGGAAGTGCTGCCCCTTGTATCAAAAGACGCCTTCACGCTCGGAAAAACCACCATATCGAAAAAGCACGACGCTTCCGGGCTTGATCTGGGCGCGGTCGGCAAGGGATACGCCGCCGACAAGCTTATCGGATTGCTTGAGCCGCACAGCTCGGGCGGAGTGATCTCGCTCGGAGGTAATATTGCGCTGTACGGAAAACGTCCGGACGGCAAACCTTGGAAGATCGCTTTAAAGGATCCGCTTTCGCCAGAAGATAGCCTCGGTTACTTTGAGCTTGACGGCGGAGAACGTTATTTTGTCTCGGTCACCGGCGGCTACGAACGCTACAGCGACTATCAGGGCAAGCGTTATATCCACGTGCTTGATACCGAGAGCGGATACCCGTCAGACTCGGATCTGTCCGGCGTTTGCGTTATAAGCAAAAGCGGAACGCTTTCGGACGGTCTTTCAACGGCGCTGTTCGTGCTCGGCTGTGACCGTGCGCTCGAATTCTATGAATCGGGTATATATGACTTTGAAGCCCTGCTTACCAAAAAGAGCGGAGAGACCCTGCTGACGGCGGGACTTGCCGACTCGGGAATTTTTAAATTTAACGACTGAAGGAATATTTATGTCAAGAGAAACAAAAATAATATCCGAGGGCGAGATCGCGCTTCAGTACGGATATATCGCAAGTGTCAGAAAACTTATCGAAAACCGCGCTCTGAAAGCGATCGTGCGCACTTTCGGCTGCCAGCAGAACGAGGCTGACAGCGAAAGGCTTGCCGGAATGGCGGAGGCTATGGGCTATGAGATCACCGATGATGAACACGAGGCTGATCTGATACTTGTCAACACCTGTGCGATCAGAGAACACGCCGAATTGAAGGCTTTATCGATCACGGGTCAGTTCAAACATCTTAAAGCCGCAAACCCAAACCTGATAATCGCGATCTGCGGCTGTATGGTAACCCAAGAGCACCGTCTTTCGGACATAAAAAATCGCTACCCTTATGTGGATTTTCTGTTCGGAACGGGTGAGATCCACCGTTTTCCCGAATTTTTATTCAAAGCGCTTTCCGAACACAAGCGTTTCTTTACGGTCGAAGAGACCGAAGGCACGCTTGCGGAGGGGTTGCCGATCCGCCGTGCGAGCCGCTTCAAAGCGTGGGTCAGCATCATGTACGGTTGCAATAACTATTGCACATACTGCGTAGTACCGTATGTCAGAGGACGTGAGCGCAGCCGAAAAAAAGAAGATGTATTAGATGAAATAAAGACTTTGGTTGATTCGGGATATAAGGAAATAACTCTGCTCGGGCAGAATGTGAACTCATACGGAAAAGATCTAGGCTATGACTATGATTTTGCCGATCTGCTCCGCGATATCTGCAAGATCCCCGGAGACTTCACAGTCAGATTCATGACAAGCCATCCGAAAGACGCAACGCACAAGCTTATCGACACGATCGCCGAAAATCCGAAGATCGCCCGTCATTTTCATCTGCCGCTCCAATCCGGCTCAACAAAGATCCTTACCGCGATGAACCGTCGTTACACTAAGGAAGCATATCTTGAGCTCGTCCGCTACATGAAGGAGCAGATCCCGGATATCGCGCTGACGACCGACATTATCGTAGGCTTCCCCGGAGAGAGCGAAGAAGATTTTGAAGAAACGCTCGACGTGTTACGCAAAGTCAGATACGACAATATATATTCATTTATTTTTTCACCGCGCCGCGGCACGCCCGCCGAGAAGATGGACGGACAGATCCCGTATGAGGTCGCTTCCGAACGCTTTGAGCGAATGCTTGCACTCCAGCACGCGATCTCAAACGAGATCAACACCGCACTTGTCGGAACCGTCAAGCGCGTGCTTGTCGAAGGCAAGAGCAAGACCGACGAGTCAATGTATACCGGCAGGTGCGAATCGGGACGTTTGGTGCATTTTGCCGCCGATAACGACCTGACCGGAGAAAATGTAAATATTAAAATCGAGCGCGCCGATACTTTTGCGCTTTTCGGCACGCCTGTCAAGTGACAATTATTTATGCTGACCGCGCTTTTTAGTGTATCTGCGGCTTTGTTGCCGCAGCTCGCAAATAAAATTAAATCTGATTTTTTGAGTCGGCTTCGCCGACACGGAGAAATTGTTTATGAACAAGGAAACACTCAACGCCTGCAAAGAGCTTGCACAGCTTATCGCAAAGGACGAACGTATTATCGCGCTTGACGCCGCAAAAAAACTGTACGAAGAGGATGCAGAACTGAAAAAACTCATGACCGAATACAACGTACAGCAACTCGCGCTGACCGAGGAATACAAAAAAGACGTACACGACGAGGAATTTATAAATATCATAAACAAACGGATCGAGGAGCTTTATAACATGATAAGCAACTCGCCCGTGATGATAAAATATATGGAGGCGCAGGAAGAAGTCAACGCTTTCATGAATGAAGTCAACTCTGAGATCACCTTCTTCCTTACGGGCGAGCGTGCCTGCACCCACGATTGCTCTTCCTGCCATTCGGGTTGCGCTTCAAAAAAGTAAGCGCGGCGCAGGAGCTTTACTTTGGCCGTCAAAGCGTTGACGCCCGTGTTAAACGCAAAAAATCAAGCGGCAAATCTGCCGCAAACATAAAAGGGCCGCCGCGCGCGGTATGGAGTTCACTATGCTTTCACCGATGATGCAACAATACTTCGAAATAAAGAAAAAATACGAGGGGTATCTTTTGTTTTTCCGCCTCGGCGACTTTTATGAGTTGTTTTTCGAGGACGCCAAGCTCGCTTCGCGCGAGCTTGAGCTGGTGCTTACCGGACGCGACTGCGGAGAAGCCGAACGCGCTCCGATGTGCGGCGTGCCGTTTCACAGCGCCGAAAGCTATATCGGAAAGCTCGTCAGCCGCGGCTATAAAGTTGCCATCTGCGAACAGCTTGAGGATCCCGCCACAGCGAAAACAATAGTAAAGCGCGACGTAATTCGTATAATTACTCCCGGAACCGTCGTTGAATCTGGGCTTTTGAGTGAGCAAAAAAACAATTATCTTGCCGCAGTGTTGCAGGAAAAAGACACGGTCGCAGTCGCGTTTGCCGACATTTCGACCGGTGCGGTAAGTGCGACTGCCTTTCAGAACGACGCTCGCGGCACAAAGCTTATAAATGAGCTTGCGACTTATGTGCCGAGCGAGATCATATTCAACCGCTCGCTGAAAGAGCTCGGCGCGTTGCCCGGTTTTGTCAAGGAACGCTTCGGCGCGTCGGTCAATGCCTCGGAAAGCAGACGCTTTGATCCCGAAAACGCAAAAATTCTTGTGAACCGTCAGTTTCCGAACCACACATTCGCTGAAAGCATACGCGACGCGGCGATCATCCGTGCGGTCGGCGCACTGCTTGATTACATAAACGAAACGCAGAAGATCGACATATCCTATATAAATTCCCTGAACGTCTATTCTGACGGTCAGTATATGGAAATCGACATAAACACGCGGCGTAACCTTGAGCTTATCGAAACCATGCGCACCAAGGAAAAACGCGGTTCGCTCCTTTGGGTGTTAGACCGCACGCACACGGCAATGGGCGCGCGGCTACTCAGGACGTGGATAGAACAGCCGCTTATCGAATATGACGCGATCATGCATCGTCAGTCGGCGGTAAACGAGCTTTATAACAGCTTTATGCTCCGCGAGGAGTTATCCGAGCTGCTTCGCGACGTGCTTGATGTGGAAAGACTGACGACCAAGCTTGCGTATAAGACGGCTAACGGTAAAGATCTGAACGCAATTGCAGATACGCTCGGCAGACTCCCGTCGGTCAAAGCCCAACTCTCAAGTGCCGTATCTGATGAGCTGACTATGATGCATCGGTCGATAGACACGGCGGACGATCTTTACTCGGCAATAAAAGCAACGATCGCCGATGACGCGCCGTTTTCGGTAAGAGAGGGCGGCATAATCAAAGAAGGATACAATGCGGAAGTCGATAGACTCAGAAATATCAGAAATAACGGGAGATCGCTCAAGGATGAGATCGAGGTGCGCGAGCGAAACGCCACAGGTATCAAGAATCTGAAGATCGGTTACAACAAAGTATTCGGCTATTATATTGAAGTTACAAACTCGCAGAAGGATCTCGTGCCCGACACGTATATCAGGAAACAGACTTTGTCAAACTGCGAACGCTACATAACGGACGAGCTTAAGGAACTTGAAGCGACCATACTCGGCGCGGCAGACAAGCTTGCCGCGCTTGAGTTTGAGCTTTTTTCCGAGCTGTGCGAAAAGCTTTGCGCCAATCTGAGCCGAATACAATCTGCAGGTCTGATGCTTGCAAAGCTTGACGTTTATATTTCGCTTGCCGACGTGGCGGCGCGCAACGGCTATGTCTGCCCGGAGCTTGACATCTCCGATAAAATTAAAATAACCGACGGCAGACATCCGGTAGTCGAAAAGTTTGTCAAGGACAGCTATTTTGTGCCGAATGACACATTTCTTGATACGGGAAACAATCGGCTTGCGCTTATCACCGGTCCGAACATGGCAGGTAAATCCAC
>DHJP01000109.1 GCA_002404395.1 Clostridiales bacterium UBA4717
GTCTGGTCGCCGTTGGTGACGATCAGTGCCCGGCCCAGCTGGCGGACGGGATGGTAAATAATGAGGCTGGGGTCCTCCATTTTGCCGGGATCGTAGGCCTCCGTGCGGATGCCGTCAGGCTCCAGGGCAAAAACACGGTTGCGGCTGTTTGCGCTTCTGCCCATAATAAAGTAAGCATAAACGGCTCTTCCGGAAACCGATTTGCCGATCACGATTCCGCGTCCGACATAGCTGTTATCGCGTATCAACTCGGCTATATCATGGATCTTATAAGTATTCATCACGTTATTCCTCTCTCTGTTTGATAAGCTTTGCCGAAACCTGTTCTGTCGCGACAGGCAGGATCCTCCACTCAGCAAGGCGCATTACACGCCGCTGTAAGCTTTCCGGGGTATCATTATGGCACACACTGACCGCTTTTTGCATTATTATCTCTCCGCCGTCGGGAACCTCGTTGACAAAATGAACGGTCGCTCCCGTGACCTTCACACCTTTTTCAAGCGCGGCTCGGTGAACCCGCAGACCGTAGAAACCTTCTCCGCAGAATGAGGGAATCAGAGAAGGATGAACATTGATTATTCTGTGATCATACCGCCTTGTAAAATCTGCGCTGAGAATACACATAAAACCGGCAAGAACTATCAGATCGATCCTGTGCTCTTTCAGTAATTTAAGGATCTGCGCTTCCATCCCGTCTCTGCCGTATTCGTTTTTGGAGACGACCGCAGTCTCGATCCCGGCGTTTTCTGCGCGTGTCAACGCATAAGCATCCGCTTTATCCGAAATTACAAGACGAATGTGTCCGCTGTGCAGAACACCCGAATTTTGTGCGTCAATAAGCGCCTGAAGATTCGTGCCTCCGCCCGAGACAAGTACGGCGATATCAGCCTGCGTTTTTTTCATTTCCAACGCTCACTTTCATCAATAAGGGTAACAGCAGGCTCCCGAGCGAATTTCCGAGAACAGCCGCCGTTTCAAACAATAATACATCAAAGCCCCCAAACCCGGCGGCTCCGAAATAAAACATATCGGCGATCGAATGCTCAAACCCGCTGAGGATAAATACCGGAACGCAAAAAACAATTCCGATGGGAGTTTGTTTTTCTTTGAAAATATGTACGGCAAGGTACATCAATATCCCGCAGAAAAATGCGCGCACGAGCGTTTCGGAAAAGCTCTGCGACAGTTTTAAAGCGGAGTTTGCCTCCGAAACGACTCCGAGCTTCGGAATAAATGTACGGATCAAAAAACCGAGCGAAAAAACGGTAAGCAGATTACCGATAAGTCCGATGCTCAGACAGACAACATTGCGAAGCTTAAGCTCCGAGGCAAGATATCCGATCTTTCCGGTATACAGGTAATATCCCATATAACAAATGCATAAAAGCGCAACCGAAAATAACAGCGCTCCGACATATTTGTTCTCGCAGGCAAGTGCCGCACAGCCGCCGATGGCGATCAAAAATCCGGCGGCAATACTCTCTGTCAGCGTTTTCAGCATATTCTTATCCGCTCTTTTGCGCGTTCGATCCTGCCGAGCAGATATGCGTCCTCGCCGTTTTCGCGCAGGATTGACAGTGCGCTCTCGGCTTGCTCTTGAGGCACTACTATGCTCATTCCGACTCCCATATTGAAAGTATTGAACATATCGCGCTCATCAATGCCGCCTGTCTTTGAGATCAACTCAAATATCGGAAGCACCCGCACCGCACTTCTGTCGATCACGGCACAAAGCCCCTCAGGAATACTGCGCGGTATATTCTCGTAAAAACCACCGCCGGTAATGTGTGAGATCCCTCTGACCTCAACCCTCTCAAGCAGCGCATTTACAGGCTTAACATAAATTTTCGTGGGTGTCAGCAGCGTTTCGCCGAGCGATTGGCCGCCAAGCTCCGCCACAGGCGCACTAAGCTCGCAATGCTCAATGTCAAAAACCTTGCGAACCAATGAAAAACCGTTTGAGTGAACTCCGCTTGACGGGAGTGCGATAATAACGTCGCCGGGCTGCATTTTTGTATTATCAATTATTTTGTCGCGGTCAACGATCCCCGTACAGTACCCCGCGAGGTCATATTCATTTTCGGAATAGAACCCGGGCATTTCAGCAGTCTCGCCGCCGATAAGCGCCGCCCCCGACTGAACGCACCCGTTGCAGACACCCGAAACTATTTCGGCAATACGCTCGGGTATGTTTCTACCGCAGGCAATATAATCAAGGAAAAAAAGCGGCTTTGCCCCGCAGCAGATAATGTCGTTGACGCACATAGCCACGCAGTCGATACCGATCGTATCATGACGGTCCATCAGAAATGCTAGCTTCAGCTTTGTACCGACACCGTCTGTTCCGCTGACAAGTATCGGATGTGTCATACCGGCAAGATCAAGCGCAAACAGCCCCCCGAATCCGCCGATGTCGGAGCAGACTCCCGGCGTCGCGGTAGCGGCGATATGCTTTTTCATCAATTCAACGGCGCGGTATCCGGCAGTGATATCCACTCCGGCCGCGGCATACGCTTCGGATTTGGAATTTTCAATCATTTTCATTGTCCTTTCCGTTCCAACAATAGGTACACAGCTTGCAGGCAGGCAAGCCGATCGCTTTTTGCAAGCCCTCAAGCGTCTGAAACTCTATGGACGCCAGATGCAGTTTTTCGCAAATTGCCGCCCTCAGCTTTTTGCCGCGCTCGGTGCCGCCGTCGCTGTACTCGTCAATATGCCTGAGACCTTCTTTCCCTTCAAGCTCCATGATTATACTGCGCGTCAGAAGCTCCGATTCTCCCGTCGAACGGGAAAAATTCAAGAACTTACAGCCGAACATGATGGGCGGACAAGCCGAGCGCATATGCACGGCTTTAGCCCCGCTTTCGTACAGAAATTCAACGGTCTCACGCAGTTGAGTTCCGCGTACGATCGAGTCGTCTATAAAAAGTAATTCCTTGTCGTGAATAAGCTCCTTAACCGGTATCTGCTTCATTTTGGCGATACGGTTACGCTCGCTCTGGCTCTGCGGCATAAAACTGCGCGGCCACGTAGGCGTATATTTGATAAACGGGCGGGCAAACGGTATGTGAGAGCGGTTCGCATAGCCTATTGCGTGCGGAGTTCCCGAATCCGGGACCCCCGCCGCACAATCGGCAGAAGGAAGCGTTCCGTTTGTAATTTCGTTTTCCGCCATTATCTCCCCGTTACGATAACGCATGGTCTCCACATTGATTCCCTCATAGGTTGAAGTGGGAAAACCGTAGTAAGACCAAAGAAAAGAACATATGCGCATTTCGTCGCGGCCCTCTGCAAGCACCTTGATTCCGTCGGAGCGGATCTCCGCAATTTCAGCGGGCATCAGCTCGTATACGCTTTCATAGCCGAGCTTTTCATACGCAAAATGTTCAAACGAGACGCAATATCCGCGCTCGGCGCGACCGACGTGAACGGGAAGCCGTCCGCATTTGTCGCGTGCGGCAATGATACTGCCGCTCTCGGTCAGCAGAACGATAAGCGCGGTCCCGTCTATGACCGACTGCGCGTATTTTATACCCTCCGTCAGCGTCGGCTTGCGGTTTATGTATGCCGCGACAAGCTCTGTAGTATTCACACTGCCGCCGGACATTGCCGTCAGCTGACCCGCATATTCATTAACATAATCGTCAACCAACTGACGGGCGTTGTTAATTACGCCTACAAACGCGATCGCATATCTGCCGAGTGCCGATTGGATCATCAACGGTTGCGGATCGGTGTCGTTGATAACGCCGAGCGCCGCCGTGCCGGACATCTGCTCTAAAATTCCGGCAAACTGCGTCCTGAACGGCGCATTATTTATATTATGAATTTTGCGTTGTAATCCATGCTCATCCGAAAACGCGGCAATACCGGCACTTTTGGTACCGAGATGAGAGTGGTAGTCTGTTCCGAAGAAGACGTCGGGCATAACATTTTCCGTCCCGACTACACCAAAGAAACCGCCCATGTGCGCACCTCAGTTATTTGCGGCAAAGAAAAGCTTTGACAGCGTCATCGGGTCAATATATTTCCCATCCTTGTATACACGCATATTACCGGAAGCGATCTCATCGATCAACATTACATTTCCGTTTCGGTCATATCCGAATTCAAACTTTATATCATAAAGAGCAAGCCCCTTGTCCGCAAGATCATCGGCAACGATCTTAGTGATATCGCGGGTCATACGCTTGATCTCATCATATTGCGTCTCACTCATGATCCCGAGCGCCGCAAGCGCATCTTCGGTAACGAGCGGGTCGCCCTTTGCATCATGCTTAAAGGTCATTTCCACGTATGCGGGCAGATCGGCGCCTTCCTCTATGTATTCACCGTATCTGCGTATAAAGCTTCCGACCGCCTTATAGCGGCAGATCACTTCAAGTCCGTGCCCGAATACCTTTCCCGGTATTACTTCCATTGTAGTATCTGCAAGATTTGCGCTTACATAGTGCGTCTTGATGCCTGCCGCATTGATTTTTTCAAAGAAGTAAACAGACATACGAAGATTGACATCACCCACACCGTCGATCGTAAGACCGACAGAGTTCTCACCCGGATCGAAAACACCGTCTTTCCCGGTGCAATCATCTTTGAATTTTAGCAAATAGTTACCATTTTCGAGTTCATATACGTTTTTGGTTTTTCCGGTGTAAACGAGTTTCATGTTTTGTTTCTCCTTTTAGTGCAACTCACATTTTCGATGCGATCTCGGCGTCTTTTGCAAGCACGCCCTCGGCGTCCGCTCTTCTCTTTGCTTTGAGCTTCTCCGAAAGTGACGGAGAGCAAAGAGAGAGGATCTGAATGGAAAGTAAAGCGGCATTGGCTCCTGCGTCAATCGCCACAGTTGCTACCGGAACACCGGTGGGCATCTGCACAGTTGACAGCAAAGCGTCAATGCCGTCGAGCGTATTGGACCTGCAAGGTATCCCTATTACAGGCAGAGTCGTCTGAGCCGCAAGTGCTCCGGCAAGGTGCGCCGCCATACCTGCTGCGGCAATAATTACACCGAAGCCGTTGTTTTCTGCAGTGCTTGCAAAGCTTCCCGCCTCTGCAGGAGTTCTGTGCGCAGAGTAAACGTGGACCTCATACGGCACTTCAA
Source organism: Clostridiales bacterium UBA4717 (assembly GCA_002404395.1). GTDB lineage: Bacteria > Bacillota > Clostridia > Oscillospirales > CAG-272 > UBA4717. The sequence continues at coordinate 5,102 of DHJP01000109.1, forward strand.
ACTCATTGAGGACATCAACGGCTTTTTGCACTACGGGCAGGTCGCTGACACTTCCCATGACAATACCGACTTTTTTCATTTTGCATCTCCTTTCAAAACAAAAAAGGCGCAGTTAGGACATACGTGTCGAAACTGTGCCCAGGCGGTCGGCAATTCTTGCTTTTTGCTCCATGCAGTAAACTCTGCAATTCCGCCAGTCACAAAAAGCTTGATTTAAGTATACCATAGTTTGCCTGCTTTGTCAATACAAAACCGTCAGAATTGTTCG
>DHJP01000078.1:0-4739 GCA_002404395.1 Clostridiales bacterium UBA4717
AGTTTTAATCTTTCACGCTAATCCCTCCGTATGTTATCAGCATACGGAGGGGAAGGTCGGACGGTGAATATTATGCGCTCAGCCGACAAACGGTACTTCAAGCATTGTGTCGGGGAGCGATTTGTAGCCCGGAACGCCGCGGAAGTGACGCAGTAAAAACAAAACGTCGGCGGTGTCGATCACCCCGTTTGCGTCAAAGTCGCAGTTGATCTCGTATATCGAGCGGTTTTTCCAGCCCGCGATATAGCTTGCAAGCGCCATAGCATCGGCTTCGTTGACTTCGCCGTTGCCGTCGGCGTCGCCCGGCAGATAGGCTTCGGGCGCAACGTAGTCTGTCTTGTGCTCTAAACAGTTTTTACACTCATATTCGATCCTGCCGACTTCGGTTTCGGTCGGGTCGGTGTTTGAGATCTCTTCAAAATCATGATGAGCGGGGGTGATAACGCTGAGCACTGTAATTTCGCAGTGAGAGCAGGTATAATTGCAGCCGCCGTTTGCTTCACAGGTGTATGGGATCAAGTCTTCGGCTTTGACAAACGTATGGCTGAGGCTTCCGGAAATGCTTTTTACACTGACGTTTCGGGAAACCGCTCTCCTTACGGTGCGGTCATAGGTATAAACATAATCGTAAATCGTGCCGGTGAAAGTTTCCGATGCGGTCTTTAGCGGATCGACCATGATATGACCGGTCGTAAGCTCGGTAAGAAATACGACGGTATCGACGTACTTTTCCGGCTCATAGCGGTATATGCGGTCGCCGGCGCTGTAATAGATATTGCCGTTGCTCCTGAAAGTGATCGGGTTGAACATACCGATGCGCAGATAGCTGTAAACTTTGCCCTTGGAGCTGTAGGCGCGTACTATTAAATCGCTCAGTTTTCTCAATTCGCTTTTTTGATCGGTCGCATCGGCAGTCATAGAGCAAAGCGAGTATTTAAACGATTCGCCTCCGGCATTGTAATATATAAAATAATATTTGCCGTCAAGATATGTGAGATTCGTAACTCCGCTTGATTTGAACACGGCGCTGTCGTATTTGTCGCTTGCGGCGGCATGTGAGCCGCGGGCAAGCGTTTTATGAATGTTATCCGAGGCGCTGTCCGAGCAGAGAAAATTCGTATATCCGACTACTCCGGGGCGGTCGGTAAGCGGATCGTCCCAGGTCACGTCCACGTGGTAGTAAGCCTCGCCGAGTTTTACAAGGTTCCAGGCGTGTTTGATGGAATCGGCAACTACAAGCTCGGACTCTATGTCAAGCCGATTTAACAAAAGCTTGTATGCGAGCGCATAACTCTGGCACACACCGAGCTTATCGACGAGCACGCCGTATGAGGAAAATGCTTCGCGTTTATTGGTATTCTGATCAAGATAGGTCTGTTCGTCGTATTCGGCGGAGAGCACCAGATAATCGTGCAGACCGAGTAACTTATCAAAGTCTCCGGGACGATCTTCCACATATGCGAGAGCGGTTTCGACTTCACTTGCAAGCTTTGCGCGCATGGTGGGTATATCCGCGCTCGGATAAGCATACGTGGTCGTGATGGACAGAACGTATGAGTTGTTATGACTGCACGAAAATTTTCTGGAATCAACAAAAAAGTATTCGGGATTATCGTTGAGAAGCTCTCCCAAGAGCGCAAAGAGCGTTTTGGTCTCGCTGAGCTTTATGTCAAAAGCGGTCAGCGGGATTTCGGTTTCGTATTTGTCCCATGAAGCGAGTATTGCCGCGGAGAGTTCGGCTTTTTTTGCTTCGTCGAAGTCTGTGCTTTCCGAAGCGTACAGCGAATGAGGCTGACGGAAGATTCCGCTTTGAAGCGCATCGGCTTCAAAAGCCACAGTCTCCACTTCAGCGCTTGCCGTGACGGCAAACAATGCAAGCATCAGCATGATGAGCGCGGCGGTAATAAGTTTGTTTTTCATGATCGAACCAAACCTTTCAGAAATTTTAAAACAGGCGGCTTTTGCACAATAAAAGAGCGGGTCTGCCTGAGAAAAGTCAAATGCGGCAGACCCGTAACGGTTTTGAGAGATTTATTCAAGCATACCGAGCTTGTCGAACCAATAGATCACGTGCGAAGCGAAGCCGTGATTCATGCTGGCATAGTCGGTCATGTTTTCCCACAATGTTCCCGAGGAATCAGCCATATACAGGAAGTATCCGCGTATATTGTCTTCTAATTCCTTATTATAGCCTAAACGGCAGAGTATGTCAAGTCTCAGATAGTTGCCGATGAAAGCATTGGCGGGGAAAATTTCGGGATATTTGCCGGTCTTTGCGCGGTCGGCGCCGAAATCGTGAAGCAATATTTCAAAAAGCTCGGGGTAAAGTTCCGGAGTTGCCACTTCAAAGAAGAAGGCATAATATTGGCAGACCTCGGTACGGTCGGCGACGAGCTTGAGCTTGCCGTGCTCGTCACGCAGTGCCTGATCGGCAAAGAAACCCGAATCGGTCATGGAAAGCAGACGGATGTTGCGTCTGATCTTTTCGGCGTCGTCGCTCAGACTTTCATCTCCGTAAAGCTCGCTTATCGCGTCCTTGAAGCCCGAATAGAGCATATTTGTGGGGAAGTTCAGTCCGTCAACCAGATCGTTTGCGTGCGACCACTCGACAAACCGCCAGCTTTCGAGGTTTTCGAGCATACCGTACTCGTTTTCAAATCGTCTGAAGTAGCCGAGCAGGTCATAAACGCGCTTTTTGGCGCAGTCGATAAATTCGCGGTCGCCCGTACGGTAGAAATATTCGCGCAGTTCCATTACATACCACATTGCCCACTGCGGTATAAACGCGTCGGTGTTGCTCGGATAGCACATCGGAAGCATACCGTGCGGCAGATCGTCGAATTTTTCGGGAAGTATAAAGTTGAGCAAAAATGCGTGCTCAACGTCCGAGCGGCCGGTCAGGACCTTTTCCACGCGCGAAGTGAAGAAGCTGTCGCAAAGCCAACCGGCGCGTTCGCGCGACGGGCAATCCATGTATATATCCACGGCGTTTGCCGAGAAGGTCTCGATAGCCGCGTCGTAGATGCGTTTAAGCTCGGGAGACTTTCCGATGAAACGGCGTTTGATATGCGAAGCGGGGAAGACCACGCGGTTGAGCTTCAGCGCTCTGACGGTCATCCTGCCGCCGACGGCGCACACCTTGAAATAGTGCATGGTATACGGCTCGGCGCAAACGAGCGTATATCTGCCGCGCGGAGCGTGCCACTTGATTATTGCGGTACAGCCCATGCGAAGCTCATTTACGGTGCCGTCCGAGAGCTTTTCGTCAAACATGATGTAGAAGTCGCCGCCGTCCGACTCAAGTTCAAGCGAAAATATTCCGGTATAGTCGCGCTCATACTCAAACAGCGCGTATGTGTCGGCTTCAAGTGTAAAGCTCTCACCGTTTTCGTTACAGGGGACCGGCGTGCTTTGGTCCATTTTCTGTGCGTCGATATATGTTTTTTCTTCAAGCTCATCAAGCGGATAGAGCTTATAATTCGGGCGTTCGGGGCGGTCTATATAGCGGTCGTGCATATAATCGGGCTTATCCGAGTATGAGAGCGTCCCGCGCGCAAACATTTCGGCGGTCGCGCTCGGATATTCGCCGTAGGGCACGGTGCGGCAGAGCAGTGCTTTTTCTGAGACCGGTACGATCTTAATATTTTTGCCGTCGGCTTCGGGTGCAAGGTCATACGCTTCGGCAAATGTGCGCTGATACGAAAAACGCTGAACCTTTTGCACACGCTCGGTAAAACGGCGGTATGTAAAGCCGTCTGTGCCGGTCGCGGCGCAGATCTTGCCGTCAACGGTAAGGCGCGCCGCCAAAAATGACGGCTGATCGAGATAAGAAAAGGCATTGACGTTATATCCGACCGCGCGGATCTCTATGATATTATGCGCGTTTTTAAGGTGCGGAGCAAGCTCAAGTTCGTCAACGTAGTAAAAGCCCTCGGCGCATCTCGCCGGTCCGTGCGCGATAAATTTGTCGTTTACAAGTACGATGAAGCTGGAGGAAGCGGCGAGCGCGAGCGTTGCCGAAGCGCAGGCTCCGACCTCTGCCTTTGCGGAGAGGGTCACGTTCATGGTAAGCTCTTCGCCGTCTATCCAGACGGGGACAGCCGGTGAGATATCAAAACTCTTATAAATAGCCATAAGTTTATCTCCGATAATTGTAAAAATATATCCGAGGCGGTCTGTGCGACCTAACCTCGGATATACATTACCATATATTTTTGTCAAAGTCAATCGGACGTGTGATTTTTTATAAAACAGTCAAATTATGACATGGATTCATGTATAAAAGTGCAGATCGACGGGGCAATTTACCGCCGCGGCCGGCTGTTACTTCACGTTTTTTATGAAACGTGTAAGCATCGCCGCGACCTCGGCGCGGGTCGCAGAGCCGTTCGGACGAACGGTGTTGTCGTCATATCCGCTTATTATGCCGAGCTTTACGCAATAAGCGAGCGCGTCGCGTTTATCGGCGGATATATTGTCTGTGTCCTTGAAGCCGAGCTCGTCTCCCGATGTGTCTTTGCCCTCAGCTTTTGCAAAACGGTAAAGCATATCGGCAAGTTCTTCGCGCGTGATCATATCGTCGGGGCGGAAGTTTTCTCCGTCATCGACAAGCTTTTTGTCATACGCGAACGAAACGCCGTGGCTGAACCATTTGTCGGCGGAAACGTCCGCAAAAGGATAGGCTGTAGTGTTTTCGGTGTCTTTCGCAAGTCTTGAAAGCACGGTGACGAGCATTGAAC
>DHJP01000078.1:4803-4948 GCA_002404395.1 Clostridiales bacterium UBA4717
GGCTCAAAGGTCGTTTCGGTCATACCGTTGAACAGACCGCGGCGCACGGTAAAGTCGATATAGTCGCATCCCCAATGTTCGGGAGTATCGGTAAAGCCCGAACCGCGCACAAGCGGCTCGGAGTCGAGCGAATATTCAAAGGCAT
>DHJP01000078.1:5027-7761 GCA_002404395.1 Clostridiales bacterium UBA4717
TGACCGCCCCAGGGCTTGAACCAGACTTCATTGACTCTTGAGTCGTCGTCAATGTCCGAGAAAGCAGTGTAGCCCGCTTCCAGCGCGCCGGATATCGCTGAGGCAAGATTAAGGACCGTATCATGCGGCTTGCCGTCATTTTCAAACGCGGTGCGTATGCCCCAATGTCGGCTGTATTTTCCGCCGCGCTTTGCAATTATCTCGGAAGTATTCGACGCGGCGATATTAGTTTTGTAGCCGATCTTCATGAAAGGATAGTCCTTGAGCAGCCAATCGTTGCCGAGTGTCTTGAGCGAGAAGATCGCCTGAGTGGAGTCTATGCTTTCTTTATAGGTGCCGGCGTGTATGCGTACATACTCGCTGTCATCCTCGCTGACCGTCGTATTGTCGATCTTAAGGTTGGCTCCGTTTGCCGCACGTACCAGCTCTTTCGCTTTGTATAGCTTGTAGTCATCAACGTAGACCGTTTCGTTTTCCGCGTCGGCGTTGACATACAGAACTCCTTTTTCGGTAAGCTTTTCGATAATGTATTCCGCAATGATCTTGTGTCCTTCGCCGCTCGGGTGAAGCTTGTCGGGCATAAGAGTTTCAACCACATCGGGCTTTGTAAAGTCAAGCTGTTCGGGGTTGTAGATATCAAGCGAGTCGATGCCGTATTCACGCGCCAATTCTTCGGTTGCAGCCGCAAAGTCGCCGAGCACCGAACCCGAGACGTTTTTGGTTTCGGGAGTGAAATCACCGTTGGAACGATGGATCACCGACAGGAATACGATATGCTTATCGGGATATTTTTCTATAAGCCCTTCGATCAGATTCCTTACCGCGCCGCGGTATGTCGTGAGCAGCCGGGAATTTTGGTCTCCGATCGGTGTGCCGCCAAAGTCGTTGGTGCCGCCCTTTACGAAGATAATGTCGGCGTCGTCCGTCATGTTCTGGTATCTGTATACAAACTGATTATTACCGTTTGCGCTGAGAGTCGCGCCGGAAATTCCGTAGTCGTTGTTCGTTACGTGGTACCACTTTCCAAACCAATCGTGATAATTCATACCCGCCGTGGGTGCAGAGGCATAGGTAGTGATAGAGTCTCCGAGGCAGTTTATGACAACATCGGGTCTTGTCGTTACTATATCATGCGGTATAAGCTCGACCGGAGCGATCGCTTTCTCAAGCACATAAATGTGGCATTTTGCGCTCAATCCGTTCTGAGTCTCGGCAACTATATATGTGTCGCCTGCGGCAACCGCCGTGACCGTGCCGTCGGAAGCAACCGTTGCGACGGTCGGATCTTCCGAGCGGAAAACAACGCTGTCAAGATTTGCGTAGTAAGGGACCGGAAGCGCTTCAAGCTTCAGTGTCTCTCCGATCTTGCGTCTCACCGCCTGAATGTTGAATTCGATCGACTTGGGATCGTATGAGACCGTCGAATCGTATTTGTAGGCTTTTGCATCGGCTTCGGTCCTGAAGAAGCCGATATATTCTATGTTGAAGTGCTCGCCCTTGACGATGCTCTTGCCGCTGTAGTAAGGCTTGAAGGTCAGGTAATTCACGGGGCTGTCGTCATCGACGTTATCCCACGAATAGGGTTTGTCAAGGTTTTCGCCACCGCCGAATGAGACGGAAAGGTCGATTATCATACTCTGACTGCCGCGCTTGAACTCGGGTGCAAATCCCCAAAGTCTGGTGGATCTGCCGCAGTAGTTCATGCCGAGGCAGATATCAAGTACTGAATCCGCTTTGATATCCGTATCATATGAGACTTTCATTATCGGATATTCCTTGAGCAGAAAATCCGTGCTGTCCTGCGCGGTAATAAGCACCTTAAGCTGCGTGCCGTCGACGCCGTTTGAAACACTGCCGTCGGCAAGCGCCGAAATATAGGTCGTACCGTTTTCGGTGACGAACGAATCCTGCTTGACAAGTCCGCCGCCTGCCGAAGCGCGTTCGACAAGATCTGCCGCGCCGTATACATGGCAGTCAATGTCTGCCGCGTTTGAGGCAATGACGCCGCAGGTCATGAGCATCATTGCAAAAAGAAAAACGAGAAGCTTTTTCATGGCTTTTCCTCCGATGTTTTTGATATTCTGATTTTAGCATATTATGAAATATTTGTCAATGTAAATAACATTTTTAAATGCCGCAGTATATTGATTTGTGAGTTTCGCCGCACTCGGGTATAAAAAGGGAAGCCGCGCGGGTCGGCTTCCCGGTATTGCGTATGAGCTTACGCCAAAAGCGTCAGTTATTATTATTCGGGGAGTATACGTCGTGGTCGGCGCTTTTGTCCTCAACGGCAAGCGGAAGTTTTTCGTAACCGCGCCAGCCGGCAAGGTGACGTGCAAAGATTATCGCGTCCTTGGCGGTAAATTTGCCGTCGCCGTCAAAATCGCAGCTTGAATCGAAAGCCGAAGGATCGTAGCCCTCCGCGTTTGAAGCGGCGCGCAGCATATTCAGAGAGTCAAGCGTGTCGGCTTTGCCGTCTTCGTTAGTATCGCCTACAGGCGCTTCGATCTCGCCTTTTTCGTACTTGATGAAATTAGCGGCACCGGTGTAGTTCTTGAAAAATCCGATGTATTCAATATCCGTATAGTCGCCGCCGTCGATATCAGCTTTTGAATTTCCGCCCCACGGTTTGAAAATTAACTGTTTGATAAGCGAATCTTCGTCTATGTCGTCAAAGGTCGTATAACCTTCAACCTGACCGCCGTTTATGCGGGAGGCAAGCGGAATACAGGTC
>DHJP01000078.1:7785-10180 GCA_002404395.1 Clostridiales bacterium UBA4717
GTTGAGCGTGCCGTCGGTGAAAGGATTTTCCTTTATGCCCCAATGGCGGCTGTAGGCACCGTTGCGCTTGATCACTACATTTATATCCCAGGTGTTTGCGTACTGAAGATTTGTTTTATACGCGATCACCATGAACGGATATTCCTTGATCTTGAAATCGCCGCCGGCGTTTTCGATTGAAAACTTGATCTGGGTGTTGTCGTCGCTCGTTTTGTAGTCCGAAGCAGCAATGCGCACGAATGATTTGCCCGCTTCGTTTACAAGCTCATTCAAAACCACGCACTTTTCGGCGGTGGTGTTGTTTTTGATCGTTTCCGCGTCAAAAATCACGCGTTCGATCTTGTCAAGCGGGATATACTCGGATTCGCCGGTGGTCACGATCTTTATGACTCCGAGACGCTCAAGCTCGCTTGACATGAATTTTTGCATGATCCTGTGACCTTCACCGCTCGGGTGCAGTCCGTCAGGCATATATTTCTTACAGAAGTCCGATTCAAGATCGCCCGTGAAATCGAGCGATTCTTCTTCATACAGGTTGACTACCGGTATGTTGTAGATCCGTCCGATATCTTCAACGGCGTGAGCGTAATCGCGGAGGGTATCGCCGAATTTGTTTTTGGTTTCAAGCGTCTGACCGTTTTCGCAACGGCGTATCGGCGTAAAGAGCGCGATCTGTCGGTCGGGATATTTTTCGATAAGTCCTTCGACAAGGATCCTGAGCGAACCGTAATAGGTATAAGGGGAACGGGTGGTAAGCGTGCCCTTTGAGGTGCTTGCAAAGTCGTTGGTGCCGCCCTTGACGGTGACAAGCTCCGCGTCGTCCGACATTTCACTGTAGCGGCTGATAAACGGAGACTTGACAGTGCCGTTGAGCGAAACGGTGGTTCCCGAGATACCGTAGTCGTTGTTCTTTACATAGTAAAGCTCGCCCCACCAATCATGGTAGTTTTTGCCGGCAGCCGGCGCCGGTGCGTATGTGGTGATAGAGTCGCCGAGGCAGTTTATCACGACGGGATCCTTGTCGCAGATCACCTCGCGTGAAAGGAACTCGACGGGTGCAAGCGCGGTGTCAAGCACGATCACCTTGCAGGTGCTCGTAAAAGTGCCGGCAGTCGCGGTGATCGTTGCCGTTCCTGCGCTCTTGGCGGTGAGCTCGCCGTTTTGGTTGACCTCAACGATATCAGGCGCGTCGGAGGCGTATGTAACCTCGGGAGCGGTGGCTATCAGCGGAGCGTATGTGTTCACAAGCGGATGTGTGTCGCCCTTGACGAGTCTCAAAACCTGCTCCGTGAGGTAAAAATCGGTGATCTCACGGTCAAAATTGAAGCTGAATGTATATGCTTCGGCATCGGCAACGGTTTTGAAGTATCCGATATATTCGACGTCAAAGCGTTCGCCTGCGACTATCGGCTGGCGTTGGTAATACGGCTTGAGTCTCAGATACTGCGGCTTGGCGTCAATGTCAAGATTCGACCAGCTGTAATTTTCGCTCGCCGGTCCTTCGCCGCCGCTAGATCTTGATCTGACATCGATTATCAGCGAATTTTTGGTATAGGTGCGGTCATATTTGTCCGCAATTCCCCAAAGTCTGGTGGTCTGACCGAGGTATTTGATACCGACGTTGATATCGATTCTTGCGTCTGCGGCAATGTTTGAACGGTAGCCGAGTTTGATGACCGGATAATCGACATAATTGAAGTCGTCGGCGAAGTTTTTGACATCAAGCTGAAACTGAGTGCCGTCAGCACCGGTGCCGTCGGCAGCTGCCTCAAATGCAACGTAACAGGTGTCGCTTTCACGCAGAAGCGATTCTTTGACCTTAAGTCCGCCTCCGGCGGAGATCGCGCCCTGCATATCGACAGCGTCGTAAACATAGTGATCGGCGGCACTTGTCTGACATACAAATGCGGCTGCAAGCAACAGAAGCAGTAATGCGAGGATGACCGAATTTTTCTTTTGCATGATTAGTCTCCATGGCGCGTAAGCGCGGCTCAAAAAAATATTTGGGAATCTTCCGGGAATGAATTTGGGTCCGGGCATTTGCTGTTAAAATGATATCATAAAGTAGTTTGGACGTCAACCGACCGAACGACATTTCGTAGGAAATTACAAATAATCCGATATTGTTTTGTGTATTATGACATTGAAAAATTCAGCGTGTGTCGAAAACGGTTGTAATTTTTATATACAAGAAGCCCTCCGCGATACAGGGCGCGGAGGGCGGGGTAATTATTGTGTCGGTGATTTAATTTTTGTTTTCGCGACTGTAAACATCATGGTCTGCCGAACTGTCTTCGGAGATTGATGAGAGCGTTTCATAACCGCGCCAGCCGGCAAGGTGGCGCGCGAAGATGATCGCGTCCTTGACGGTGAATTTGCCGTCGCCGTCAAAATC
>DHJP01000081.1:0-1111 GCA_002404395.1 Clostridiales bacterium UBA4717
ATGGAATAATATAGTCGCGGATGTGAAGCGATTGATCGACCGAACCGTAATTGAATACGGCATAAAAAAGGACCGTATCTGCATTACCGGCTCAAGCATGGGCGGATACGGAACTTGGGAAATGGGAATAACATATCCCGATTTCTTTTCGGCAGCCGCTCCGGTTGCCGGCGGAGGTATGCAATGGCGTTCTCAAAAACTTGTGAATACGCCGATAAAAGCATATCACGGCAGTCTTGATAATGTAGTTGAACCGATAAATTCGGAGTTGATGCTTAAAAATCTGAAAAACTCAGGCGGTGTCGCCGAGTTGTGCATACTTGACGGCTTTGGGCATAACGACGGAATTTACGAAGCATATGCGCATACCGATCTGATCAAGTGGCTGATCGGACAAAGACGCACGGATTTCGAGCCCGTACCCGAAATTTGCGCCGAGCTGTTCTGAGCCGAGCGTTTGGCTCCCATTTAATAATTGCCGCTCTGCGGCACGGATGATACTTTAATGCTTTGAATTGTCACCCGTGCCGCAGATTTCTACGTCGTCGACACAGTTTTCAAGCAGAATATTTATCAATTCATTGCGCGATCTGTTGCTTTGGTCGGAGAGCTCGTCGATCTTTTTTAGTACGTTTTCCTTTATACGTACGGAAATTACCTTGTAGCCGTCCTCGCCCTTTTTGTCAATTTTAATAACCCCTTTTGCCATTATGTATCACCTCACACTACAAGTATATCTTAAATAAATTTGCAAATATATATCATAAATATATTATAAATGTATTCATAATGTATTGACAAATACAGGGCGTGATGATATAATGTAGAAAAAACATGAAAGAGGGCTGAACTCATGAAAAAAGAACTCAAAGGCTTTGTGATCGGTGTTGCGATTACTTCAATGATCCTGACCGCACTTCCGATCGCAGCCGAAAAGACAACTAAGACCGCTGAGCTGTTCTACAACGATATTAAGGTCGTTATCGACGGTAAGCGCGCAGATCTTAAAGATGTCAAGGGCAATAATGTTGACCCGTTTATTATTGACGGTACTACATATCTTCCGGTCCGTGCAGTAGCCAATGCGCTTGACAAAGCCGTATCCTGGGAC
>DHJP01000081.1:1164-3889 GCA_002404395.1 Clostridiales bacterium UBA4717
CCGTATCCTGGGACGGTGATACCCGCACCGTATACATAGGCAAGAACGAGGAGATCGAACAGCCGAGCGTTTGGCTTAAGGATCTTGATACTCTCGCCGGTAATGTAGCCACGTATTCGATAGATGATATCGAGTTCGGAGGATCCGTGTATAATGATACCCTGACTTCAAATACTCAAGATGTCTATAAAAATTGTTGGAATAAGTTTAACTATTACGAACCTATATCGTATCTGCTCAATTACAAATATTCTAAGTTCAAGGGTACTATATATTTGGCAAACAAAAATAAAAACACAAGCTTTGTTTTCAGATATCTTATCTACGGCGATGACAAACTGCTGTATACCTCTGATGATATAACTGCGGGTACTATGCCGATCGACTTTGACATTGACGTGTCAAACTGTTCCGTGATGAAAATTTCTGTACAAAAGAAAGACGGTAACAATTATAGAGAATGCAGCTTTCTGCCAGATTTCGGCTATCCGAACGTTGTTCAAATCGGAAACGCCGGACTTTACGAATAAGCTTTATACAAGCTCCGTCCGCACGAATGTGCGGGCGGATTTTTTTATAACCTGTATTTGCCTTGCATTTTTGCAAAAATGCTTGCTATAAATGTAAAAGTATGATACAATTATGTCACGATACTAAATAAACTTTTCCGATCCTCGGATCGCAAGAAACGGAGATGATAATTTGGCAGTTCTTCAGGAATACAAATGCCCGTGTTGCGGCGGCGCTATTTCCTTTGATTCCGAATCGCAGAAAATGAAATGCCCTTTCTGCAGTACCGAATTTGATGTGGAAACGCTGAAAGGCTACGACGATATTCTGCATAAAGACGGCGTCGACAAAATGGAATGGAAAACCGACGCCGGGAGCGAATGGCAGGGCGATGAGTCGGGAGTTTTGCGTACATATGTCTGCAAATCCTGCGGAGGTGAAATAGTTACGGAGGAAACTACGGCAGCTGCCTCCTGCCCTTTCTGCGGCAATCCGATAGTTATGATGGATAACTTTAAGGGTATGCTTAAACCCGATTTGGTTATTCCCTTCAAGCTTGACAAAAAAGCCGCGAAGGAAGGCTTTAAAAAGCATCTTTCGGGAAAACGCTTGCTTCCTAAGGCATTTCTTGACGAAAATCATATTGATGAGATCAAGGGAGTGTATGTTCCCTTCTGGCTTTTTGACGCAGATGCCGACGCAAGTATAAGATATCGCGCCACGAACACGCGTGTTTGGAGCGACAGCGATTATGACTACACAGAGACCTCATATTTTGCGGTAATGCGAGACGGTACGCTCAGCTTTCGGAATGTACCTGCCGACGGCTCAAAAAAGATGGCGGATGACCTTATGGAGTCGATCGAGCCGTACAATTTCGAAGACGCGGTAGACTTTAAAACCGCCTACCTTGCCGGATATCTTGCCGATAAATATGACGTCACCGCCGAAGAAAGCATACCGCGTGCCAACGAGCGCGTCAAGATCTCGACTGCCGACGCCTTTGCGGCAACGGTCACCGGTTACGATTCGGTGACACCCGAAACGAGCAGTATCAGACTTGAAAACGGCAAAACGAAATACGCGCTTCTTCCGGTTTGGGTAATGACCACGACTTGGAACGGTCAGAAATTTACATTTGCCATGAACGGACAGACCGGCAAATTTGTCGGCAATCTGCCGGTAGATAAAAAAGCCGCGCGCAAATGGCTGCTCGGTCTTACGCTCGGGGTGGGCGCAGGCGTATGGGCGCTTATGTGGATATATTATCTGCTTACTGTACTGTGAGGTGAAGTATGATGAAATTTAATAATAAAGTCTTGATCTCACTTACGCTTGTGCTTGTGTTGGCTTTTTCGCTTTTGAGCGTCAGCTTTGCCGACAGCGTCTATGATACCGACGACATTGTAATCGACGCAATTGATTACACCCGCGAGATAATTCCCGTCTATGAGGGCAGCGATTACAGCGATTACGAGCATGAGATCTGTATCCCGAAATTGAATCTGAATACCGAAAACGCAAAAAAATTTAACGAGAAAATATACAACGACCATGCAATGCCTTATGAAACTCTGCTTGACTACTCTGAGGAAGAGTGGGTCTACAACGTGGACTATGACAGCGAAAATTACGACGGCATTGTAGGTATAATCGTCACGTTTTCGGGCGGTCCGCAAGCCTCGGAAATGATGTCAAGGTATCTCTGCTACTATTATGACGTCAATAATGACACCGAGCTTACTTTTGAAGAATACGCGGCAAAATTCGGCTACGATACTTATACTTTGACTTCGAAGCTTGAATCGCTTGAAGCTCATGACGGATACAGCCATGAGTGCCTCGGCGATATACCTGTTCTTGACGGATTTATTGCCGACGATGATGAAACCATCGTGGTATTTTCAAACGTGGAAACTCCTGATGAAACGGTGATCTACGAGGTCGATTCGATCATCGCCCCCGGCTATCGGGTCGCAGATGTTCACGAAGCTGACAGCGTTGCGGCGGCTCCCGTTATAATTGAAAATGCAAGCGAAAGCAGTAGCGATAGCAATAGCGGTAGCAATAGCGATAGCTTTGCGGATATCGGCAAAACGCCCAAGGTTATCGACAATAGTGGACTGCTTACAGCAACAGAGCGCGACGCACTTGAATCAAAGCTTGAAAATTTTGTAGCCGAGTATGGGCTTGACGCGGTCATTCTTACAGCCGT
>DHJP01000081.1:3927-9168 GCA_002404395.1 Clostridiales bacterium UBA4717
GCTTGACGGAAAGACCGCCGAAGCTTATGCGGATGATTACTATGACTACAACTACTACGGAGTCGATGATGAAAAGTCGGGTATCCTGTTGCTTGTAAGTATCGGCGAACGTGATTATGCCATTTCAACCACCGGTAAGGGACTGTACGTTTTTACGAACCGCGTGTGTGAAAATATGGTCGACGAATTTATAGATGACCTCTCGGCAGGTAATTACTATGATGCATTTGATACCTTTGCAAGACTTTGCGACCATTATGCATTTCTCTATACAGATGAGGACAGCTACGATGATTACGAATACTCAAGCGAGCCGTTCCCTCTCTCGGGTATTTTCATATTCGGTGCATTGCTCATAGGATTTATTGTGGCGCTGATCGCTGTCGGAATAATGAAAGGCAAGCTTAAGAGCGTGCGCGCACAGCGTGCTGCCGATAATTATGTGGTTGACGGAAGCCTGAATGTTACAAATTCTTCCGAATTATTCCTGTATCGTACCGTCACACGCACTGCAAGGCCGCGTGATGAAGATAACGGCGGAGGCGGCTCCCATACCGGTTCTTCGGGTACATCGCACGGCGGTACCAGCGGAAAATTCTGATGTCATTTCACTAATAAAAAATGCACCGAGAGGGCTTAAACGTCCTTTCGGTGCATTTTTTTACTCATCAGATCTGACATTGACTGAAAAAGGTCCGCGAGCGCGTCCTGCAATGCAGGCTAATCATCGGATCTTTTGGCGCGTTTTTCCAAGGCGCGTGCGCGAGGTTTGCGTTCGGCGTAGTTTAGTTTGGATCTCTTCTTTTTCTTTCTTACCGAATAGCCGAAGCTTCCGAGCTTTTTACCGAGTTCAAAATACTCGCCGTGAGAATAAGAAAGCAGACCGGCGCGGTCTAAGTGAAGCTTCCCCTCCGGATCTACAAGCTTTTCATCAACGTCGCTTGCAACAACGTCGGCAATAAACATATCGTGAGTGCCGAGTCTGATCACGTCGGTAACTCTGCATTCAAGCGACAGCGGACTTTGCTCAAGTACAGGTGTATCTTCAAGCTCAAGTGCGGGAGCTACCGATAGTCCCGTATCCGCAAATTTGTCGGTATCACGCCCCGAGCGGACTCCGCAGTAATCGAGCGCGCGGACATTCTCAGCGCGTGCAAGATTTATCACGAATTTTCCGCTTGATTTAATAAGCTCATACGAGTAGCGCGAAGGTCTGACTGAAATATAGGTTTTGGGCGGCTGTGTGTTCAGAATACCGGTCCACGCGACCGTAAATATATTCGGACGCTCAAGCGTGCCGCAGGTAACAAAGACAGCCGGAAGCGGAGCAAGCAGAGCGCCGCCCTTCCATTTGAGTTTCATATTTTTTCTTTCTGCCGTATTACGGCGGATTGAATAGATCACAAGACCGCGCTCGTTTGCGCATAAAAAGCGACACTTAAAACGGCAGGAGTTGTACGTAGACCCGCATATGAATCAGTCGGTACTGCGTTCGGCAAGCAGATCAACGTATTTACGGTAAAATTGCTCGTATCTGTTCTCGTCAAGCGCAAGTCGTATCTGCTCCATAAGTTCGTTGTAAAAATACAGATTGTGAAGCACGGCAAGTCTCATTCCGAGCGTTTCCTTGGCTTTGAAAAGATGTCTTATATACGAGCGCGAGTAGTGGCGGCAGGCGGGACAGCCGCAGTTTTCATCAATCGGGCGGGGGTCTGCGATGTATTTTTCGTTAAGTAAATTCATTTTGCCGTGCCAGGTAAAGATATTGCCGTGGCGCGCGTTACGGCTCGGCATAACGCAGTCGAAAAAGTCAACGCCGCGATACACCGCTTCGATTATATTCTGCGGAGTTCCGACTCCCATCAGATAGCGCGGACGGTCCTTAGGCATATACGGCTCGACCGCCTCGATCGTCTCATACATTTCCTGTGCAGACTCACCGACGGCAAGACCGCCGATCGCATATCCCGCGAGATCCAACTCAGCGATCGTTTTCATGTGTTCGATCCGCAGATCCTTGTATGTGCTTCCCTGGTTGATTCCGAAAAGCATTTGCTGCTTGTTTATCGTAGTCTCAAGTGAATTGAGTCTGTCAAGCTCTGCTTTGCAGCGATAAAGCCATCGCGCGGTGCGTTCGCAGGATTTCTTTGTGTAGTTATATTCGGCAGGATTTTCGATACACTCGTCAAACGCCATTGCGATGGTCGAAGCGAGATTTGACTGTATGCGCATACTCTCTTCGGGACCCATGAAGATGCGTTTACCGTCTATGTGCGAGGCAAAGCGTACACCCTCCTCGGTGATCTTGCGAAGCTGAGCAAGCGAAAAAACCTGAAATCCGCCGCTGTCCGTGAGTATCGGACGTTGCCAATTGAAGAACTTGTGAAGTCCGCCCATTTTGTGTATCAGCTCGTCTCCGGGACGCAGATGCAAGTGATATGTGTTTGAAAGTTCTACCTGGCATCTCACATCAAGCAGATCCATGGTTGAGATGCCGCCTTTTATCGCGGCACAGGTGCCGACATTCATAAATACCGGAGTCTGTATAGTGCCGTGCGGGGTTTCAAATTCTCCGCGACGTGCATTTCCTTCGGTTTTCAAGAGTTTAAACATAAAAACAGATTCCTTTCGGTTAGTTATACTCGTTTGAACTGACGTTCAAAATCATGACGTGTAAGCTCAAATGCGACCGGTCTGCCGTGAGGGCAGAATTTGATGATATCAAGCGCGATCACGCGTTCGCATATCCATTTCAGATGCTCCGAGTCGTAATTACGCCCGATCTTGATCGCGGCTTTGCACGAAGCCTGAAAAAGCGCGCGTTCATAAATTATTTCCTTTGAGACATTGAAGTTGCCGGTGCCGTCGCTCACTCTGCCTGCGATCGTCTGTATCATAGGCACAGCGCCGTCGATGTCGAGCGCGGTGGGTATCGCTGAAAGCTTGACGATATTGTCGACTATTTCATATTCAAATCCGGTCTTGTGCAATTCTTCGGAGTAATCCGAAAGCGCTTCGGCTTCTGTGCGGGAAAGCACAATTTCAAGGGGAACAAGAAGCATTTGCGAAATAACGCTTCTTTTCTGCATATTGCGCTTCAACTCTTCAAAAATTATACGCTCATGCGCCGCGTGCTTGTCAATGATGATCACGCTGTCGCCGACTTCAACGAATACATATGAGAAAAAAGCTTCTCCGATTATTCTGAACTCCGGCAGACTTTCGGGTTCGGCTTTAACGTCGCGCTCATCTGCGTTCTGCGCTCTATCCGGCAATTGCCCGCCTGAATTGATAAGATCAGCGGGGCTTGCTTTGATTTCCGACGTTTGAATCGCGTCTGACGCGTCCCTTTTATCGGAATTATCATTGTCGCATAAGAAAGGTTCGGAAGGCTCGTTGGCTTTGTGCGCGGCTCTGCCGCTATCGTAAAAGCCGCTGTCAAAAAACGGCGCGCTTGAACCGAAAGCTTTTGCGTTGCTTCGGTTCTCGGTTTGAAGCTCGTTTTTTTTCACAGAATCCACGATCCGCATATCGGGGATCTTTGATACGCCTTCGTCTGACTGAGAGAATTTGTTCTGAAAGTCTGATACTGACGGCGTGCCGCCCCCGGAGTTTGCGTCACATGGAGCCTTTGAAGCAAAAGCAAGCTGTTCAAGTCCGTCGCCGTTCCGACCGGGGATCGGGGTAAACGAATTGTATCTGCGGATATAGTCGTCTGCAGCTCGTCTTGCGCTAGACATATCCATCTTGAATTCCGGACGGCTTATACGGCTTTCAAGCGCTTGCCTTACCGCCGAATAAACCGACTCGAATATCGGCTTTTCATTTGAAAATTTAACTTCAAGCTTGGCGGGATGCACGTTTACGTCAACGCTTGACGGGCTTATTTCAATATGCAATACCGCGCACGGAAATTTATCGGTAGGAATAAAAGTCGAATACGCCTGCTCAAGCGCCGCCGATATGGTTTTGCTTTTTATAAATCTGTGGTTAATAAAGAAATTTTGGAAATTCCGATTGGCACGGATATTATCGGGCGTGGAAATATATCCCTGCATACGCATATATTCGTTTTGAAAATCGATCGGGATCAGCCGTTTGGCAAAATCGCGTCCGAGCAATATGTATATGACGTTTGCGAGCTTGCCGTCGCCGGTAGTCATAAAACGCATATTTCCGTCAACGATAAGTCTGAAGGCAATATCGGGGCGGGACAGTGCCATTTTCTCAACGTAAGCCGAAACAGCCATAGCTTCGGTTATGTCTTTCTTTAAAAATTTAAGTCTCGCCGGTACATTTGCAAACAGATCCTCAACAATTACGGTCGTGCCGTCGGATGCCCCCGCTTCGGTGAGCGTGACGTTTTCTCCTCCGACCGCCGAAAGCATATATCCGCACTCGCAGTCGGGTGTTTTGGAAAGTATTCGTAATTTTGAGACCGAAGCGATCGCCGCCAGCGCCTCACCGCGGAATCCCAGCGTCATAATTGAGTCAAGATCGTCCGCCGAGTGTATTTTGCTCGTGGCGTGGCGCTTAACCGCGATCGGCAGATCCTCGCGCGCTATTCCCTTTCCGTTATCCGAGACTCTCATGAAAGTGATACCGCCGCGTTTGATCTCAACGGTAATATCGGTCGCACCGGCGTCCATTGAGTTTTCGATAAGCTCTTTTATAACGGATGCCGGGCGGTCGACGACCTCGCCTGCGGCGATCAGATTGGCAACACTGAAGTCGAGTACGTTAATTATTCCCATTACTGTAAATCAGCCTCTTTATTGATTTTCGGTCGTATTCAGCATGCTTTTGAGCCTGTAAAGCTCATTCATCGCCTCAATCGGCGAGAGGGTGTTCGGGTCAATGCGCATAAGCTCGGAAATTACCGCGACCTGCGAGCTGTCCTTTGCTTCCTTTTGATCAAATAATTCGTCGCCGTCCCCTGATTCGGACGACTGCTCGCGGTGCGGCAGTGAGGCGGCAAACGCTCCCGACTCAATGTCGGCAAGCACCTCTTTTGCCCGCGTGATCACTTCATCATTTACACCGGCAAGCTTTGCAACTTCGATTCCGTAGCTGTCATCGGCGGCGCCCTTAACGATCTTGCGCAAAAAGATTATATCGTCACCACGCTTTTTGGTGGCAATATTGTAATTTGTTATGCCGATCCCGTTATTTTCAAGCTCTGTCAATTCGTGATAATGTGTGGCGAACAGCGTTTTGGCGCCGATCTTCACCGCGGTATAT
>DHJP01000114.1:0-1683 GCA_002404395.1 Clostridiales bacterium UBA4717
GGAAGCTCCTTGCCTTCAAGGAATTCAAGCGATGCACCGCCGCCCGTTGAGATATGAGTCATCTTATCCGCAAAACCGAGCTTTTCAACTGCCGCCGCCGAGTCACCGCCGCCAATGATCGACACAGCTCCGCTCTCTGCGACTGCCTTGGCTACCGCAATGGTACCGTTTGCGAAATGATCCCATTCGGAAACGCCCATCGGTCCGTTCCATACGACGGTACCTGCGTCCTTAATGGTCTTGGAGAAGAGTTCCTGAGTCTTTGAACCGATATCGAGACCCATCCAACCGTCAGGGATCGAGTCGGAGTAGATCTCCATATATGTGGTATCTTCCTTGTACTCTCTGCCGATAACATTGTCTACGGGAAGCACGAAGTTTACACCCTTAGCACGTGCCTTCTTCATAGTTTCGGCAGCGAGGTCGATCTTGTCCTCCTCGCAGATCGAAGTGCCGACGCTGTTGCCCATTGCACGGAAGAAGGTATATGCCATACCGCCGCCGATGATGAGAGTGTCGACCTTTTCGATGAGGTTTTCGATCACACCGATCTTATCCGAGACCTTTGCACCGCCGAGGATAGCAACGAAGGGACGCACGGGATTTGCAAGTGCGCCGCCCATAACTGTGATCTCTTTCTGAATGAGGTATCCGCAAACCGCAGTATCGACAAACGCAGTCACGCCTGCGGTCGAGCAATGCGCTCTGTGAGCCGAGCCGAACGCGTCGTTTACGTAAATATCGCAAAGCTCCGCGAACGCCTTGGAAAGGCTTTCGTCGTTCTTGGTTTCACGTGCATCGAAGCGGACATTTTCAAGCAAGACCGCTTCTCCGTCTTTTAGAGCATTGATCTTTGCCTTTGCATCCTCGCCGATGATATCCTTTGCAAAAGTTACCTTATTATCAAGGTACTCGTTAAGGCGGTCTGCAACCGGCTTAAGGGTAAACTTAACAATATCGTTCTTCTTTGCCTTTTCAAGCATTTCCGCTTTTGCAGCTGCCTGCTCGGATTCGGGAAGCTCGGCAAGCTTTGCTTTTTCCTTCTTATCGAGACCGAAGCCCTCGGTAAAGATGCCGTGCGGCTTGCCCATATGCGAGCACAGGATCACGCGTGCACCGTGCGAAAGGAGATACTTGATAGTGGGAAGTGCTTCGACGATTCGCTTATCGCTGGTGATCACACCGTCCTTGAGCGGGACGTTGAAATCGCAACGCACGAGAACTCTTTTGCCCTTGACGTCGATATCTTCGATGGATTTCTTGTTGTACATTTCTTTCACCTCTGATTAAATTTTGACGGCGACGTGCGGTTCCGTTAGCACAGGCGCACTTAAAGCGCAGGCGGAAACTGCCGGATCGTCTTTTATACAGCTCGGCAATTTTATTGCCGCGGCTATATTATTGCCGTAATTATATTACCATATGTTTTCGATTTTGGCAATAGGTATTTTGATAAAATTTTAACAGTTTGGGGCGCCGCTTTTTTACGGCAGGCTGAAAGTCGCCGAAAGCTATCGTCTGAATTTGCACACCGACATTCGACAGGCACCGTCGTCAATAGAAATTACTTATGAATTTTCACTGATGGCCGTGGTCAAAGGTGAAAACTTCACTTTAACTCATTCCTCATGCACTGACAGTCAGCGGGCACTGCCCAATCTAAAAATCACTTATGAATTTCCA
>DHJP01000114.1:1781-7572 GCA_002404395.1 Clostridiales bacterium UBA4717
CACTGAGAATCGGGATCATGGGTGAAAACTTTATTTTTGCTCATTCCTCATGCGCTGACAGTCGGCGGGCACTGCCCGCAGTTAGCGAACAATGAGAAAATAAACGAATACTGCCGCCGCAAGTATGATACGATATATTCCGAACGCTGTAAAGTCTTTTTTCTTGATATAACTCATGAGGAACTTTATTGCGACAAGTGAAACGGCGAACGCAACTGCCATGCCGACTCCGAGATAGATCCACTCCGAAGCCACAAGAATATTGCCTCCGCGGAAAAATTTCAAAAGCTTGAGTGCGCTCGCGCCGAACATGACCGGGACTGCGAGAAAAAACGAAAACTCCGCTCCGGCGGTACGCGACGCACCGAGGATCAGCGCGCCGAGGATCGTTGAACCCGAGCGCGATGTGCCGGGCACGAGCGCAAGTATCTGCACGAAGCCGATAAGCAATGCAGTCATGTATGTAATATCGTAGACAGTTTCGTATTTCGGTTTCTTGTTTTTATGCACGCGCTC
The DNA here is from genome assembly GCA_002404395.1 of Clostridiales bacterium UBA4717. Taxonomy (GTDB): domain Bacteria; phylum Bacillota; class Clostridia; order Oscillospirales; family CAG-272; genus UBA4717. The sequence goes on from DHJP01000114.1 coordinate 2,298, forward strand.
TATAATGATAAAAGCGACGCCGTATACAAAGAGCGCGATACCGACAGTCACATAGTTATAGAAGTATTTATCAAGCAGATCGTCAAGCAGAACACCGGCGATACCGGTCGGTATCATCGCAACAAGGACGTGCAGCCAAAGCTTCCATGTGTTCGTTTTTTCAAGCGCGGATTTTGACGGAGCAAAGGGATTTAACTTGTTGAAGTACAGCACGATCACAGCAAGGATCGAACCGAATTGAATGACGACCTCGAACATTGACATGAAAGCATCGCTCACGTCAAGCTTTACAAGCTCGTTAATGATTATCATATGACCGGTACTGCTGATCGGCAGCCACTCGGTGATTCCCTGCACTATACCGATCAGGACGGCTTTCAGAATTTCAAGAAACATACAATTACACTTTCTGCCGCAAAGGGCAAAATTTTATAAATGCACCACAGGAACTATACAAATTTTGAGAAACACATCGCAAAATAATGCAAATTCGTCAGTAGCCGCAAACGCATCTTCAAAGTACGAACACAAAGTGCCGCCTACTATACGTGCTTCTCCGGTTCGGGGCATTCGCCCTGCCGCATGATATCACCCGGTTGTACCGCAAAGGGTACGCGCGCATTGAATATCATAAACGGATGCGGTGCCGATTCGATCGGTTCGCCCGCTTCATCGGTCAGCTCATCAAGCATGAAGGCTCTGCCGCATTTGCCGGGCGACAAAAGCTCTGCCGCGCTCCCGCGCACCGCTTTATTACGCTGCATAAACTTTGCGACTCCTCGTTCGGCATCATACTCAAGCGCGACCGCAAGATAAGCTTTTTCACGGATATATCCCGGCTTCTCGCAAGTCTTGGCTTCATCGATCGGACGGTCGAAATAAAAGCCGGTATCGTACTCGCGGTGACTTACGCTTTCAAGCTCGCCCATCAGGCGCGGATCAAAGACATATCCGTCCGGATCGGCAAAGAACGCATCAAGCGCCATTTTATAGGCGTTTGTCACAACAGCGGTATAATACGCGCTCTTCATTCTGCCCTCGATCTTGAAGCTTGAGATTCCGGCGCGTACCAGCTCCGGAATGTGCTCTATCATGCACATATCCTTTGAGCTGAGCACGAAAGTGCCGTGTTTATCCTCCTCGAGGCGTATCACGTCATCCGGGCGTTTCTCTTCATGTATCTCAAGCTCGTAGTTCCACCGACAGGGTTGCGCACAGCGCCCGCGGTTCGCGTCACGACCTGTGTAATACTGCGACAGGAGACAGCGCCCGCTGTATGAAATACACATTGAACCGTGGACAAAAGCTTCAAGCTCAAGCGAATCGGGAATATCTTCGCGTATCTTCCGTATCTCGTCGAGCGTCAGTTCACGCGCAAGCACTATACGCGACGCACCGAGCGACTGCCAGATCTTAGCGCTTTCCGCACTGACCACGCTTGCCTGAGTTGAGACGTGTATCTCAACTTCCGGAAGCATTTCACGTACGAGAGAGATCACGCCGAGATCAACGGCGATCACCGCGTCGGGCTGCGCGCTTGACAAAAATTTTATATATTCGCGCAGCTTCGGGTATTCGTCGGGATGCGGCATCGTGTTGAGCGTGAGGTATACCTTCACGCCGCGCGCGTGGGCATATGCGAGTGCCTCGGCGTATTCTTCGGGCGTAAAATTATCGGCGGCGGCACGCATGCCGAAGTCGTTTCCGGCGAGATATACCGCATCTGCACCATAAAGGACTGCACTTTTCAGTTTTTCAAAATTCCCTGCGGGAGACAAAAGCTCGGGACGTTTAAGTTTCATTTTTCAAGTATGTCGGCGTTGCCGACTCATTTACAAAGTTTGCCGAATCCGATCAAAGAATCGGAATACGAGTAAGAACTCAAAACCTGATCGAACCAAATGCGATCAACAAGGATAAAAGAGACGAGTACCTCGCAAGCTTGTTAAAGGTTGCCTTTTTTTATATCGTCAAGGAAAGTCTCTATGCGTTCAAGCGCCGTCGAAATATGCTTCACCGAGTACGCATACGAAAGACGCGCGTATCCGGCTCCGCAGCTTCCGAATGCTGACCCAGGCACTATCGCGACCTTGCTGTGATACAAAAGCTTTTCGGCAAACTCTTCATCGCTCATACCGAATTTTCCGACATTCGGGAAGGCATAGAACGCGCCTTTCGCTTCAAAGCAGTCAAGTCCGAGACGATTAAGTCCGCCGATTATGTACTTGCGGCGGCGGTCATACTCTGCCGCCATTTCTTCAATATCTTCATCACCGTTTTTGAGCGCCTCGATCGCCGCGAATTGGCTCGTCGTGGGCGCGCACATGATCCCGTATTGATGTATCTTCAGCATCTGTTTTGTAAGTTCCGGAGGTGCGGCAAGATAACCGAGCCGCCAACCGGTCATTGCATATGCCTTTGAAAAGCCGCTGACGAGGATCGTGCGCTCACGCATTGAGGGGATCGACGCTATCGAAGTATGGCGCGCACCGTAAGTAAGCTCTGCATATATCTCGTCAGAAAGCACAACCGCATTCGTTTTTTCAATAACACGCGCAAGCGCTTCAAGCTCGCTTTTGTCAAGCACCGCGCCTGTTGGATTGTTCGGAAACGGCAGTACGATAAGCTTGGTACGCGGAGTTATCGCCGCCGCCAAAGCCTCCGGCTTCAGTTTAAAGTCATCCTCAGCTTTGGTTTCGACAAATACCGGCTTGCCGTGCGCAAGCTCGGTGATCGGACCGTAGCAGACAAACGACGGTATCGGTATCACTACCTCGTCATCGGTATCCACAACGGCGCGAACCGCGAGATCTATCGCTTCACTGCCGCCGACCGTTACGACGACCTCTTTTTTTGAGTCGTAAGTCAGACCGAAACGGCGGTTTAAATAGTTTGCGATCTCAAAACGCAACTCGTCGAGTCCGGCATTACCGGTGTAATAGGTCTTACCTTTTTCAAGGCTCTCAATTCCGGCCTCTCTGATATGCCAGGGCGTTATAAAATCGGGCTGTCCGACAGTCAGGGAGATCACGTCGTCCATGCCGTTCAAAAGGTCGAAGAATTTACGAATACCCGACGGCTTTATGCTTGATATGCGCTCGGGTATCACCTTACTGTAATCTATCATATGCTTGCAATTCCTCTTTCATCGACCTCGGGCGAATCATATATCACGCCTTTATCCTTATATTTTTTCAGCACAAAATGAGTAGCGGTGCCGGTCACGCCGTCAAGCGGAGCAAGTTTGCGTGCCACAAAACCTGCGACCTCCTTAAGAGTCTTGCCTTCGATTATCAGCGCGAGATCAAAGCTGCCGGACATAAGATACACCGACTGTACTTCGGGATAGTTATTTATCTTTTCGGCGATCTTATCAAAGCCGCCGTCGCGCTGTGGAGTTACTCTCAGCTCAATGAGCGCACTTACATATTCGCGATCGGTCTTATCCCAATCAATCAACGTTTTATAACCGAGGATAACGCCGTTTTTTTCATACTCCTCTACCGCCTTTTTAATATCGCCTTCTTCTTTGTCAAGCATTACCGCCAGCTGTTCGGTGGTAAGCTTGCCGTCATCTTCAAGGTATTTCAGTAAGTTATCCATAATAATATCCTCCGTGTCATGTCGGCAAAGCCGACTCAATATATGATCGGTAAATTTCAATCGGCTCGGAAGCCGTTTCAGCAAATTATAACGCGAAACTCTAGATCTTGTTTGCCTGCAACGACTTTTCGCGTTGCCGTGACACACAATATATGATCGGTCATATTCGCGTTATATTATATCACAAGCACGCCTGCCGTTCAATCGCTTTTACTTTCATTTTGCCGCAAAGCACTAACATTTATGAAAGATTTGCAAGTCCGACAGTGTTGCTCTTACAAAACTGCATACGACGTCTGCAATATTCTGCAATTAAAAAGTTCACGCATCTCCGGCGCGTTTTTTCGCTATCTTCTCGCGTATCTTCTCAGCGGAAAGTCCGTACTTTTCGGCAATGTCGCGGGCGTATGATCTGCCGTCGGGTTTTGCACGTGCGATCTCAAAGCTTCGCTCGCTGCCGTCTATTCCGGCGACCAAGGTATCTATCATCACGCCGCCCTTTTCGCGACATTCGCGGTTCAGCTCGGGAATCGCCGCCGACAGCTCATGCAGGTGAGTCGAAAAGAGCACGCGGCATCCGACGAGTGAAAAGCCCGCCAACACCTCGGAAGCGATATACGACGCCTCGTAGCTTCCGGTCGAAGAAAGCGACTCGTCAAGCAAAACGAGGCTGTACTTATCCGCTTTATCGAATATGGCGTTGAGCCGTTCGCACTCCTCGCCGAGTCTGCCTTTATCTATCGTATCCTCGGCTTCGGTCGGAAAATGCGTAAATATCGCATCGACCGGACTGAGTTTTGCGCTCAGAGCGGCGACCGGCAGACCGAGCTGAGCCATTGCCTGAGCAAGTCCGAGCGCACAGGTGATTACCGATTTTCCCCCGCGGTTCGGTCCCGTCAGCACGTATATCATGCCGTTTTCATCAAATTCAAGGTCATTTTCGACCATCTTTGCATCGGCTTTGAGCGCGACGCAGGGATTATACAGCCCGTGCAACGCACAGGCTCGTTCGCGCATCGGCAATATCTCCGGTTCGCAAAGCGGCTCGCCGCGATCTCGCAGCGCACGCAAAAGCTTCACCGATTTCGTCAAAAACTCGATCTCGGGCATTATGCGCACAAGAAAGTCGGTATTTCCGAGCACGTAGGTCTGCACTATGCTTCTCCACTGCCGTACCGAGGATTTGAAAACGTCCGACAGCGCGTTGTTGAGCGCATGAGTCAGCGCGATCTTGCGGTTATCGCTGTCGCTCTTTATGTATGGCACGAGCGGAGAGATACAGGTATAATCATCGTCTTTGAAATCAAGACGGAGTATCTTATCGATAACGTTGCCGCCCTTGAATTTTTCGGGATTGAGGCTGATCACCCCGCCGTCAGTAGGACGAAGCTCGTTGTCAAGGTTCACACCGAGAGTGATACTTTTGACCTCGTGGACCTTGTTTGTCAACTCACCGAGCTTGCGGTTCAGCTCCTTATAATAGTCACTTTCGGTAAGCTCATTTACCGTCTGCGCCATCGCGGTGAACGCAGGACTTGTCAGCGTGCCGTCAAGTGCGGCAAAGCCCGCCTTGAGCTTGGTAACACACTCGATATACAGCTCTATTTCGGTGATGCTGTAGAGGTAGTTCTTCGCGACCTCTGTCTCGGATTTTATGCGGCGGAGCTCGACT
>DHJP01000113.1:0-15856 GCA_002404395.1 Clostridiales bacterium UBA4717
TCACTTCTATTGTAACACTACAGAAAACTGTAAGTTTCGTATCGGTTTCTATTGACAAATCCGACTGAGATATGCTATACTGTAGCGGTAGCTTAGAGTGGCTGCCGCTGCAGCGTGCTTTTTCGCAGCAATATTATGGGGTGTAGCCAAGTGGTTAAGGCACCGGACTTTGACTCCGGCATCTCGCTGGTCCAAATCCAGCCATCCCAGCCAAACCTCCCGCGTGATAGAGCGGGAGGTTTTCTTATTATCTCTTTTAGATTCACTTTTCGCTTGTTTGCGGGAGATTTGGCGAAGTAATGTGGAATATTGAAGAAGAAAGCGATTTTGAGTAATAAATGTAAATAGAAGTGGCGAAGCGATATGGCAGAAAGTGTATTGATGGTAAAATCAAAGGCGTTTGCGTTGCTTCCATCGCAAAGTTTTTTGTACTGCGGAATCCGATGTGCGAATACTGTCGGAGTCAACTCCCGCTCGGCAGCATCCTTTGTTTGCCAAACACGTCAGTATGATTGAAAAAAGGGAGGATTTATGGTATAATCAGGTGTCGACAAGTCTGAATTTGTGCAGGAGCATAGAATCATGATCAATAAAAGATATTACAAAAAACTCGGCGGCTTCTCTTATCTTTTGGGTGAGCTGAAAAATAAGCTCGGCGAAGAGCAGGTCGATGCTCTCGTCAATGATGCAGTAAGCCTTTGCAACGAATTATGCGACAAATATAAGGGACTTTCCAAAAAGGAGAAAATGCATACCGAACGGATGATCTTCCCGCGAGCGGCTGTTTATCTGCAAATGATCAAATATATCTCACGCGAAGAAGCCATAGGCTTAATAGAAGAATCCGTAAGAACAGGTGTGGAGCCTGATCGGAAGCGCCTGCATGTGGCAACGAAGATACCTTTTGTCCGCCCTCTTTTCTTTAAGATCTTCCATAAGCTGATCGGCACTGCGTTCAACGGAGAAGCAGGCTTCAGATTTGAGGAGATCGAATACGACAGCAGGCATTACAGGGTCGATGTTCTGCAATGCCCCTATGTGAAGTATTGCGAGCTGCTTGGCTGCAAAGAGTTGGCGGCTACTTTCTACTTGAGCGATGACCGTGTATACGGGGATATGTGCGGCATCACTTTTGAGCGAAAAGGCACGATAGGACGAGGCGGCGATAAGTGTGATTTCTATTTTTACAGGGATCAGCGGCGTGGAAATACATAGGAATAAATCGGCTTTAGAACCGAATCAAACAGATAAATCGGAATTTGTAGGTAAGGTATAGCTATGATAAATGACACAATTGTACATAATAATAAAACATATTGGAATAATCATGCAGATTTCTGGTTTGGGACAACTGCTCTTCCACAGTACGGTGTGAAATTTCCAACGGAAGATGAATTAAAACTATTTGGAGATGTAAATGGTAAGAAGATGTTAGAAATCTGTTGCGGCAGCGGTCATTCCATAAAATATCATGCTGAAAGAAATGCCGGCGAGTTATGGGGGATTGACATTTCTCAGAATCAACTTGATAATGCTAAAAAGTACCTGGAAGAATATGGATATGTGGCAAATCTTATATGCAGCTCAATGGAAGAAATGAATCTCCCTCAAGATTATTTTGATTATGTATATTCTATATATGGTATTGGATGGACTACTGATTTGCAAGGGACGTTTAATAAAATTGCTTACAGTTTAAAAAAAGATGGGATATTTATTTTTAGTTGGAACCACACATTATATCATTGCGTTGCCTTTTCGCGAGAAAATGGAAAAAATGTGTTGGACGATGGTAAAATGGTGTTTGGAACAAGTTACTTTGATGAATCTTATTATAAAATGCCTGTGCATGATAGTGAAGTAATTTTGTGTAATCGTATGATTTCAACATATATCAATGCTCTTGCAAAAGCAGGATTTGTAATTGAACAAATGATTGAGCAAAATGTTAGTGATATGAATGACACAAGTGATAAGGCGAAGAAGGCAGAGATGATACCTATTTCGGTGTGCTTTAAAGCCAGAAAGTTATAAAAAACAACTTCGATTAGTTCCCAATCAATTTGTTGAACTCATGAAACTTTCAGCCTGATAGTCAAATTCCTGTTTGCGTGATCGGAATAACCGAATTCATGAAGAGCGATCGTTATGATCAGAGAATTACGGGAAACAGATGTAAACAGAGTTGCCGATATGTGGTTTGAGACCGATCTTAAAGCGCATCGTTTTATTCCCGCACGGTATTGGAAAAGTAATTTTGAAGCAGTAAAAGAAATGCAATTGCAGGCAGAAGTCTATGTGTATGAGAAAAGTCAAAAAATCCAAGGCTTTATAGGGGTAAACGGCAATGATTGAAGGCGTTTTTGTTTGTGACGACAAAAGGTCAAAACTGCTTTTGAATGTGTATCTGAAAAAAACACGGGCAACACATTTTTACAAGAGAGAGAAATTTGAGATTCAGTGTGAGGGTGTGGACGAAACTACCGGCGAGAAAGATTTATAATGGTATGGCAACAGAAATAAAAATGCCGTTTGTCTGATAAAATACCGTAAACAGCCAAACGCTGTATGACCGAGCGTTTGGCTTATTTCATAAATTCGTCGAGCAACTTTTGCGCGATCGGCGAAAACACCTGATATTTCTTCCAGATCAAATACATTTTGTTTTCAAGCTTCGGTTCCAGCGGGCGGAACACAAGTCCGTTTTCTTCGCTCGGAAAAATCAGATGTTCAAAGGACAGCATCAAACCAAGCCCCTCTTTGACAAATATGCTTCCATTATATGCGAGATTAGTGTTTCCCGTAAAATTAAGCCGATCGGCTTTCTTTCCGCACCAACGCGGGATGTCCGCTTCCACCGACTGCTCCGAGCAGATCAATTCTTCACCGATGAGATCCTCCGCACGGATGGAGGCTTTTTTTGCGAGCGGATGAGTTTGCGGCATGATCACGCCCCAGGTATCGACGCCCGGTAACTCAAGATACTGATAACGGTCAAGATCGGGCAGTTCAACAACTACGCCGAAGTCAAGAAGCCCGCGGTCGAGTCTGTCAAGCACCACTGTGCGGTCGCCGCTGATTATGTGATAATGAAAGAGAGGGTAGAGTTTCTTGAAATGCCTGATCTTTCGCGCAATATGGGAGATGAGGTGAGATTCCGCGCAGCCGAGGTAGACGTCCCCGCCCTGCAGTTCGTCTAACGACCTGAACTCTTCGGTCGTTTTGTCCACCATATCGAGAATATCCTCGGCGCGGCGGCGTAAAAGAATACCCTCTTCGGTCAGCGACACACTGCGGCTTTTGCGGCGAAACAGCTTTTTTCCAAGCTCATTTTCAAGCTCTTTCATCTGTTTTGACAGTGCCGATTGAGATACATGAAGCACCTCTGAAGCGGCGGTCATACTGCCCTCGCGCGCGATTTCCAGAAAATACCGTAAAACTCTTAACTCCATAACAGCCTCCGCTTTTTTCTTTATTATACACCGTTATGATATTCCCGTCAATCATATCATGATATAAAATATAGATATTTGTAATTTCACGCAAGGCGTGATATAATCAAACTGTCGGAGAGGAGGGTCGTGATGCCGAATGCTTTGGATAAAGAAGAACTTCTGCACCGTTGTCTGATCGACGCAGGGTGTGAGGAAGAGTTGATCGCGGAATGTATGCGTCACTTCCGTGAGGGTACGCTTGATGAAATACTCCCCAAGCTGACCGTACATCGCAGATGCGTGCTTTCCGATGTACACAAAAGGCAGAAACAGATAGACTGTATTGATTATCTGACAAATAAAATCAAATCGAACGAATACAAAAAGGAGAAACGATCATGTTAGGGAATTTTTCTTACTGCAATCCCACAAAATTATATTTCGGCAAGGGTGCGCTTGATGGATTGAACGGCGAACTTTCAAAATACGGCAAGAATGTCATGCTGGTCTACGGCGGCGGTTCAATTAAAAAGAACGGGATCTACGACCGCGTTGTTTCCGTACTCAAGGCAAACGGCAAAGAAATATTTGAAGATGCGGGAGTGATGCCGAACCCTACGGCGGACAAGCTTCGCGAGGGTGTCGCGCGGGCGAAGGCGGCAAAGGCGGATCTCATCCTTGCAGTCGGCGGCGGCTCGGTCTGCGACTACGCAAAGGCGGTTTCGGTATCGGTACACTGTGACGAGGACCCGTGGGACAAGTATTTTGAGCGCTTTGAGGACGTCTCATGTGAGATAGTCCCGGTCGGCTGTGTGCTGACTATGGTCGGAACGGGCAGTGAGATGAACGGCGGCGCGGTCATTACCAACACCGTGAAAAAGTTGAAGATCGGTCATGTGTTCGGCGAGGACGTGTTTCCGAAGTTTTCGGTGCTCGATCCCGAATATACCTTTACCGTGCCGCACTATCAGATGATTTCGGGCATATACGATATCATGTCGCACATTCTTGAGCAGTATTTCTCGGGCGGGGACGACAACACGAGCGATTATATTGCCGAGGGGCTCTTGCGTTCATTGATCCATGCGGCGGAGATCGCTGTGAAATCCCCCACCGATTACGAGGCGAGAAGCAACATTATGTGGACGGCAACCTGGGCGCTCAACACCCTGATCGCCAAGGGCAAGAGCACCGATTGGATGGTGCATATGCTCGGTCAGGCGGTCGGTGCGTATACCAACGCCACCCACGGTATGACGCTCTCGGCGGTTTCCATGCCATATTACCGTTATATTCTCCCCTACGGTACGGCAAAATTTGCACGTTACGCTGTTAATGTCTGGGGAGTTGACTCAAACGGCAGGACCGAGCGTGAGGTCGCTGAAGAGGGACTTTGCCGCATGGAAGCATGGATGAAGCAGATCGGACTTGTAATGGATCTCAGGACGCTCGGCGTGAGCGACGAAATGATCGACGGTATCGCGTCCGCGACGTTTGTTATGGACGGCGGATACAAGGTGCTGACTGCGGATGAGATCAAAGAAATTCTCAGAGCAAGTCTTTGAAAAGGAGCAAAAGCATGAGCAGAATACTTATAATTTCAACCAGCCTGCGGGCAAACAGCAATTCGGAATATCTTGCGCACGAATGTGAAAGAGGTGCGCTTGAGAGCGGAAACGAAGTGACGTTCCTCAGTCTGAAAGGCAAAAATATCGGATATTGCATCGGTTGCCTTGCCTGTCAGCAGACCGGCAAATGTGTACTGAAAGACGACGCGGGAGAATTTTGCGAGCAGGTAAAAAACGCCGATACGCTTGTATTTGCCACGCCGATCTACTATTACGAAATGTGCGGGCAGATGAAAACGCTGCTTGACCGTCTCAATCCGCTTTATCCGACGGATTATCGGTTCAGAAAGGTTTATATGATCGCGACGGCGGCAGAGGACGGCGATCAGACGTTTGAAAAAGCGTATAACGGATTGCTCGGTTGGGTGGACTGCTTTGAGCGTGCAAAGCTTTGCGGGCTTGTCACGGGCGGCGGCATCGGTGACAGCGGGGATGCAAAGGCTCATGCAGACGCGCTTCGGCGCGCATATGAGCTTGGAAGAGCGCTGTAAAGAATCAGTTTTACCGTTGATTGCCCTTTTTGTAAACAATATCGTGATCAACCATGAGAGCGGAAAGGCATGATAGAGCCTCGGAAGCGTGGGAGCAGTCCGAAAGACGGTGCAGATCCAGACGATTCTGAACGCACAGGTGTCGATCATGGTGCTGAGCGCCGGATAGAGCGCGTGTCCGCTGCCGCGAAGTGCTCCCGCCGGAATTTCATACAGGTTGCAGAGCGGCTCCGCGGCAAGCTGTCCCAAAATCAGTCCGAATATGCCGATGATAACCGACAGCAGTACCGTTGTTCTGACAGCGTTCGGAATTTCCGCCTTGCGCTTTCTGCCGATCGGGCTTGCGATAAAAAATCGGGAACACTTAACTCCCGACGTGCGGAAGTTTACGGAATATCTGCCGCTTTGTGAAACTGCGGAGTGAGTCGGAGGCGGACGCGGACGCATCTGAGCTTGCGGTCGGCAGTGCTCAATACCTGAAGATTGCTCTTGACTTTTTTTGAAATATGTGATACAATAAGCGACATTGAGGGAGTAATCGACGCTTTTCGGCGCGATATGTCAACATACCGGTACTTGTACGGCACCTGGCATATCTTAATTGATGAGACTCATGTACAATTCTGTCATTTTATGTCATTGTGCATGCAGTCTTATGTGTATGACTGTATGGTCATACACTTTTTTTGTGCCTTTGACAAATTGCTTTAAGGAGAAGCGCATGGAAAACATTTGGACGTATTTGCTGTTTGCAGTCGGTATTTTGCTCATTGTAAAGGGCGGGGATTGGTTTGTGGACGGAGCTGTGTGGGTAGCGGAAGTGACAAAGATCCCGAAATTCATTATCGGAGCTACCGTTATCAGTCTTGCCACGACTTTACCCGAAATCATAGTTTCAACGATCGCCGCGATCGAGGGACACGGTATCCTCACTTCCGGGATCGGCAATTATATTGCCGAATCCGAAGACAAGGTCGGAATGGCGATCGGAAACGGAGTCGGCTCGGTTATATGCAATACCGCATTGATATTGGCGATCAGCATTATTTTCATGCCGATTGCCGTAGACAGAAAGAAATTTGCACCCAAAGGCTTTCTGCTGCTTGCGGCGGTATGCGCGTTGTTTGCGTTTTCTTTCAGCGGGTACCTTAAGTTCACGGGCGCAATCGTGCTTTTGCTGATCTTCGCTTTATATATTGTCGAAAATATCCGTTCGGCAAAAAAAGAAGCAACTGCGGAAAGCGACTTGAAGCGTCCGTCTACTGACAAAAGATCGGTGATCCTGAATGTTTTGCGCGTGCTTATCGGCGCGGCGTGTATCGTCGGAGGCTCTGAGCTGTTGGTGGATAACGGCAGTATGATCGCTTCGTCATGGGGAGTGTCCGAAGCGATCATAGGCGTAACGCTTGTTGCGATCGGAACTTCTTTGCCGGAGCTTGTGACCGCGATCACTTCGCTTGTGAAAAAACAATCGTCTATGTCTGTGGGTAATGTGATCGGCGCAAACGTGATAGACACTACGCTTATCCTTGCGGTATGTTCCTTTGTATACGGCGGCAGACTGCCGGTCTCCGCTCAAAATATTTATTTGGATTTTCCGATCGCCGTCCTTGTTACGCTGATAGCGGTAATCCCTACCGTCATTTGCAGAAAGTTCAATCGTTGGCAGGGCGTAATTATGCTGGTGCTTTATATAATCTACCTTATTATCGTTACTTTAGGCTTTGATAAATTCTTCGCGCTGTTTTCCTGAGCGCACACAAGTGGCGAAAGACAGCTGCGCGGCATTATCAAAATATCGGCAGCGTGCCGAATATCTGTTATGCCATTGAATTTTCGATGAAAGTATGGTATCATAGCTTTACGGGATATTGTGATTTTATGCGTCGGCTCTGATGACGCGGGGATCGTGTGAAAGCGCGAGCTTCGTTTAGTGAGATCTGCGGTTTCACGCTCATATTTTGCAGAGACGGCTCTGAGATCCGAATTACTTTTTGGACCGCCTACGGCGGCACGGAGAATATTATGCTTAATAACGGCGACGGCAAGCTCTTTTCACCTGCCGAAGAATGGCGGGTCGAGATCAAGAAAAAGGCGCACGCATTGAACCAGAAATACAATTCGCTGACAGAAGCCCAAACCGAAGAGAGAAAAGCGGTATTAAAAGAACTGCTCGGCGAGCTGAATGAAGGCGTTTCGTTCAACGGTCCGATCCGCTTCCATTACGGTGTCCATACCAAGATCGGTAAAAATACGTTTTTTAATTTCAATTTCACCTGTCAGGACGACGGAGAGGTTACGATCGGAGAAAACTGTGACTTCGGACCCAACGTAACCATTGTCACGCCGATCCACCCGATGCTGGCTGACGAGCGAAAACAGCTTATGTGTCCCGACGGGGTCGCAAGGAGACTTTGCTTCGCAAAGCCGGTGGTGATAGAAAACGGGTGTTGGATCTGTGCCAACGTCACGATCCTGCCCGGCGTCACGATCGGCAAAAATTGTGTTATCGGCGCGGGAAGCGTAGTGACGCGCTCTATCCCGGCAAACAGCTTTGCCACCGGAAATCCCTGTCGGGTGATCCGCACGCTCACCGAAAGCGATTCTATGGCAAATAAGCCGGAGCTTCTCGGTGATTGCTCGGTTATAAAATGAGTTTGTTTTCAACCGCTCAAAAATGTCGGAGGTGAGCTTGCATGAACGATAAGTGGCTTGATCTTGCGATCCGTATTCAAAGTATAGCGCAGGCGGGGCTTCAATACGGTAAAGACAAATATGACAGGGAACGTTATGAAGAATTAAGACGGATCGCTGCCGAAATGCTTTCGGAGAAGACCGATATTCCGCTTGAGAAGGTTTATGATCTCTTCTGCAACGAATCGGGATATCAGACTCCGAAGGTCGATACGCGGGCGGCGGTATTCATTGAGGGCAAGCTTTTGCTGGTACACGAATATAATGGGACCTGGGCACTGCCCGGGGGCTGGTGCGACGTGGATCAGTCCGTCGCCTCAAATACCGAAAAAGAAGTGCTTGAAGAAACGGGGCTGACGGTAAAAGCGGAAAAACTGATCGCACTTCAGGATTGGCGCAGACACAATGTGACGAACTATGCATACGGTGTGGTCAAAACATTTATGCTGTGCAGATATGTGGGCGGGGCATTCAGGGAAAATATTGAAACGACCGGGACCGCCGCGTTCGGAAGATCCGAAATACCTGATGAGCTTGCGGCGGAAAAATCCACCCGTGAGCAGATACTGATGTGTTTCGACGCGTTCGAGGATCCGAGCTTGCCGACGCTGTTTGATTGATAAGTTTTTCCGTTTGGGCAACGAGGCGGCAGACGATAAAACCGAAATGCATGAAAAGTTATGGGAGCAACGAGGGTAAATGGTTATAACAAACGATAAATTGGAAAAATTCATCTCGGGAGCGGTAAGATTTGAAAACTCCGACGGTTATCTGTTCCCGAAACGATTCACAAAGGCGCAGTCGGAGCGTCTGGCGGATAACGATTTTTTGTATAAACGCAGTAAAGCGACTGCCGGCATGGTGCTTGGATTTTGCACTGATACTTTGAAGCTTTCTTTTGACGCAGTGCTTTACGAGGCATCGTCAAAACATATATACGCTTTTGACGTTTATGTTGACGATGTGCTCAGATTCCATTTTTCGGAAGACGGTATCGAAGACGGTGCGCAAAGGCATATCGAGTTTGAACTCGGAGAGGGCAGTAAAAAGATCCGGATATATTTTCCGTGTCTGTTTGCAGCGGGCATAAAGAATTTTTGCATTGACGACGGCTCAACGCTGTCGAAGCTTGAAAAAACGCGGTCGTTTTTGTTTTTAGGCGATTCGATCACTCACGGCTGCACCACTGAATTTTCTTCGCTTACATATGCGAATATTCTGGCGCGCCGCTTTGACGCCGGGTCGCTGAATCAGGCGATCGGCGGGGATGTATTCAACGCTGACAATCTTGACGAAGCGCTGAATTTTGAACCTGATGAGATCTTTGTTGCTTACGGTACCAATGATTGGAAGCTCGGCCGTGATATTGCTTCTACTGCAAAAGCATATTTTGACAAGCTTACGCGGATATATCCGAGCAGGCATATTTATGTTATATTGCCGATATTCAGACTTGACGCGGGAAATCCGGCGGACACCGTAAAGCTTCCGTTTGGTGAGTTCAGGATGTTACTTGAATCGGTTTGCGGTCGGTATGCGAATATAACGGTGATCGACAGCATTGACTTTGTACCGCATTTCGCGGATTTTTATGAGGACGGTTATTTGCATCCGAACGATATGGGATTTATGTGCTATGCGCAGGCGCTTGAAAAATTCCTGCTCGGGCAAAGCGAATTTTACCGTGCGTGAAATGTATTAAATTGCCCCTTGACAAAACCGCACGGGTATGCTATACTGTATACAGTAAAGGGGAGTAGAAACACCCACAAGGTGTTCTGAGTTTCGTCAAGACGGTTTATCGCCCGGAACTTGGATATCTGATGAATAATCATGATTTCGAGACTTTTGCGGCATAGCCGTGAAAGTCTTTTTTTAAGCTTAAAACAGAGCTTTCCTTTACGAAAATATTTGCACGCAAGTATGTTTTTGCGTATGTCGGGAGTCAGATCCCCCGAGAAAGGTAAGGTTATTATGCCCGCAATGTCACTTTCGTTCATGATCGGCATTGTTGCCGCCGTGATCGTTGCTTTGTTATTTGTCTGCGGTTATCTTAAAGCGCCGCCGGACACTGCGTATATTATTTCAGGTCTCGGAAAAAAGCGTATACTTATAGGTAAAGCCGGTTGGAGAGTACCGTTTTTTGAGCGTGTTGACCGACTGTCGCTCAAGGTCATGCAGGTTGACGTCAAGACATCAGAAGCGGTACCTACAAACGAATTTATTAACGTTACCGTTGACGGTGTCGCGAACATAAAGATCTCATCAAATCCCGATCTGCTTAAACGTGCCGCCGAGTCTTTGCTCGGCATGAAGCAGCAGGAGCTTATCAGCCTTGTGACGCAGGTGCTCGAAGGTAATATGCGTGAGATCGTCGGCTCGGTCGGACTTAAGGAAATGGTTCAGGACCGACAGGGAGTTGCGAAGAAGATCACCGAAAACGTCGTGCCCGACATGGAGAAGCTCGGTATTGAGGTCGTGAACTTCAATATTCAGAACTTCAAGGACGGCGCAGGCACTATTGAGAATATGGGTATCGACAACGTAGAGCAGATCCGCAAAAATGCGCAGATTGCCAAGGCAAACGCTCAGCGTGATATCGCCATAGCCACTGCAAACGCGCAGGAGGAAGCAAACGCGATAAAGGTTGAAGCCGATAAGAAGATCGCGGAGCAGAACGCCGCGCTCGCGGTCCAGCAGGCGGAGATGCAGGTGAAAGCCGACACCAAGAAGGCAGAGGCTGACGCTGCATACTCGATCCAACAGGAAAGTCAGCGTAAGACCATTGAGATCACCAAAGCCAACGCGGACATCGCACGCCGCGAAAAGGAAGCCGAGCTTGCCGAAAAGGAGATCGCGCTCCGCGAGCGTAAGCTTGACGCCGAGATCTGTAAGCAGGCGGACGCTATGAAGTATCAGGCGGAAAAGCAGGCGGAGGCTGATCTTATACGCCGCCAGCGCGAGGCGGAAGCCAAGACATACGAGGCGATAAAAGAAGCCGAAGCAAAGAAAGCCGAAGCCGAGGCGGTCCGTTATGCGATGGAGCAGGAGGCTGAGGGTATCAGAGCCAAGGGTCTTGCCGAAGCCGAAGCGATCGAAAAGAAAGCCGAAGCACAGAAGAAGATGGGTGAAGCTTCGGTCATCGAAATGTATCTTAACGCGCTTCCCGATGTGGTCAAAAATGCCGCTTCTCCGTTAGCTCAGACCGACAAGATCGTTATGTACGGCGACGGAAATGCGACCAAGGTGGTCAAGGACGTTATGTCGAGCGCAAGTCAGATCATGGATGGTATGAAGGAAGCGACCGGAATAGATCTTCAGGCGCTGCTTACGGGACTTGCCGCAGGAAAGGTCGCCGCAAATACGGTAAAAGCTGCAGACGATACTGACGACACGGCAAAGTCGGACGAATAATTTTCCGCGCCGCAAACAGGTTCATATGCGGTAATAGAGTCAATGGAATAAAAGAGGGGATGTTAAAAACATCAATGTTTTTAACATCCCCTCAAAAATGCCGTTCGGGATCCCGCTTTTTTGAAGCGGTCCTTGATCATTTTTGCCTCAATAATTTTGATTTTTGCCCGATCAAACGACAAAACGGCGGCATTTTGCCGCCGGAGCAATGTCGAGGGGTGTAAAAGCTCAGCTTGAGTTTTTACACCCCTTTTAATTATAAACTTATTCAAAGGATCTTAAGACGAAGCACTCGGCTTCGGGTGCGGTGTCGTTATGAGTGCGGTTTTGGTAAATGTTGAATTGCCGCGGCGCGGTCATTTCGTTGTAGAGCGACAGGATGCCCGCCGGCGGGCAGGCGCTGTCGCCGAGACCGGCGTCGGCGGTCACCATACAGCGCACGCGTTTTGCAAAGTTTACAGTATCATAATAGCGCAAAGCATCGGTATAATCGGGCTGCCATGAAGAAAGTCTGCCGGCTTCGCTTCCGCCGAGGTCGCACAGCCAGGGCTGACCGATATACAGATAGGTCACGTCCGGGTCAAGCGCCGCGACCGCCAGCGATTGGAAGCCGCCCTGACTGCCGCCGTTGAGCGAAATGTTCGTGCCGTTCCACTCGGGCAGCGTTTTCAGATATCTGAGCGCTTGGACGTCGCGTAATATCATATTTTTGAAATAAACTTTATCGCGGTCGAGGTTTTCGGTCTTGTTGAAACCGTATGAAGCCAAGCTTCCGTATGCAAGCTCAGTATAGTATCCGCGTTCGCGGTCGTTTTCGATGCTGTGGGCATTGACCACCATGACGATCGAGTTGGTGCGCAGCTCGGGCACGATCGAATATGTGCCGTAGCCCTGAAATCCGATCAGAATATTGAGCGAGCCGGGTCCGGCATTTTCGGGATATGAGATATAACCCGAGACCGGGCCGCCTACGCAATTGATACGCACGTCATACACTTTATATCCGTCATAGTTCTCGGAGAGGTCCTTTACGATCGTTACTTCAGGCTCGGTCGCATAAAGTTTGGCAAGCTCTGCGCTCCAGAATTCGTCGAAATCGGCAGGTTCTTCGTGAATCTGTCTGAGCACTTCGACATCGGCGCCGGCGCCGCCGTTGAACGGGATTACGCCTTTGTATTCGGTGCCCGCCTCACTGCAGGGGGCGGCGTATACTCTGACAAATCCCGGTTCGTTCATTGAAGTTTTTATCGTTATCACACCGCTTGAGCCGTCTACCGTTTCGGTGAGCTTTTCACCGTTAAAATCTTTTTCGACCGTGTAGTTGATCTTCGGCGCGCCTACGGTTTCGCCGTCGGCTTTAAGCGTCAGAGTGAAGCACATTTCCTCGCCGCTCTTGTATTCAAGCGGATTTTTGTCGGTTTCGCACACAAAGTAGCAGTTTTCAAAACTGCCTTCGGTTATCAGCGGAGCGGCGTAATCGAACGTGAGCTTGAAGTTTGCGTCAAATGCCAGACGGTTATACCTTGAAAGGTTATCGGCAAGCGATTTCAGCGCGCTTTTCAAGCCGAGCTTTGACGGACAGGTGAGCGTAAGCGTTTCGCCGACCCGCGCGACGCATATTTTGCCGGATTCGGCTTCGGGATCTATGCGCATTGTCACGGTGCGGAACTCCGAGTCGTCGCGTATTTCAAGCATTTGTCCGGTAGCTTTAGCAATTGCGTCTGCAAGCGCTTCGGCATCGGCTTCGTCTCCGTCGCCGCGGTTTATCCCAAAGCTTGAAAGCGAGACGCCGCCTACGGTGATCGAGGTGTAGGTGTGGTTATAGCGATATAAATAGTCATAGGGGATGGTGACGTTTGGCGAAGTAAGCACGTTGTCGGCAAAATATGCGACCGCGCTTGCAAGCGAGTCGCCGTTTGACGCGGCGATTATCAGCTTTTTGTCCTGAACGTGCAGCGAATAATCAAGCGCATCAAACGCTTTGTCAGTGGTCGGATCGCTTTTGGATATTTTCAATACGATCGATCTTTCGGGCGCCTCGCCGCTCTGCGGCATAGCGGCGAGCTTCAGCGTCGCACCGCAGTTTTCGGAAAAGGCACGTTTGAGCGCGACCGACGCCGATATCTCGCTGTCAGAGGAGGCATCGGTTCGGATTATTACATATTCGCTGACGCCGTCGCTCACTATTGCGAGGGTATCGTCGAGCTCGGGCTCAACAGCGCTTTTGCAGGATGTGAGCGAAAACGTCAGCGTTACGCTCAGAATTAGCAGAACTATGGGGGAAGCGAGTTTTTTCATCTGGAAATTCACCTTAAAATTTACGTGGAATTATCTTTGTCCTTTGTCGTAGGGAATACCCTCGGCTTTCGGCGCCGCCGACTTTTTGGAGGTAAGTATCAGAACTATCATCGTTACGATATATGGGAGCATGAGGTAGACGTATTCTTTGGCTTTAAGACCGGTAAACTTCGGAAGAAAAGGAATGTTATCCGCATAGCTTCCGATGACCTTGAACAGCGCGAAGAACAGGGAGGCACCGAGTATATTGAAAGGCTTCCAATTTCCGAATATCATGACCGCAAGCGCCAGGAAGCCGTAACCGGCGACCGACGACTGAAAGCCCGAGCCTGCGGCGACCGTATACGCCAAGCCTCCGATGCCGCCGAGCACGCCCGAAATGACTACGCCGATATAGCGCATTTTGTGTACGTTGATACCGACCGAATCCGCCGCCTGCGGGTGCTCTCCGCACGCGCGCAGTCTTAAACCGAACGGAGTCTTATAAAGGACTACCCATGATACGATCAGTATTATAAGCGCGATCGGCGTGGTTATGTAAAGATTTTTGAACAAAAGCTTTGATAAAAGCTCGGGAAGCGGCTCAATGCCGAAGCTTGCCTCGGTCAGGCGCGTCCAGGTCGGGATCAGTATCGTAGTCTGTCCCTGCCCTTGTATTGCCCAGGTCAGGAGGATTGCGAATGCGGGCGCGAGCTGATTCAGCGCGGTACCGCCGATCGTCTGATCGGCTTTAAGCGTTACCGAAGCAAAGGCAAGAAGCAGGGAGAATACCGCGCCTGCCGCCGCCGCGACGAGCACCGCAATAAGCATTGACATGATCGGGTGCGCGGCTCCGTAGCCCGCTTGGTCGATAAATTTAAGCGTAAGGCAGCTGATAAGCGCGCCTATTACCATTATTCCGTCAAGCGCGATATTTATTACGCCGCTGCGCTCCGAGAACATACCGCCGAGCGCCACGAGCAAAAGCGGAATTGCAAACATTACCGCCGCGCTGATTATATCCGCAAGCATACTCATAAATTTTCCTCCTTTGACTCGGGTGCGGGAGCATCGCCTGCTGGGGCTTTGCTTTGTCCTTTACGATTCAGCAATTTCCCGATAAGGGTGCGTATGATGAGCGAGAACGCCGAAAGATATATGATCACAGAAATGATGATATCAATTATCTCTTTGGCAAACTCGGGCTGGAGCGCGTCTCCGCCGACTTGAATATATGAAATAAACAATGCGCTGAAGATAACTCCGATCGGATTTGAAAGCGCGAGCAGAGCGACCGGTATCCCGTTGAAGCCCATGGTCAGCAGCACCTTATACAGGGTGTACTGCGCCGGACCGTTCAGGAAGTATATACCGCCGCCGATACCCGACAGCGCGCCGGCGATCACCATCGACAGCACGATATTGCGCTTTGCCGGGATGCCGGCGTAAAGCGAAGCATTTTTGTTATATCCGCAGGCGCGCAGTCCGAAGCCGAAGGTCGTGCGGTTGATGATCATGTAAATTATGAGCGCCGCGGCGATCGCGATGAATATGCCGATGTTTATCCATTTTGAATCAAACAATTTATCAAGCCCGCCCTTGGGTATCGTAAGCATATTTTCGGTGCCCGACATTCCCATTACCGCCGAAAGATTTGCGGTGCGGTCGGGGTTTGACGCGCCCCAGGAGTTTGCAAGCATGAGCTTTTGATTGCTTATCATCAGGTTGACCGCATAAAGTCCTATCCAATTGAACATGATCGAGGTAATGACTTCGTTGACGTTGAAAAGCGCTTTGAACAGCCCTGGGAAAAAGCCCCATACCGCGCCGCCGAGCGCCGCCGCGAGAAGCGATACATACCACGGGCATTTGAGCACTATTGCGCAGAACAGTGCACAGAATGCGCCGACCGTATACT
>DHJP01000113.1:15909-16082 GCA_002404395.1 Clostridiales bacterium UBA4717
TCGCGCCGATGTTGAACAACCCGGTCTTGAACGCGAATGCTACCGAGAGTCCGGTGAAGATCAGCGGCACCGCCTGGTAGAGCACCTTGCCGAGTTTATCCGATGAGGAAAAGCCGGTCGTCAGTATTTTGGTGATCCCGCCGAGCGCGTGCGGGGCGTTGAAGCACAACAGC
>DHJP01000191.1 GCA_002404395.1 Clostridiales bacterium UBA4717
GCGGCAGAATGGGGATTTTTATGTATTACCGCATATTGCTAAATGCCGAAAAAGCGTCAAGCCTCTCTCTTTTTGGCTTCTTCAATTATTTTCTGCGCCACATTTGACGGAGCTTCATCATATCCGGTCTGACGGTACACAAACGAGCCGTAGCCCTGTGAAAGTGCGCGAAGCGCGATCGTATAATCCGCCATTTCCGATTTCGGGACCTCCGCTGAAATGATCTGATAACCCTTCTTGTCGTGAGACGCTTCCATTCCGAGCACCTTGCCGCGGCGCTTATTGAGGTCGCCGATGACATCGCCCATCATGCTGTCGGGAATAAGTACCCGAAGTTCCCCGACCGGTTCAAGAATAACGGGGTTGGCACGCGCAAGACCGTCCTTGTATGCAAGGCTTGCCGCAAGTTTGAACGCCATTTCCGAAGAGTCAACGTCGTGATAAGAACCGTCATACAGATTTGCCGCCAGATGCACTACCGGATATCCGGCAAGCACGCCCCTGACCATCGCTTCTTCAAGTCCTTTTTCGACCGCCGGGAAAAATCCCTTCGGCACTGCGCCTCCGACGACCGATTCGGTAAAGGTAAGCCCCTCCGCTTCACCGGGCGAAAATTCAATGCGCACGTGTCCGTACTGTCCGTGACCGCCTGATTGTTTCTTATGCTTGCCCTCTGCCTGTACCTTTTTCTTTATGGTCTCGCGATAAGGTATGATCGGTACTTCGGTAGCGATCGACGTGCCGAAGCGCGACTTCAGCTTCGCCGCAACCACATCAAGGTGGATATCGCCGAGACCCGAAAGCAATAACTGCTTCGTTTCGGCGTTGTTTTCATATTTTATGGTCAGATCTTCCTCAAGCAGCTTGGAAATCCCCGACGAGATCTTGTCTTCATCACCCTTTGCAAGCGGCTTTATCGCCATCGTGTGGAAAGGCTCCGGGAAGCTTATCGGCGCATACCTTACCTGAGAATTTGCCGAAAGCGTGTCGTTGGTGTTCGTGTTCGCAAGCTTTGCGGTAACACCGATATCGCCGCAGGCAAGCTCGTCGACCTCCGCCTGCTTCTTGCCGCGGATAGTGTATATATGGACCATCTTTTCCGCAGTTCCGGTCGTCAGATTCTTAAGCGTCATATCACGCTTGAGCGTGCCGCTCATCACCTTGAAGAACGACATTTTTCCGACATACGGGTCCGCAACCGTCTTGAATACGAATATCGACGTGTCGCCGTCGACCTCGATCTTAACATCTTCGCCGTTTATATCCTTTTCGACCTTGCGTGCGGTAAAGCGCGGGAAAGAATCAACGATCGTGTCAAGCAAGCGTCTGACACCCCATAGTCTGGTCGCAGAACCAGAGAATACGGGAACAATATCGCCGTGGATTATTCCCTCGTGAATTGCTTCGACCGCTTCGTCGTATGTAATTTCTTCGCCGTTAAAATACTTGTCAAGCAACACGTCGCTCGTCTGCGCGATCGACTCAAGCAGCATATCGCGGTAGCCTTTTGCCGCATCAATAAATTCGGGCGCAATGTCACGGTACTCGGCGTTTCCGTCGTCATCGTACCATATGCCTTTCATGTTTATCAGATTGACAAAGCCCTTGACCTTGCCGTTTATCGTCTGCGGAATAATGATCGGACAGATGCATACGCCGAATTTTTCCTTAAGCTCGCCGAAAGCCCGCTCAAAACTTGCTTCGGGATCGTCAAATTTGTTTATGAAAAACGACTTCGGGATTCCTGCCGAAGTAGCGTAATCCCATGCAAGGTCGGTTCCGACCTCGATTCCCGATTTTGCGCTCAGCGCAATAATAGCACTGTCGGCGACGCGTACCGCTTCTTTTACTTCGCCGGCAAAATCAAGATAGCCGGGAGTATCTATAATATTGATCTTGACATCGTTCCATACAAGCGGCGCAACCGATGCGGAAATCGAATAACCGCGCTTGATCTCCTCGGGATCATAGTCGCAAACGGTGTTTCCGTCCGGAACCTTTCCGAAACGATCGGAACAACCTGCGACAAACAGCATCGCTTCAGCGATGGAGGTCTTGCCGTCTCCGCTGTGACCGAGAAGGCATACGTTACGAATAGCTTTGGTGTTAAATGTGCTCATAAACCGGGGTGCTCCTTTATCAATATTATTTGCTAACAAATCTATTCCCTATTGTCATAATAAACAAAATTCACTGAAATAATATTTGCTATACGTGTATATTATACATGACCATTAGAGAAAAATCAATAGGTTTTGTGTATTTTTTGCATTATGTACACAAATAGGCACGGATTTTTGAGCAAAATCCCCACAATATTGCAAAATGTCTTGAAAGCCGCAAAAAACACCGCCCGGTCGTCTGTCCGAGTTTTCGTACAGTACAGCCGGGCGGCATTTCATATTAGGGTCGATAAAATTATTTTCCTATAAGCCAGAGCGCAAAGCCGTGGTCGTATGCATAATTCCATGCATCGTGATCCGCGCCTTTGATAAGCCTGTATGTTATCTTGCTGTCGCTCATAGCATTGACATACTGTTCAACATCGGACGGCGTGAATGTGAAATCGAACTCGCCGTGCACTACTCTGACCGACGTGTTGCCGATGTTGGCTCCGGACATAATTCCGCCTCCGGCAATTCCTGCGCGAACATACTTGTCGGGATGACGAGTCAGAATATCGTATATCGCGGTCGCGCCGTTTGACTGACCTGCAAGCGATATGTTTGACTTGTCGATCTTCGCCGCAGCACCCTCCGCTACCAGATCAACCAGCTCGTTCAGATCGGCAAGCGCGTCGGGCTCGGTCTCACTGTATACGCTGATCAAAGTCTTTGCGTCAGTGCCCGTCCAAGTCATTCCTTTCTGAAGCTGCATGGCAAGGAATACCGCGTCGTCATCGGTCTGCTCGGTATAGAACTGCGCACCGAGCGGATCGTTGTTCAATACGTGTGAGGTGTTGTTGTCGCCCGCCTGATACTCTGCGTGCAAAAATACCACAAGCGGATATTCCTTTTCGGGATCGAAGTTTTCGGGAAGCACTATGCGTACCGGATAGGTCCTGCCGGCCGATGAAGTAAAGTTATACGACGGATTGTACCTGAGGTATTCCTCAAAGGTGAATCTCGGTTCGGTATAAGGCTCGACCGTAATGTCCGGATCCTCCGGAAGCACGTATCTGAACTTTGAGCCGACCTCGATATTCGCCTTTTTAGCCTCGATCAAGCCCTCCTCGGTAAAAGTGAACGCATAGTTGTCAAGCTGACCGATCGGCCCGTCCTTTGCGCTGAGCGCAAGCGTCTGACCGTATTCCATAACGTATACGTTGTCTTTAAAGGTGTGACCGCCGTCCTTGCCGCCGGTATAACGAGCGAACAGACCGTACTTTTTCGTAAACAGATTCACGTTATCGTGGAATACGCTGTTTTCATGCTTGGTCGAATTCATGTTCAGACCGCCGTAGAAAAAGTTGGCATCTTTGTTCGGACGCTGATGGCTCCAGCCGTAGCCCGAATACAGCGTGTAGTTGTCGTGCATATCGAAATTGCGGAAACGGTAATCCGCGTCAGGGTAACCGACATTATCGCTCATCCAAACCTCAAGTCCGGTGTTGGCATATTCGGAAATGTTGTTTGAAAACTCAACGTCCTCCATCAGCACCGATGCGCCGTTGGAATCTCCCTGCCATTGGGTGGTAAAGCAACAGTCGTAGATCTGACTTGCATAGCAGTGATCTATCTTGAAGTTCTTGCACTCAGTCCAATTCTCGACCGCGTTGCCGAAGCGCGTCGGCTGATAGCCACTGAATATGTCGTATGCCTGAATTGAGCCGCCGATATAGTAAAACTCACAGTAGCGGACGGTAAAATCTTTAGCGTTGGCAACACCGATACCGTGGCTTCCGCCGTACTTGAATACAAGGTTGTCAACGGTGACCTTGTTTGCATTGCCCGAAGCAATATTTCCGCGCATTGCAAGCTCGACCGACTCAAACACATCGCCGGGATTGCCGGCGGAAGAATAAAGATAAAGCTTTGATCCGCTCGGATCGCACCAGAATTCAAGGTTTGAAAGCAGATCTTTATATGAAGAAAATTCCGCCTGACCGTTGTTAAAGGTGTCAATGCCGTTGGTGACCTCGCCCTGATCGACACGTATATCCTCGGCGTTCACCTTCATTACCTTGATACCCCATGCCTTGCCGCCGTCAAATATGATCTGTCCGACATCCTGATCGGTAGTCACCTGAGACTTGTAGACGTAAATATTCTCCGCATCGGTAAGCTCCCAATCGTCGCTTGACGAAGCGTCGCGCGAACCGAGAAATACCGGTTTATCGCCCTCGCCGTAGCAGGTGTAGGTCACGCCCATATTCAGATCAAGCTTGCCTCTGAATACACTGCCGCGCTCAAAGCAAAGCACGTCGCCCTCGCGGGAAGCTTTACGACAGCCTTTCAGAGGGGTTTTAAACGCCGTTTCGGGCGTCAGACCATCGTTGTCATCGTCACCGTTATTTGAAACATAGTAGACTGTACCGACAGCCTGTGAGAGATCTACCGTCGAATCCGAGCCGCAGATCTCTGCTTTAAGTTTTTCATATCCGTCAAAGTATTCGCTAAGCTCATCGTCGCTTGCTTCTGCGAAATCTACGGTAACCGGTTCCGGCACCGGCTCTCCGTCGATTTTGGTAAGCATTGCTTTAACGGTCGCTTTTTCACCGCAAGCGACAAGTGAAGTCAAAAGAATTGCGAGCACGAGCAGTCCTGCAACTATTTTTGGTTTAATCATAATATTTCCGTATATTGCAATAAAGCTTATATTAAGACGCGACATTCAGAGATACGGGGAAAACGTGCGCTTAAAGTCGTTTGTGCGCACAACTTCTCTCAAGCCCGGTACAACTCCGGGAGTTCGGTCGAATGTTTTATCTTACTTTATTGCCTCAAGGTATAAAAAACGGGACTGTGCGTTATACACAGTCCCGCCTTTCCGCGTTATTGGCTTACGTCATATAACGCCGTTTGTTTTTGCTTAGTTGAACGCTTCAGCGGAAGCCTTGTCAGCGAAGAACGCGAGCTTTTCGATCATGAAGTATTCGCCGCTCTTCATTTCCTTGCCGCCGCTGCCGCCCCACGGCTTGAACCAAAGGGAGTTGCAGATGCCGTTAGCATCAACATTCGCCCATGCGTAGTCCTTGCCGGCAGCGCCCTCGCCGCCGTTGAAAGCGTTTGCGAGGTCGATAACCATAGCGGTCTTCTTGTCGTTTCTCTTGAAATCAATGCGTGCGCCCCAGATTCTGAGCACAGAACCCTGGTAGCTGGTACGCATATTGAAGTCGATCGTGGTGTCTACACCGATATTCGACTTGTAGGAAACTGCAAGGTAAGGATAATCCTTAATGTTGAAATCCGCGCCGAGATCAGCAACGTTGATAGCGATCAAAGTATTGTCGCCCGAAGCACCGTCAGCAGTTGCGGAGAACTTAGCATAGGAAGTACCGTCAGCCGAAACAGCTGCTTCGTCCATCGTGATGTTGTCACGAACAGTAGAAACGGTGAGGATCTGAGCTGCGGTGTAGGTTGCAGCAGCGCCTTCAGCAGGCTTGGTCTCCTCAGCGGGCTTTTCCTCTGCGGGAGTTTCTTCAGCAGGAGTTTCGGTAGCTTCACCGATAACAGTCTTGCCGAACTCGTAGCTCTTTGCATCAGCTTCATTCTTGAAGAATGCGATGTATGCAAGTGCAAAGGTCTCGTCATTGCCGGACACATTCAGAGTCTGGCTTCCCCATGCTTTGAAGCAAGGAGAAATTACGGTTCCGTCAGCGTCAAAGTTGCTGAACGAGTAGCTGCCGCCTGCATTGTTGGCGGTAAGAGCGGTCGAGTAGTTGTAAACGATCTCTGCGAACTTGCCGTTAACAGTGCCTGCGCTTGCGCCCCAGGTTCTCTGATCCTGACCCTGGTAGGAAGCGATCACGTTGGGTTCTACTGCGTCTGTCGAAGCGGTCGAGTAGTAACCGAACTTAATCACGGGGTAATCAACGAACTTCTGTCCGTCTGCAATATCTTCAAGCTTGAAGATAATGTTAAGACCGTCGTCGCCGTAAGTACCCTGCTTAGCGGTGTAAGCAGCATATTCAACGCCGTTTATGGTCTTAAGACCTGCGGATGCAAAGTTTTCGTTAGCCTGATATACTTCAGCAAGCTGTGCTGCGGTATAAAGCTTAGCGTCAAGTACCTTGCTCTCGGTCGTACCGGAGGGCTTGGTATCGCCTTCGGACTTCTTGATCTTTATGATCTTGAGAACATTGATGAGAGTAGAAAGATCGTTGGCCGAGCCTTCCTTATAGTTAGCAACAAGTTCCTTGTCGCCTACGAAAGAGTCGCCCGAGTAAACGATAGTGCTTGTGCCCTTGATGGTCCAGCCGGTAAACTTGTAGCCGTCCTTCGTGGGAGCGGTGATGTGCTTGTACTTAGCGTTGTCTGCCGGAACGGTAACCTTACTGAGAACGGTGGTCTCATCTTCATCATAGTAGGTTACATAGTATTCGGTAGCAGCTTCGAACTGAGCGGTAAGCTCAAGGTCAGTAGCGTCAATAACTTCGCCTGCGCCGTAAAGACCGCCCTTACCGTCGCTCCAACCTGTGAAGCGGTAGCCTGCCTTTTCGGGAGCTGCAGGAAGAGTAACCTTGTCGCCGTCAACAACGTCGAGCACTACATCGTCAGCACCTTCAATCTTGATGGTAATAGTAGCAAAACCAGCGAAGGTGTACGCGTCTGCAGCTTCTTTGGTATCAAAGAAACCAACGTAGAGTACATCGAAGTATTCATCAGCCTTCATCTCAAGACCGTTATCTTTGTAAGGCTTGAGGCAAAGACCAGCCATAATACCGTCAAAGTTATTCTTGTAGATTTCGTCAGCGTTTGCACCCTTGACGAAGCCTTCGCCGCCGGTCCAACCGAGAGTCGAAAGGTCAACAACCATTTCCTGCCAGTTGCCGTCATTTGTTACGGGGAGTCTCGGACCCCAGAGTCTGTTGGAACTCTTAACAGGATTCGGGTTGAAGTCAAGTGCGTTTGAAGAACGAACATTGGATCTGTACGCGAGCTTCATGAACTTGTTGTTAAGAAGTGTGAAGCCTTCCGGATATGCAGATTCGTCAAAACTGATAAACGCCTTGGTTCCGTCAGCAGACTTGCCGTCAGCCGCAGCGGTAAAGTGAGCGTAGATGTACTTACCGTCCTTACCTTCGGCAACTTTGATGTTACCGCCGCTCGTGGAGTAAGTAAATTCCTTAGCATTGAATACTACGCTGCCGGTATCGACAGGAGTTTCAACGAATTTAGCATTGACGGTGGTGTTTTCGGTGATAACAGTACCAGCCGCTACATCCCAACCTTCAAAGGTGTAACCGTCCTTGGTAGGTTCGGTTGTCGGATATACGATAGCCTCGCCCTTTACCTGCTTGTCGTTGGTATAGAATACCTTGCCGTCAGCCGTGAAGGTTACGGTTACGTATTCAACCGGAACAGAGGGAGCGTATACATATGCTTCAGCGTCTTCAAGAGTGCTGAAGAATGCAATGTAAGTAAACTCAACGGTAGCGTCGGTAACACTTGCCTTGTTAGTTCCGAAGGGTTTAAATCTGAGGTAGCTGATGGTAGTATCAGCACTGCTTACAGCATCGGCGAATACCAAATTACCATCGCCGCCACCCTTGTAACCGTTTGTACCGTTTATGTCAAGGATAAGTTCCTTGTAGGTATCCTTAGCACTCGACATTGCCGTTCCGTGGCCCCAAAGTCTTCCGTATTTTGCTTCGCCGTCTTTGGTGTAATTAACACCGCAGTTGATATTATCGCTGTCAACGGGGTTGCCGTTTGTAAGCTTGATACCGAACTTAGCGTACTTAGCATTCTGGAAAAGGAGATCTGTAAACATAACGTCAAATCCAAAGTTGTCTTCAGTATTCTGTGTACCCGGAGCAGTCAGCGTCCAGGACTTGGAAGCTTCGCTGTATGCGATATTATCAAAGTAGTTTACCTTTTTGAAGCTGAGCTTATCCTGATCGTACATAGCGACCGGAGTAACAGCCTTGATCTCTTCGAAGATCGCGTTAACGGTAAGGTTCGAAGTGATCTTGGTGCCTTCAGCCACATCCCAACCCTTGAAGGTGTAACCATCCTTGGTAGGATTGGTTGCGGGATAGGTAAGGAGAGTATCCTTTGCAACGTCAGTGAGCTTAGCAAATTCCTTGCCGTCAGCCGTAAAGGTTACGGTAAAGGTTTCTGCAGGATCATCAGCCGGAACGTCAGCATATACATACGCGTCAGCTGCTTCCTTGGTAGCAAAGAATGCAACGTAGAGTACATCGTAAGTATCGTCAGCCTTGAGTTCCTTGCCGGTTGCGCCCTGAGGCTTGAAGCAAAGTCCGTTCATTATGCCGGAGCAGTTGCCTGCAAAGAAGTTTCCGCTGTCCTTTGCGGCTGCAAGATTTTCACCGTCGGTGAAAGTAGAAAGGTCAAGTACAAGCGAATTCCACTTTCCGTCGAGAGTCTGTGCAGGCTTTGCACCGCCCCAGAGTCTGGTGTTCTTGCCCTCATTGTAAGGCATCGGGTTGATGTCGAGGTTTGCGGTTGCATTGGCAACAGTTCCTCTGTAACCTATCTTAACGAACTGAGCGTCGGTAAGCTTAAAGCCTTCCGGGAAATCGGAAGCATTGAAATAGGTGTAAATACGGGTATGGTCGCCGGTATATGCGCCCTTACCGTACGTATTTCCGCCTTCAGCAGGATATCCTGCTGCGGTATCGGTAGTAAAGTGCCAATAGCTCTTGCCGTCAGTAGTTGTGGTAATAGCCGAAGCCGCTACCCATCCTGCACCTCCGGCAACGCTCTTGAACTTGTTTGCAGGAATAAGTGCAACAGGTTCAGCAGAGGGAGTGTTTGCTTCAAAGACTGCATTAACGGTAGTATCTGCACTGATAACAGTATCAGCTGCTACATCCCAGCCCTTGAAGGTGTAACCATCCTTGGTAGGATTGGTGGTCGGGTATACGATAGCCGCACCCTTAACCTGCTTGTCATTCTTGGAGAATTCGACGCCGTCAACCATGAAGGTTACGGTTACGTATTCAACAGCGGGAGTCTTCGATGCAAACTCATAAGCTTCGGCGGAAGCTTTGTCTGCGAAGAATCCGATGTAAGCGATGTCAAGGGTCTTGCCGGTGATATCGCCTGCCTCAGTAGAACCGAACGGACGAAGTTCGCACTTGGTCAGCTTCTGAACCTTCGACCAAGCGAAGTCAGCAACAACCTTAGTATCACCGTCTTCACCGCCGGTAGGCTTGTTAGCCGAGAAATCATAGTAGAGGTTGGTCCAGGTTTCGCTTGCATTAAAGCCGGCACCAAGACCCCACATACGCTTTGTAAGCGTCGGGATACCGGTATAGTATACATCCATGCCGAGAGAGCCCTTAGTGTTTGCCTTGTATACAACTCTCATTACAGGAAGCTTAGAGATCTCAACATCGGTCGGGAAGGTAAAACGAGAACCGTCTGCTCCGGTACCGTTTCCGGAAACGCGCATAAAATCATATGTAGCGTCTTCGGTGTTCTTCGCAAATGCAAGAGAGGTACCCTTGCCGAAGTTAAAGGTATCGGGAGTGAAGATCTTGGGTTCGGTCTTTGCAGACGAATCCTTAATTATGATCTTACCGGGATTGATGGTAACGGGGATCTCATCAAGATCATTATTGTTGAAATCAACAATATAAATCGTACCGGGTTCTTCAACAACGGTTACGGCGTATTCACCGAGCGCCTTGTCTGCGGGAACCTTATACGAATATGTGCAATATAAACCGAGACCGAAGTAGTCCTTTTCTTCCTTCGATTCGATAAAGTTAATTACACGCTTGCTGAGGTCAGCAACTTCACTGACTTTAACCGAAGAATTCTTGTAATCGGCTTCAAAGTCAGCACCCAGAGTGATTCCGTTGAAGAGGATATCATCACCCTCAACGTCAACAGGGAATTTACCCTGAAGGAATCCGGGATTCTGGGTAACGGTTATCGGAACATTAACGATGTAATAACCGTCAACAGGTTCAGCTGTTGCCTTATCCAACTCGGCTGTACCGATCTGGAAGGTAAGCTCACCTGCCGCGCTTACATACAACGGAATCATTCCGATGAGCATTGTTGCGCAAAGCAGCGCAACAAGCGCGCGAATTGCAATCTTCTTACAATTCATGGTGTTTTCCTCCTAATAAAAATGTTAAAATAAGTTATTCGCCAAAGACACACAGCCTCCGCAATGTCGACGTCCGTCGCGTTGTTTTGCGGCCTTATGCGCCCTTCGCATTCGAACCGGGCATCGCAAGTCCGACGGTGACATTTGCCGCCATCGGCAGCAGCAGCCTTTGGTCCGCACCGTCCGACGACCGCAATTGCTCACTCAGACCGCGGCGAAATCTACCATCCGCGCCCCTTGTTTACAAGTACAGTCAAGGGCAGTACTATAACCATGTATGATTGTAGCATATTATAAAAATAATGTCAACATTTCCCTCATTTTTTTGTGACACTCTCTTTTAAAATTCACAGTTTATTCATATTTGCGCAAGCAAGTAAAACAGCACCGGCAATCAACAGATCGCCGATGCTGTTTACCATATGCGAACTTCTTCCGAATTTCTTACGGATCGCTTGAAATTTTGTCCGATCCTGCAGGTTTTGATTCCACGCAGGATCAGGCAAGTTTGCCTTTAAGCGCAAGCTCAAGCC
This sequence comes from Clostridiales bacterium UBA4717, assembly GCA_002404395.1. Classification (GTDB taxonomy): domain Bacteria; phylum Bacillota; class Clostridia; order Oscillospirales; family CAG-272; genus UBA4717. The sequence goes on from DHJP01000191.1 coordinate 10,782, forward strand.
ATGCGCAGCCGATATCAAGCGCCTCGTAAAGTCCGTGCTTATTTGCAAACTTTACGATCTTTCCGTCGGAATTTGAACGGATCATAACCGTAATATCGCCCGGCACTTCCTTTCCGTCAAGCTTTTCGGTGCCGAGCGCGCCGAGAAAAAGCGAGTGGCTGTCTTCAAGATAGCCGTAAAGATACTGACCGCCGCATCTGACAAGCGGCTTTCCGCGGAACATTATATATTTATCCTTATCAAGCACTTCTGCCATGTGTTCTACCTCCGCAAACTTATTTTCATTTATATATTATACCCTTGACGTCAAGCAAAGTCAACACCTATTTTTTGAACATTTTACATTCGCGCTTTTTTTACAGGATATGTTTGACAAAGGCAGATCTTTGGTATATAATGTGTCTTGTGCTTTATTTGCTTACAAACATATAAATAAATTTTGCCGCGCACGGCGGCACGGAGCTTATTATGAAAAAACTGATCTTGACTTTGACGCTTACACTTGCACTGCTTTTAGCACTGTCCGCCTGTTCGAATAAAATAATCGAAGTGCGCGATCCTACCGACTCAGAAAGTGCCTCGCTCGACTCGGAAAGCGAAAGCGTTTCGGACACCACGGATGACGCATCGGAGAGCACGGCGACCGACGCAGATCCCGAAGCGGTAAATCCGCTGACCGGACTCGCCTGCAAAAGTGAGCTTGTCTCCCGCCGCCCGGTCGCGGTAATGATAAACAATATCGAAGCCGCTATGCCGCAGGTCGGCACCTCGTTTGCCGACGTGATCTACGAATGTATCGTAGAGGGCGCGCAGACACGGCTTATGGCACTCTATCTTGACTATGAGGACGTGGGCGTGATCGGCTCGGTGCGTTCAAGCCGCGAATACTATCTTGATTTTGCCGCAAACCATGACGCGATATACGTTCATGCCGGCGGAAGCAATGAAGCCTACAAGCAGATCAAGGCGCGCCGCGTCGATAATCTTGACGGCGTGAATATGTATGTTCCGGGTATGTTCTACCGCGACGAGGAAAGACTCAAGACCCATGCATACGAGCACACGCTGATGACGACCGGCGAAAAGATCAAGGACGGCATTGAATTCAAAGGCTACCGCACCGAGTATGCGGACGGCTTCGTGTCTCCTTTCAGCTTCGGCGAAGCAAAAAAATGCGAGTCGGGAAGCCCCGCCGCATATATTTCGGTCAGCTACTCCCCCGCTCATGAGCCGTTTTACAATTATAATGAAGAAAAAGCGCTTTACGAGCGCGGTCAGTTCGGCAAGGCGCAGACCGACAGCGCAAACGGTGAAACGCTTGCTTTCAAGAACATCGTGATGCTGTTCTGCCCCACCTTCAACACGCTTGACGAATACGGTCACTACAACGTCAACGACATCGGAAGCGGAGACGGCTATTACTTTACAAACGGAAAATACATTGAGATCACCTGGAAAAAAGAAAAAAGCTCGTCTCCCGTCGAGCTTTATGACAAGGACGGGGACAAGCTTATCATGAATCCGGGCAAAACCATGATGCAGATATGCACAAACGATATGAAAGATCAGACGGTAATAAGCGCCGAAAAGCAGAGCTGATTCAACCGCGCGGCGCTTTTTTTCCATCCTCGGTGCTGACATTCGCCTCACGCGCCGGCACGCGCAGCAGCACCCGCTTGAGCGCCTTGCCGTTGAACGGGATCAGCGGGTACAGATAACTTCGGCTGCCGTCCACGGTATTGTTTGACACGACAAACAGCAAAACAAGCGCAAGTCCGATAATGAATCCCCAAAGATTGAACAACGCCGTCAAAAACAGCAGCATCATGCGCATGAACTTGAACGCATAGCCGAGTTCATAGCTCGGCTGCGTGAAGTTCGATATCGCCACGATCGCCATATATACTATGACCTCCGGAATCAACCAGCCGGTCTCGACCGCAAAATCTCCGAGTATCAGTCCGCCGACCACCGAAAGCGAATTATTCAGGGTGTCGGGCGTGTTCAACGACGCAAGCTTAAGCCCGTCAAGTGCAAATTCAGTAATGAAAAGCTGAAATATCACGGGCAGTTGGTACTCGTTTTGGATCTTGATAAAATCGAGTGCCGGCGGTATGACTTCGGGATTTTTTATAAGCAGATACCACAACGGCGTAAGGATAAGCGTAACAAAAAAGACAAAATGCCGCAGCACGCGCAGATAACTCCCGGTAAACGGCGGCAGATAATAGTCTCCCGACTCTTGGAGAAAATCAAAAATTCCGGTCGGCAGTATCATCGCTTCGGGAGAGGTGTCGCAAAGCAGGATCACGCTCCCCTCAAGCACCGAAGCCGCCGCCGCGTCCGGGCGCTCGGTGTATCTGAATTTCGGAAACGGATTATACCATTTGTAAGGCACGAGTGCTTCGGCAAGACTTTGATGCCCGAGCGTCAGCGACGAGACATTCAGCGACTCAAGCCGCGACTTCAGCTTTTTTACATACTCGGGATCGGCTTTTCCCTCAATATAGCAGAGCGCAACGTCGGTTCGGCTGTCCGTACCCACGCAGATCTTTTCGGCGCGGAAAGCAGTATCGCGGATCCTCCGCCGCATCATGCAGATGTTCGGCTTGACCGCCTCGATAAATCCGTCGCGCGCGCCGCGAAGCACCTTGTCGTTGCTCGGTTCGTCGATCGAACGCGACGGATAGCTCCGCACATCAAGCACGATCGCCGTGCCCGGGAAGCTGTCGATGATAACGCAGGCAGGACCCGACATCACCATGTACGCAAGCTCGGAGATATTTTCTGTCAGCGTTACCTCTCCGTACGGAATTTTTTCGTTTGCAAACTGCCGTATGCCGTCGGCGTCGATCTCCTCCCTCTCGCCGAGCCCGGCGAGAAAGATCATTATACGTTCAAGCAAATCGGTGTCCACAAAGCTGTCTATAAAATAGAATTTGGCGCGGTGAGCGGAAAACTTCATTTCCCTGCCGACAAAATCAAAGTTTTTATCTATCGCAAACAGCTCGTCGAGCAGCTTCACGTTTTTATCAAAGCTTTCGGTAAGCTTTTTTTCGTTGTCCATATCAATTTTCGCGCACCGTGCGCCCTTCCTTTACTTATATTGCCTTTAGTATTCCGCCGCGCGGCGGTTTTATGCCAGACCGAAATATCTTAAAATACCGTTATAGATACCGCGCGCGAACACATCGGGTTCGCTGACCATAAGATACGCGTCGCCCGCGTTGGTGATATATCCGAGTTCGATAAGCACCGACGGCATCGCGGTGCGCCTTAACACATACAACGTGGGGCGCACAAACATACCTCGGTTTACAAGCCCCGTAGCTTCCGAAAGCGCCGCGGTAATGTCTTCGCCGAGCGCGTATCCCTGCGAAGCTTCGCTGTAAGCGTAGCCCTCGATACCGCTTGCCGTCGCCGCGGTAGAAGCGTTGGTGTGCAGACTTATGTAATAATCCGCTCCCCAGGAATTGGCATCGTTTACGCGCGCAGCAAGGCTTGTGGCATTGCTCGTTCCGAGCACTTCGTCGGGCGATGAATGTGAGGTGCGCGCCTCAAAATTCGGGTCGGCGTTCAGCAGCGCGGCAAGCCGCCTGCCGATATCGTAAGTGATATCATGCTCCTTGTATCCGTTGCCCTCCGCGCCGGCATTGGGATTTCTCGGGTTATGACCCATATCGACATAAATTTTTATTGCCATAACTGCTCCTTAATTAAAATAATTCTTTCGCGTAATGCGGAAAGTACAATATCATAATATGAGAGAATCCGAAAAGAGTTAACATATGGAAAATTTACGCAGAATACTCGGTCAGATCAGACGCGCCGCAGATGATTATGACCTGATAGATGACAACGACCGCATCGCGGTCGGCATCTCGGGCGGCAAAGACTCGCTCACCCTGCTTGCGGCGCTCTGCGAGCTTCGCAAATTCTACCCGAAAAGCTTCGAGGTCCGCGGCATCATTATCGACAACGGCTTTCCGAACTCGGATTTTTCGCCGATACTCGGCTTCGGGGATACGCTCGGCGTTAAGATCGACGTGATCCCTACCGATATATACAAGATCGTGTTTGAACTAAAAAAAGAAAAGAACCCCTGCTCACTCTGTGCGAGAATGAGAAGAGGCGCGATATATACCGCCGCCGAAGCGGCACACTGCAACAAGCTTGCACTCGGGCATCATTTCGACGATGTGGTAGAGACATTCATGCTTCGGCTGTTCAACGAAGGCATGCTTGCCTCGTTCGCACCGCTCACAACGCTTGACGGGAGAAAGCTTACGCTGATACGTCCGCTCATCTATACTCACGAGAAAGACATTCGGTATTTTGTTTCCAAAACGCCGCTGCCGATCATAAAAAGTCCCTGCCCTGCCGACAAGCACACCGAGCGCGAGGAGATGAAGCGGCTCTTGGCAAAGCTTGAACGCGAAAACCGCGGGCTGAAGCATCGGATATTCGGTGCAATGTGCAAATCGGGCATCGAAGGTTTTCACGAGTAATGCACGGCGCGTTTGCCCGAACGCTTTTGCCGCACGTCCCGCAGGCGCAAAAGGGGTGTAAAAAACTCAGAATGAGTTTTTTACACCCCTTTTTATTCAAGCTGCGGAATTTTTGTCTAAATTAAATTTTTACATCACTTTTTCGCAAATCAGACGCGCAAACTCAAGGTATCCCTCGTCTTTCATATGCACTCCGTCCTGTGCATAGTATTCGGGATGAGCGTAAGCGGCCGAAAACAGGTCGATCACCTCAAGCGAATACTTTTCGGCGACCCTTGACATCGCCTCGTTCAGCGCGCGGATACGATCAAGCTTATCGGTGAAGCTCATATCATCGCCATTGCGCGTCGGAGTGGTATTGACAGAGAATATTTTCTTATCCTTGAATCTTTCGCACAGAAAAGCCGCCATATCGTCAAGCAGGGCTTCGTATGCTTCAACAGACAAGTGCCAGCCGTGCAGACCGCTGTTGAAGGTCACCGCATTGCAGTTCCCGATAAGCTGACAGCCGACCATGTCGATCATCGGCTTCAGACAAGGATTGTCGAGCGCCTTTGAGGTCGCAAGCGAAGTCTGAAGCAGTTTTCCGCCCGAAACTTCCGGTATCTTTTGCATATATCCGGCGGAGATCGAGTCTCCGATAATTAACACACGGCGCGTGTGGGTGTCGGTCACGTGATCCTGCCATATACGATCCCATTCATAGGTCTCAAGTTTTGATTTTGCGCTGTCGTCGAAAGTATAATCGCCGAACCTTACCATATTTTCATCACCCTCCAAAAAATGTCTTGTGTGAGTTGATATTGCTCCGATTCGAAAATGCACTTTTTTGCATTTCCACCCTTGATTTTACCTCTTATCTGCAAAAATGTCAAGTGTCGGACGATAAATTTACATATTAGCTTTGACTTTTTTGACGAAATATGCTAAACTGCAGTTGATGCCGGACGGTTGTTCTGACACTTTTTGAGCGTCTGTCGGTATATTCGCACAAGACCCGTGGCAGTTTAATATCCGAGCGATTTATTTGAAACAGGAGCAGTGAAGCCATGAAAAAAACACATAAGCCGCGTGCCCCCAAGCCCGTCAAATCCGACAAAGCCGCCAAAAAGCCCGGCTTCTTCGGCGAGCTTATCGAACAGATCAAACGCGACAAAGCGGCGTTTATCGTTTTCGCGATACTGCGCGTGATCGTTATTGCCGTCCTTGTAAGAGCCGCCGTCCACGGTCAATGGGAAAGCGTGTTCGTATGCGTGCTGACGCTCGTGCTTTTTCTGCTGCCGCCGTTTGTGGAAAAACAACTCAGCATTACCCTGCCGACCGCGCTGGAAATTACGGTCTTCGGCTTGGTATTCTGCGCCGAGATCCTCGGAGAGCTCGGATGCTATTATCTGAAGTTCCCGTTCTGGGACACCGCCCTGCACACCACGAGCGGATTCATTTTTGCGGCAGTCGGCTTCTGTATGCTCGATCTTCTGAACCGCAACAAAAAGATCAACCTGACGCCGATCACTTTAGCGCTCGTCGCATTCTGCTTTTCAATGACGATCGGCGTGCTGTGGGAATTTTTTGAATTTTCCGCCGATACCTTTTTCAAGACCGATATGCAGAAAGATACCGTAGTAAGCGCGCTTTATTCCACCGCCCTTGATCCGCTGAAGCTCAACAAGGCGGTGCCCGTCACCGATATCGTCCGCACGACGATCGAATGTGCCGACGGCAGCATTTACACGATAGACGGTTATCTTGACCTCGGGATCATCGACACGATGAAAGATCTGCTCGTCAACTTCGTCGGCGCGGTCGTTTTCTCGACCATAGGCTTCTTCTATGTCCGCCACCGCGGCAGGACCAAGACCAAGGCGATCGTTGAAGGCTTCGTGCCGAAGATCAACAAGCAAAAAAGCAATAAACAAAATATGTAGTTTTGTCAATGATGTGAGACCAAAAATTTTGAAAAACCAAATGAGTTCAAAGGGAGGAAG